>NZ_JBPXMQ020000007.1:0-216295 GCF_053470405.2 Azospirillum mesophilum
CCAACCTACAAGAGGGCGCATTCGTCGGTTGGGTTGAGCGCAGCGAAACCCAACGGCAGCCGCATCCCTCACACGATCGACAGCATAGCCGACTCCGGGTTGGCCAGGGCGTCGGCCAGCGCGCGCAGGCCGCGGGTCATTTCCTCCGTCGTGTGCGGTTGGCAGAGCCCCAGGCGGATGGCGTGCGGGGCGCTGGCCCGGCCGACCGCGAAGACGTCCGCGCCGGTGATCTTCACGCCGCGCCGCCGCGCCTCCGCGATGTAGTCGTCGCGGCGCCAGGGCTCGGGCAGGACCATCCACAGATGCTGCGACGCCGGGTGTCCGCACACCACATCCGCCGGCAGGATGGAGCGGGCGAGGCGCTGGCGGGACGCCGCTTCGTTGCGTTGGAACTCAGCCATGCGGTCGGCGCTGCCGTCGTTGATCCAGCGCGTCGCCACCTCCGAGGGCAGGGGAGGCGAGGAGTATTGCAGCGCGCGGATGACCGCCTCGACCTTTGTCACCAGCGGGGGCGGGGCGACCACATAGCCGACGCGCAGGCCGGCCGACACGCTCTTGGACAGGCTCGTCAGGTAGAGCGTGATGTCCGGGGCGAGAGCCTGGATCGGCTTCGGCTCGTTCACCAAAAATCCGAACACGTCGTCTTCCACCAGCACCACGCCGTAGCGCCGGGCAATCTCCGCGATTTCCAGCCGCCGCGCCGTCGGCATGACGGCCGCCGTCGGGTTGTGCATGGTCGGCACGAGATAGAGCGCCTTCGGCGCCAGCCGGCGGCAGGCGCTGTCGAAGCTGTCGGGCACCACGCCATGCTCGTCGATGGCCACACCTTCCAGGTGGAAGCCCTGCACCGCGGCCAGCGTCTTCACGCCGTAGTTGGTCAGCCGCTCCGTCAGCACCACGTCGCCCGGACGCGCCACGGCGGCGAGCGCCACGGCCATGGCGTTCTGCGCCCCGGCGGCCAGAATCACGCTGTCGGCCGTCGCGGCGACGCGGTGCTGGCGCGCCAGCCATTGGGCACCGGCCGCACGGTGGGAGGGCAACCCGGCATGTGGCGCGTATTCCAGCAGCGCCCCGACGTTCCCCGCCGCCGCGATGGCGGCCAGCGTCGGCCCGAGCGTCTGCGTGGCGAGCGGATGCTCGGGCGTGATGACGGTCATGTTGATGACGGACGGCTCGGGCGGCGGGTGCCAGGCGAGGGGGTCCGATGGCGGGGGCAACGGCTGCTGCCCCTGCACGAAGGTGCCGCGCCCGACCTCCCCACCGATCAGGCCGCGCTTTTCGGCCTCCGCGTAGGCGCGCGTGATCGTGCCCACCGTGACGCCGAGCGTGTAGGCAAGGTCCCGGTGCGTCGGCAGCCGCGTCCCGGGGGGCAGCCTCCCCCCGGCGATGTCGTCGGCCAGGGCGTCGGCGATGGCGCGGTAGCGCGGGCCTTGGCGGTTGGAAAGATCGGGTGTCCAGCCTGTCATGCACACAATGGTGACATTTTGCCACGGATTCGGCAAGGGGCGTCGAATTGTCCTCATTTCAGCGGGCGGAATGTCCCGCTCCGGTTGTCCGGCCGCCGGGCGGCGATTGCCGGAAGAGGGAACCCGGACGGAGCGGGAAGCGTTGGAATCCTGCCCGCCCGGCGCCCCTATCGGGCCTCCACCATGCCGGGCATTGCCGGGAGTGACATGGAAATGACCGCCGAGAACGCCATTCGACACACCTACGACCGCTTTTTCGGGGGCGAGCAGAACCTGAGCTCCATGGAGCGCGCGCTGTCCACCGGGCTTGGCCTGATCATGGCCGCCGGCGGGGTCCGGCGCGGGGCCGACTGGCGCGGGGCCGTCATGGGCCTGGCCGGCGCCGCCCTGGTCGCGCGCGGCATGAGCGGCCATTGCCCGATGAAGGCCATGATGACCAACGGCGGTGCCCACCGCCTGGGCAACATGGGAGGGGGCAACATGGGAGGGGGCAACATGGGCGAGGGGCATATGGGTGTCGGTCACCGGGAAGACATGCGCAGCGAAGCGCACACCGACCCCGGCGACTTCGCCCGCTATTCCTGAGTCACCGCCTTCAAATTATGCTTTCACGAGGAGGAAGCGGCGCGCCGGCGCCGTTTCCATTCCTTCCAGCGCCGCTCGCCCCACACCAGCGCCCGCCCGATGGGCGGCTTCAGGAACGGCACGTCGTAGGCGAGCAGGACGAGTCCGAGCGGCAGCATCCAGATGCCGAGCACCGGCAGGAAGCTGAACACCCCGCCGAGAATCAGCAAAAAGCCCACCGGGACCCGAACCCAGGTGGCCTCTGGCGCGCGCAGCCGGCGCAGGATGCGGGCCATCGCGCCCGGAAGCCGTTCCTCGATCCGATCGACCCGCCGTTCGAGCCGTCTGTGATGCGCGTCGGTCAAAGCGCCGATGCTCCGTTGGTTGTTCCACCCGCCGCGATATGGGAACAGGCCGGAGCAATCCAAGTTCTCCGCATTTTTTGCCGCCCCGCATGGCGAGGCGGGATCTTGACGGCGGTGGGGGGCGTCGCCACCTCATAGGTCGTTCTGGATCCGGGCCCCTCTGGCAGTCGAGTCGTCGGCTGCGATGTCGGATCCCTTCACCTGCTCTTGCGCCGACGGGCGTGACCGCATTTGGAGGGTCCCCGATGGAGACCTCGCACCGGATACCGAACGCCACAGGCCTCAGGGCCACGGACATCAAGATTTCTGTCGCCCCGCCCAGCCCCGACCAGGGCGCTTCCGGCCTGTGGCGGCCCTTTTCCATCCAAACAATGCGAATCTGGAACCGCGAAGCGGAAGGCTCGCCGGCCGCGCTTCGCCACGCCGGGATTTGTCATGCCGGACGTCGGTCCGGCAATCCGGCACCTTGACCAGGGGCGTAAACGAGGGAGCTTTCGTCATGTTCAACCAATACCCGAACCAAAGCCGATGGGGCGCCGGCGCCCCCGCCGTGGACCGCGCCCTTTTCGACGAGGGGCTGCGCCAGCACATGCTGCGCGTCTACAATTTCATGACGCTGGGGCTGGGCCTGACCGGTCTGGTGGCTTTTCTGGTGGCGAGCACGCCGGCGCTGTACGTGCCGATCTTCACGACGCCGCTGAAGTGGGTGGTGATGCTGGCGCCGCTGGGCTTCGTGATGGTGCTGTCCTGGCGGTTCGAGCGGATGTCGGCGAGCGGCCTGCAAGGGCTGTTCTGGGCCTTCTGCGCGGTGATGGGCGTGTCGATGGCCTCCGTCTTCCTGGTCTTCACCGGGGCCAGCGTGGCGCGCGTCTTCTTCATCACCGCCGCGCTGTTCGCGGGCATGAGCCTGTGGGGCTACACCACCAAGGCCGATCTGTCGAAGATGGGCTCCTTCCTGATGATGGGCCTGATCGGCATCGTCATCGCCGGTCTGGTCAACATCTTCATCGGCTCCAGCGCGTTGCAGTTCGCCATCTCGGTGATCGGCGTGGTCATTTTCACCGGCCTGACCGCCTACGACACCCAGACCATCATGGAGCAGTACGCCGAAGGCTACGGCCATGAGGCCAACAGCAAGCTCGCCGTCATGGGTGCGCTGTCGCTGTACCTGAACTTCATCAACCTGTTCCAGATGCTGCTCCAGCTCATGGGACAGCGCGACGAGTAACCGGGGGGCGTCCTCTCCGGCACGACTGGGGGCTGGCCGCGCGGCCAGCCCTTTTTTCATGCCCGGCTCAAGCCCCCTTGGCCGGCATTCCGGCATGGTCCGGTCCGGTCCCCAAGCCCTCGTTGCCCGGCAACAGGGCCTCGACGATGCGGCAATCCGCCACGCGCCCGCCGCCTCGGCACTGGTGCGCCAGACGGTCGAGTTCCTCACGCAGGCGTTGCAGGTCGGCGATTTTGCGTTCGACCTCGTGCAACTGTTCGACCACCATGGCGTCCACCTCGCCGCAGGGCCGGTCGGGCTGGTCGGCCAGCGCCAGCATCGCCCGCACGGTGTCGAGCGGGAAACCCAACTCGCGCGCGCGGCGCACGAAGGTCAGGCGGCGGAGATGGTCCGGGCCGTACATCCGATAATTTCCGGCGGTGCGCGCGGGCTGCGGAAGGATGCCGATCTGTTCGTAGAAGCGGATGGTTTCCGGTTTCGTCCCGGTCGCCTTCGCCAGCGCGCCGATGGACAGCGTGGACTTGTCCGACATGACGCTTGACCCTCTAGTTACTGGAGGGTCCATCCTCAGCGAGCGGCGCACAGGAAGGCAAGCGGAACCGCAGTCTTCGCCGGGGAGCGCCCGCCGCCAAGGGGCTTGAGCAAGCAGGAGCAAACGTCCGTGTCGCACGACCACGCGCACGCCCATCACCAGGGGCAATGCCGCCACGACCACGACCATGATCATGACCCGGCGGATCATGATGGGGACAATCACGGGCATGCCGATCGACACAATCACCGCAAGCATGGGCATCACGAACACGGGCACCATAAGCACGGCCATGAACACAGGCACGGGCATGGCGGCCACCATCACGGTCCGGTCCGCTACGACCGGGCCTTCGCCGTTGGGACCGCGCTGAACCTGGGATTCGTTGCGGTGGAGGCCTTTTACGGTGTGGTGGCGAACTCCGTCGCCCTGCTGGCCGACGCCGGGCACAATCTGTCCGACGTGCTGGGCCTGCTGCTGGCCTGGGGCGCCGCCTGGCTGACGCGCCGTCGGCCGACGCACCGCCACACCTACGGCTTCGGAAGCTCCTCGATTCTGGCGTCCCTGCTGAACGCCGTGATCCTGCTGATCGCCGTCGGCGCCATCGCCTGGGAGGCGGTCGGCCGCCTCATGCATCCGGAGCCGGTCCAGGGCGGGACGGTGATGTGGGTGGCCGTCGTCGGCATCGCCATCAACGCGGTCACCGCCTGGATGTTCATGGGCGGCAAGGATTCCGACCTGAACGTCCGGGGAGCCTACCTGCACATGGCCGCCGACGCCGCCGTGTCGCTCGGCGTGGTCGTCGCGGCGCTGCTGATCGGCTGGACGGGATGGGAATGGCTGGACCCGCTGGTCAGCCTCGTCATCGTGGCGGTCATCGTCGTCGGCACCTGGGGCCTGCTGCGCGAGTCGGCCAACCTCGCCATGAATGCCGTGCCGGAGGGCGTCAGCCGTGCCGAGGTCGAGCGCTATCTGGCCGGGCTTCCCGGAGTCGTCGCGGTCCATGACCTGCACATCTGGGGGCTCAGCACGACCGATACCGCGCTCACCGCACACCTCGTCCGCCCCGGGGCCGGCACCGACGACGAGCTGCTGACGCGGGTTGCGCAGGAGTTGAAGGACCGGTTCGGCATCGGCCACGCGACCATCCAGGTGGAGCACGATGGCGGCGGTTGCCGTCTCGCCCCGGTCGATGTGGTGTGAGGGCAGGGGGGGCGGCGCTGAGCGGCGCCGTCCCTTTGATGACCTGTCCCTTGGAAAACTTGGCCCTTCGAAGACCTGTGCTTTTCCGGATACATCCGATATCGGAAATGTAATGGAGACAATTAAGACATTGACGGGGGCGATTGCGCCCACATAATCACCATTGTCTCGATTGTTCGGGGCCGAATGTTTTGACGATGGAGGAAACCATGCGCACCACCGAAGCGACCCGTCCCGCCGGACTGTCCTCGTCCACGACCACCGCTCCGGTCATCGCGCGCGTCCTCACCGTCGGCATCCGCCCCCTGTGGAAAGCCCTGGAGTATGTCTTCGCCGCGCACGACCGGTGGCGGCAGCGGCAGGCGCTGCTGAAGCTCGACGACCATCTGTTGAAGGACATCGGGATCAGCCGCGCCGACGCGGAGGCGGAGACCCGCAAGCCTTTCTGGAAGGAGTGAAACGGGTGAGCAGCACCGACATTGTGTACGCAATCGAGCCGGATCTGACGGCCGACGACTTCATCGACGTGCTGCACCGCTCCGGGCTGGCCGAGCGCCGGCCCGTGGCGGACCGGCCGCGCGTCGAGGCGATGCTGCGCAAGGCCGACCTGATCGTCACCGCCCGCTCGGGCGGGGGTCTGGTCGGCGTGGCCCGCTCGATCACCGACTTCGTCTATTGCTGCTACCTGTCGGACCTCGCCGTGGACCGCGCCCTCCAGGGGCGCGGCATCGGCAAGGAGTTGATGCGCCGCACCCGCGCCGAGGTGGGGGAGGGCACGATGTGCCTTCTCCTCTCCGCGCCCAAGGCCGTCGGCTTCTACGAGCAGGCCGGGCTCGAGCGGCACGAACGCGCCTTCCTCTTCACCGACACGCCGTGAGGACTCCCGCCATGCGCCTGCCCATCTATCAGGTCGACGCCTTCGCCGACGCCGTCTTCGCCGGCAACCCGGCCGCCGTCGTGCCGCTGGAAAGCTGGCTTCCCGACGCGACGCTCCAGGCCATCGCGGCGGAGAACAACCTCGCGGAGACCGCCTATTTCGTCCGCCAGGGTGACGGGTACGAGCTGCGCTGGTTCACCCCGACGCTGGAGATCGACCTGTGCGGCCACGCGACGCTGGCCTCCGCCTTCGTCATCGCGACGATCCTGGAGCCGGGCCGCACCCGCATCGACTTCCAGACCCGCAAGGCCGGGATGCTGACGGTGACCCGCGACGGCGACCTCTTCACGCTGGACTTCCCGTCCCGCCCGCCGGTGCCGGTGTCCGAGCCGCCGGCCGGGCTGCTGGAGGCGCTGGGGGGGCCGCAGCCCGTCGCCTACCTGACGTCTCGCGACCTGCTGGTGGTCTATGAGGACGAGTCCGCCGTGCGGGCCATGAACCCGGACATGAGCGCGCTGGCCCGCGTGGACGCCTTCGCCGTCTGCGTCACGGCGCCGGGCAGCAACGGGGTGGACTTCGTGTCGCGCTTCTTCGCGCCGGACAGCGGTATTCCGGAGGACCCGGTCACCGGCTCCGCCCACTGCAACCTGATTCCCTACTGGGCCGAGCGGCTGGGCAAGACGCGCATGAACGCCCGGCAGGTGTCGGCGCGCGGCGGCTCGCTGGCCTGCGAGCTGGCCGGCGACCGGGTGAAGATCGGCGGTACGGCCGTGCTCTATCTGGAGGGCAGCATTTTCGTTTAAGGTGCGGCGGGGCGCGCGGTTGCAACGATGCCCCGCTGACAAGAAGCGACGAAAGGGAAGGGCATGGCCGGGCGCTGTTTCGAGGATTTCCACGTCGGCGACGTCATCGAGACGGAAGGGGCGACCGTCACCGACAGCCAGATCATGGACTTCGCCCAACGCTTCGACCCGCAGCCCTTCCACATCGACGCGGTGGCCGCGGCCGAGGGGCCGTTCGGCGGGCTGATCGCCAGCGGCTTCCACACGCTGTCGCTGACCTTCCGGCTGTTCCGTGACACCGGGGCGATCACCGGCACCAGCCTCGGCGGGTCCGGTGGCGACGAGCTGCGCTGGCTGCGCCCGGTCCGCCCCGGCGACACGCTGCGCGTCCGCGTGGAGGTGCTGGAGGCCATTCCATCCCGCCGTGGCGACCGCGGCACGGTGCGGCTGGGCTACACCACGCTGAACCAGCATGGCGAGGCGGTGATGACGATCACGCTGAACCACATCGTGGCGAGCCGGTCGGTAATGCCCCCTCCCTAACCCTCCCCCGCTTGCGCGGTGGAGGGGACTGCCGCCGCTTCGTCCAAACTCCCTCTCCCGCAAAGCGGGGGAGGGTCGGGGAGGGGGCCACACGCCGCCAACACTCCCCACACGCACAGCTTGATCCGATCCGCCGGCCCCTGTATAGCGTCGCCCCTTTGCTCTCGGCGGGGGATCCCATGACGGCCTGCGGCCTCGATTTCGGCACGTCCAACACCACGCTCGGTGTCCGGGACGCGGATTCGTTCCGGCTGCTGCCGCTGGACGGCGCGCGCGCGACGCTGCCCAGCGCCGTGTTCTTCGATTTCGAGGCCGACGCGGTGACCGTCGGGCAGGCCGCCATCGACGCCTACGCGTCGGGCGTGGAGGGGCGGCTGATGCGCTCCATCAAGTCGATGCTGGGCACCGACCTGATCGACGCCGATACCGCGCTGCGCAAGGGCCGCATCAGCTTCCGCGCGGTCATCGCCACCTTCCTGGAGGCGGTCAAGCGGCGCGCCGAGGCGGCGCTGGGCGGCGAGCTGACCGACGTCGTCCTGGGCCGCCCGGTCCATTTCGTGGACGGCGACCCGGCCGGCGACGCTGCGGCGGAGGAGACGCTGGGCGAGATCGCGCGCTCCGTCGGCTTTCGCGCCATTTCCTTTCAGTATGAGCCCATTGCCGCGGCGCTCGACTACGAGCAGCAGGTGACCGGGGAGGAACTGGCGCTGATCGCCGACATCGGCGGCGGCACGTCGGACTTCTCCATCGTGCGCATCGGGCCGGAGCGGCGCGGCAAGTCCGACCGCAGCGACGACATCCTCGCCAACGACGGTATCCGAGTGGGCGGCACGGACTTCGACCGCGACCTGTCGCTCGCCACCGCCATGCCGCTGCTCGGCCATGGCAGTGCGATGAAGCGCGCCGGTCTGCTGGCGCCCAAGCACCTGTTCTTCGATCTGGCGACCTGGTCGAAGATCAACTTCCTCTATACCGCCAAGGCCATGCTCGACTTGGAGCGGCTGCACCGCGACAGCGCTGCGCCCGACCGGATCGAGCGGCTGATCGGCGTGGTGGAGCACCGGCTGGGCCACGCCCTTGCCATGGCGGTGGAGCGCACCAAGATCGCCCTGTCGGATGGTCCGGAGGCCGGTCTGCAACTCGATTGGGGCGACGGGACGCTGACCCGTCCGGTCGGCGTGGCGGAGCTGAACGACGCCACGGCGGTGCTGGCCGGCCGCATCGGCGGGCGGGTGCGCGCCTGCCTCGCCGAGGCGGGGACGCGCGCGGCGGACATCGACGCGGTGTTCCTGACCGGCGGCTCGACCCTGCTGCCGCAGGTGCGCGCCGCCATCCTGGCGGAGGTACCCGGCGCCCGCGTGGTGGAGGGCAACATCTTCGGTTCCGTCGGCACGGGCCTGACCATCGAGGCGGGGCGGCGGTACGGAGACGCCTAAATCCCGACTGTGGGGGTCGGACAAAATTTGCGACACAGCGGGTCCGGCATACGCTAGATTGTCGGTGTGTAGTACTACCCTTGGCTAACCTTCTTCGCGCGCGCTTGCCGATCATTCGGGATTTTGTCCACATGACCTCCGTTGCCATGGAGGCGCCGATGGCCGGCGCCTCGGTCTCATCTCCCACAGAGTTTCAGGCCACCGATCAACAACCATCTGTTAACATTCAAGACCGCAAGCGCGCCGCACGCTTCTGGGCCGAACGCACCGGCCCCTACAAGGAATCCGTCGCGTGGCGCAGCGTGGTCCAGCTCGTCAACACGCTGGTGCCGCTGGCGGCGCTGTTCGTCCTGATGGGGCTGTCGCTGAAGGTCGGCTACTGGCTGACGCTGCTGCTGGCCGTGCCCGCGGGGCTGGTGCTGATGCGGCTGTGGGTGCTCGCCCACGACTGCGGCCACGGCTCCTTCTTCGCGTCGAACCGGGGGAACGCCTGGGTCGGGCGCTTCATCGGTGTGCTGACGATCACCCCCTACGAGGTCTGGCGGCGCGACCATGCGACGCACCACGCCACCTCCGGCAACCTCGACAAGCGCGGCACGGGCGACATCGACACGCTGACGGTGCGGGAATATCTGGCGCTCAGCCCCATGGGGCGCCTGCGTTACCGCGTCTACCGGCACCCGCTGGTGCTGTTCGGGGTCGGCCCGATCGTCCTGTTCTTCTGGAAGTTCCGCTTCCCGTTGACCGGACAGGAGCGCGACCCCAAGGCCTGGATCAGCGCCATGGGCACCACCGCCGCCTCAATCGCGGCCATCTCGCTGATCGGGTCGGTCGTCGGGCTGGACACGGTGCTGAAGGTCTGGCTGCCGACGATGTTCGTCGCCGGGTCCTTCGGCATCTTCGTCTTCTACATGCAGCACCAGTTCGAGACCGTCTACTGGCGGCACGAGCCGGAATGGGACTATTACGAAGCCGCCATCCACGGCTGCTCCTTCTTCGACCTTCCGCGCTGGATGCATTGGCTGACCGGCAACATCGGCTACCACCATGTGCATCACCTGGCGTCCCGCATCCCGAACTATCGGCTGCGCGCCTGCCACGAGGCGGTTCCGGAGCTTCACGCGGTCAAGCCCCTGACCTTCCTGGACAGCCTCAAGACGATTCGCCTCGCTCTGTTCGACGAGGAGAGCAAGCGTCTGATCGGGTTCGGAGAATTGAAGGCCCACGTGGCCTGAGTGAAAAACCCTCTCCTGCCGGAAGGCGGGAGAGGGTTTTTTCAGGTTACGCTCCCAAACGCCGGCGCAGGAGCGACAGCGGGGCGGGGTCGTCCAGGGAAGGCTGGAAGGCGACGGTGATTTCCGTCAGCGCCCGCGCCCAGCTCTCCGGGTTCGTGCCTTCCGGAGCCTCGGCGGAGGTGAAGCCGGTGCGCATCATGAACTGGTACTGGTCGGGGATGACGTGCCCGACCGCGCGGATCTCACCCTCGTACCCGTAACGCTCCCGCAGTTCGCGGGCCGTGGAGAAGCCGCGGCCGTCGCGGAACTTCGGGAATTCCACCGCGATCAGGGCGAAGCGCTCCAGATCCGGGGCGATGGCCGGGGCCAGCGTCCCGCTCTTCACCCGCACGCCCAGCTTGGCGTTGCGGCCCTCGAAGCTGGCGCGCTCCGCCTGCCAGCGCTCGAAGCTGACGATGACCGGACGGTCGGCGGGCACGGGCTCGCCGTCCGGGACCTGGGTCCATTCGTCGTCGACGATGCGGCCGTCCTTAATGAGCGGCATAGACTCTCTCCTTGAACGGGCCGTGGCCGACGCGCTTCAGCGTGTCGATGAAGCGTTCCCCGTCGTGGCGGTTGGACAGATAGACCTCGACGATGGCCTCGATGGCGTCCACGGTCTCGTCGGCGGTCACCGCCGGGCCGAGGATGTCGCCGATGGCCGTGGTCAGCGTCGGGTCGCCGCCGACGGTGATCTGGTAGAATTCCTCGCCCTTCTTGTCCACGCCGAGGATGCCGATGGCGCCGACGTGGTGATGGCCGCAGGCGTTGATGCAGCCGCTGATCTTGATGCCCAGTTCGCCGATGGCCTGCTGGCGCGCCGGGTCGGCGAAGCGGGCCGAGATGGCCTGGGCCAGCGGGATCGAACGGGCGTTGGCCAGCGCGCAGTAGTCGAGGCCCGGGCAGGCGATGATGTCGCCGATCAGCCCGGCGTTCGGCGTGCCGAGCCCGTTGGCCTCCAGCGCCTGCCACAGGGTGAACAGCTCGTCCTGGCGGACGTGCGCCAGAACGAGGTTCTGGGCGTGGCTGACGCGGATTTCACTGAAGCTGTGCCGGTCGGCGAGGTCGGCGACCAGTTCCATCTGCTCCGACGTGGCGTCGCCGGGGATGCCGCCGGCGGGCTTCAGGGAGATGGTGGCGATGGCGTAGCCCGGCGCCTTGTGCGCGGCCACGTTGACGGCGACCCAGCGGGCGAAGGCCTCGTTCTCCGCCTTGGCCGTCTCGAAGGCCGGCGACACGGCCGGCAGCGTTTCGAAGGGCGGCGGGGCGAAGTGCTGGCGGATCTCCGCGACGATTTCCGGGGCGAGGCGGTACTTCGGCCCGCGCAGGCGCGCGAACTCCTCCTCCACCTCGGCCGTGAACTTCTCCTGGCCCAGCTCGTGGACGAGGATCTTGATGCGCGCCTTGTAGATGTTGTCGCGCCGGCCGTACTGGTTGTAGACGCGCAGGATGGCTTCGAGGTAGGCGACGAAGTCCTCCTCCGCCACCCAGTCGCGGATCAGCTTGCCGACGAAGGGCGAACGGCCCAGGCCGCCGCCGGCGTAGAAGGCGAAGCCGACCTCGCCCTTGTCGTTGCGCTTGGCGATCACGCCCACGTCATGGATGCGGATGGCCGCGCGATCGGCCTCCGAGCCCATGATGGCGATTTTGAACTTGCGCGGCAGATAGGTGAATTCGGGGTGCAGCGTCGTCCACTGGCGCAGGATCTCGGCGTAGACGCGGCCGTCCACGATCTCGTCCTTGGCGGCGCCCACGAACTGGTCGGTGGTGACGTTGCGCACGCAGTTGCCGCTGGTCTGCAGCGCGTGCATGTCGACCTCGGCCAGCGCGTGCAGGATCTCCGGGGTTTCCTCCAGCTTGATCCAGTTGAACTGGAGGTTCTGGCGCGTGGTGAAGTGGCCGTAGCCCTTGTCGTACCGGCGGCCGATCTCCGCCAGCTTGCGCATCTGGTGGGCGGTCATCACGCCGTAGGGAACGGCGATGCGCAGCATGTAGGCGTGCAGCTGGAGGTACAGGCCGTTCATCAGCCGCAGGGGCTTGAACTCCTCCTCCGTCAGTTCGCCGGACAGGCGACGGGCGACCTGGGCGCGGAACTGCTCCACGCGCTCCGCCACGAAGCGGCGGTCGATCTCGTCGTAGGTGTAAACCCCGGCATGGCGGCCGGGCGCGATGTGGTTCATGGAACTCGCCCTATGAGATGAGATCAGGCCGCAGCCTGCTTGCCGAGATCGGTGCGGACGGTGGGACCCAGCGCACGGATGCGCTCCCGCGTCTTCACGGGGTGGCGCGCGCCGTCCACCAGGATCACGTCGAAGGCGTAGACGTCCACGCCGAACTGCTCGCGCTCGGCCTGCGCCTTGGCGGCGGCCAGGGCGGCGTCCGCCGCGGCGGCCTCGAACAGGGCGGCGTCGCCCAGCCGTTCGACCCACGACCCATTGTCGCCCAGGAAGACGACGGTGCCGTCGCGCAGCCGGTTCGCGGTGATCGCCTTCAACGCATCAGTCTTCAACGCCATGCCTACCTCCTGAAACCCCGTCACTCACGCCGACACGGCGGTGTTGGAAAGCGGTTGATTGCCCACGGTCTGCTGCCATTGCGAAATCCAGCCGCGCAGCCGCACGACCTCGCCCACCACGATGATCGCCGGACGCTTGGCCTGTAGCCGGACCACGTCACGCGCGCAATGGACAAGCGTGGTCTCGATGACGCTTTGCGCCTCGGTGCTGGCGCTGGACACGATGGCGACCGGGGACATCGGCGGCTTGCCGGCGGCCACCAGCCGCTCCGCGATCGTCCCCATGGTGCCGAGCGCCATATAGAAGACCAGCGCGCCGGGCATCCGCGCCAGAACGTCCCAGTCCAGGTCGGCGGGCAGCCCGCCGGACTTGTCGTGGCCGGTGATGAAGGTCGCCGTGGTGCCGAAGCCGCGGTGTGTCACCGGGATCCCGGCGCAAGCCAGCCCGCCGATGCCGGAGGTCACGCCCGGCACCACGCGGAAGGGGATGCAGGCCTCGGCCAGCGCCAGGCACTCCTCCCCGCCGCGCCCGAAGACGAACGGGTCGCCGCCCTTCAGCCGCAGCACGCGCAGGCCCTGCCGCGCCAGATCCACCAGCGTCGCGTTGATCTCCTCCTGCTTCGGCGAGGG
Source organism: Azospirillum mesophilum (assembly GCF_053470405.2). Lineage (NCBI taxonomy): Bacteria > Pseudomonadati > Pseudomonadota > Alphaproteobacteria > Rhodospirillales > Azospirillaceae > Azospirillum > Azospirillum mesophilum. The sequence goes on from NZ_JBPXMQ020000007.1 coordinate 13,416, forward strand.
GCGGCCGGCGCGCTTGCCGAGGTCGATCAGCCGCGCGGCGGGGTTCGCCATTTCCAGCACGCCGTCGCCGACCAGCGCGTCGTGCACGATGGCGTCGGCCTCCGCCAGCGCCTTGGCGGCCAGCAGCGTCAGCAGGCCCGGATCGCCGGGGCCGGCGCCGGCCAGCCAGACGGTGCCGGGCTCAAATGCCGGCAGGCGGGACAGGAACGGAACGGTCATGGAAGCCAGCCTTTCCCGGCGATGAAGTCGCGGCTCTTGCGCAGCACGTCGGGACCCTTGGTCCCTTCCGCACGCAGCCGGTCGCGCAGCGCGGCGATCTCCGCCAGCCGCTCCGCCCAGGAGGCGGGGAACAGGGCCTCCAGCCGCTCGCGCACCATCTGCGCCAGCGCGGGGCTCTTGCCGCCGGTGGAGACGGTCAGCAGCAGGTCGCCGCGGCGAACCACAGACGGCGCGTGGAAATCACACAGCGGAATCACGTCCTCGACATTCACCAGAATGCCGCGCGCCCGCGCCTGGCGTGCGAGATCCTCCGACACCGCATCGTCCAGCCCGACGACGAACAACAGCTGCACGCCGTCCAATTCGTCCGGGGAGGGGAGGGTGCCCCGCAGATAGGGCGCAGCCAGCGCTGTGAATTCCGCGTCCGGTTCCGGCGAAAACACCGTGGGCTTCGCGCCGCCGTCCAGAAGCTGGGCCAAGCGCTTCTTCGCCAAGGGGCCTTGCCCGGCCAGCGCGATGCGCACGCGCGCGGGATCCAACGCCACGGGGATCACCGGCACCACCCAGAAAATACACGTGACTGTGCGTGAATAGGCCACATGGAGGCATTTAAGCGCGATGGCCTGTTTCAATCAACAGATTTCACAAACTCGCATAAACCTATAATACAAATAGACAATGTATTTGCGTTGCAACAGCGTGAAACCGGTGATAATGTGCAAATCACAATAAATACCCAACTTCGCTGGTAGATAATCCGCCATGCTTGATGGACAGGTACAGACCGGCACCTCCGCCCGCGTGGCGGATTTGACCGAGCGGTTCGGCGGGCTGGAAGGGGCCGCCCTGCTTGGCGCCCTGGCGCGCGAGGAATTTCCCGGCCGCATCGCTGTGGTTTCGTCCTTCGGTACGGAATCCGCGGTGCTCCTGGCCATGGCGGCGGAGGCGGACCCATCCTTCCCGGTGATCTTCATCAACACTGGCAAGCTGTTCGGCGAGACGCTGCGCTACCGCGACACGCTGGCGGCGACGCTCGGCCTGACCGACATCCGCACCGTCGGCCCGACGGTGGAGGAACTGGCGGCGGAGGACGCCGACGGCCTGCTCTTCACCCGCTCGCACGACGCCTGTTGCCATCTGCGCAAGACGGTTCCGCTGGACCGCGCGCTGGGCACCGTCGATGCCTGGGTGACCGGGCGCAAGCGCTTCCAGGCCAGCACCCGCGCCGCCCTGCCTCTGTTCGAGGAGGAAGAGGGCACGGGGCGCGTCAAGGTCAACCCGCTCGCCTTCTACGACCGCGCGCGGCTCGACGAGGAATTCACCCGGCGCAACCTTCCGCGCCACCCGCTTGAGGCCGACGGCTTCCTGTCCATCGGCTGCTTTACCTGCACCGAGCGTGTCGCCCCCGGTGCGGACCCGCGGTCCGGCCGTTGGGCCGGCTCCGCCAAGACCGAATGCGGCATTCACACCTTCTCCAAGACCGGAACCGCACAATGACCGCCGATCTCGATTACCTTGAGAGCCAGAGCATCTATATCCTTCGCGAGGCCTACAACCGCATCGACAAGCTTGCCCTGCTGTGGTCGATCGGTAAGGACAGCAACGCGCTGCTCTGGCTCTGCCGCAAGGCGTTCTTCGGCCGCGTGCCGTTCCCGGTCGTCCAGCTCGACACCGGCATGGAGCTGCCGGAGGTCTATCAGTTCCGCGACCGCGTCGCCAAGGAGTGGGACCTCGACCTCGTGGTCGAGCAGTGCCCGCCCGAGGAGGAGATGGACCAGACCCTGCCGCCGCTGACCCGCGCCGCCGCGCGCAAGACGGAGGGGCTGAAGAACCTGCTGCACAACGGCAAGTACCAGGGCGTCATGGTCGGCATCCGCCGTGACGAGCAGGCCACCCGCGCCAAGGAGCGCGTCTTCTCCCCGCGCTCGCTGGAAGGCGACTGGGACGTGAAGGACCAGCCGGCGGAGTTCTGGGACCACTACAAGACCCGTTTCGAGGAAGGCACCCACGTCCGCATCCACCCGCTGCTGCATTGGACCGAACTGGACATCTGGCGCTATTCCAAGCGCGAGGACATTCCCATCGTCCCGCTGTACTTCGCCAAGGACGGCAAGCGCTACCGCTCGCTGGGCGAGAAGAACATCACCTTCCCGGTGGATAGCACCGCCGGCACCATCGACGAGATCATCGCCGAACTGATCGTGACCAGGATCCCGGAGCGCGCCGGCCGCGCCATGGACAACGAGTCCGAGGACAGCTTCGAACGTCTGCGCAGCGCGGGGTACATGTAAGATGGAAAATCGGAACGAGTTGAACGGCCAGCTGCGCATCGTCATCGTCGGCCACGTCGACCACGGCAAGTCCACGCTGATCGGCCGCCTGCTGAACGACACCGGCAGCCTGCCGGACGGCAAGGTGGAGCAGGTCCACGAGATGAGCCGCAAGCGCGGCATGCCCTTCGAATGGGCCTTCGTGATGGACGCGCTCCAGGCGGAGCGCGACCAGGGCATCACCATCGACACCACGCAGATCCACTTCAAGACGGAACAGCGCCCCTACGTCATCATCGATGCGCCGGGCCACACCGAATTCCTGAAGAACATGGTGACCGGCGCCTCGCAGGCCGACGCCGCGCTGCTGGTGATCGACGCCGCCGAGGGTGCGCTGGAGCAGTCGCGCCGCCACGCCTTCCTGCTGCATTTGCTGGGCGTGCGTCAGGTCGCGGTGATCGTGAACAAGATGGACCGCGTGGACTTCGCTGAGGACCGCTACAAGGCGGTCGCCAAGGAGATCCGCGACTATCTGGCGGAGCTGGACGTGTACCCCAGCTTCATCGTCCCCATCGCGGCGCGCCACGGCGACAACATCGTCACCCACTCCGACAAGACGTCCTGGTACGTCGGCCCGACGGTGATCGAGGCGCTGGACGCCTTCCGTCCGCAGCAGACCCCGACCGACCAGCCGCTGCGCTTCCCGCTGCAGGACGTGTACAAGCCGGACGACCGCCGCATCCTGGCCGGCCGCATCGAATCCGGCCGCCTGCGCGTCGGCGACACGCTGCGCTTCGCCCCCACCGGCGCCACGGCCACGGTGGTCAGCATCGAGGGCTGGAACCATCCGCACCCGATCGTCTCGGCCCAGGCCGGGCAGAGCATCGGCATCACGCTCGACAAGCGCATCTTCGCCGAGCGCGGCCACATCGCGCATCTGGACGAGGGAGCGCCGCACGTCACCCATCGCCTGGGCGTGCGCCTGTTCTGGCTGACGTCGGAGCCGCTGTCGGTCGGCAAGACCTACACGCTGAAGATCGCGACGGCGGAGCACCGCGTCACGGTGGAGCAGATCACCGCCGTCATCGACATCGAGGATCTGTCGAGCACCCCGGCCAAGGCCGTCCACCGCAACGAGGTGGCGGAGGTCGTCCTGCGCTCCCGCTCGCCCATCGCCGTTGATCTGGCGTCGGAGCTTCCGCGCACCGGCCGGGGCGTGCTGATCGATGGTCACGATGTGGTCGGCGGCTGCATCGCGGTGGAGGTGGACGAAGGCCCGGTGGCCTCGGCCAACACCACCGAGGTCTCGCACACCGTCACCCCGGACGAGCGGCACGCGGCCAACGGCCACAAGGGCGGCATCCTGTGGCTGACCGGCCTGTCGGGCGCCGGCAAGTCCACGCTCGCCATGGCGCTGGAGCGCGCGCTGTTCGACCGTGGCTGGCAGGTCTTCGTTCTGGACGGCGACAATGTCCGCAACGGGCTGAACGCCGGCCTGGGCTTTTCGCCGGAAGACCGGGCGGAGAACATCCGCCGCGTCGCCGAGACGTCGAAGCTGTTCGCCGACGCCGGGGTGCTGGTCATCGCCTCGCTGATCTCCCCGCTCCAGGCGGACCGCGTGCGGGCGCGGAGCATCGGCGGCGACCGCTTCCACGAGGTCTATGTGGCCGCCGACCTCGCCACCTGCGAGACGCGCGACCCCAAGGGCCTCTACAAGAAGGCCCGCGCCGGCGAGATCGCCGAGTTCACCGGCATCTCCGCCCCCTACGAGGCCCCGGAGTCGCCCGAACTGACGGTCGACACCGGCGCCCTCAGCCAGACGGAAGCGCTGGGCGAACTGCTCGACTACGTCGACACCGCCTTCGGCAAGACCAGCCTGAAGCGCGGCCGTCTGTAAGCACGATCTCCTCCCTGCCCCTTTTCCCCTCTGGGGAGAAGGTCAGGATGAGGGGGCGGCCGAAGGCCGATCAAAGCGCCGGCACCCGCCGGCGCTTTTCTTTATCCTTTACGTCAGCATCTTCAGGCACACTCCCGGTCCATGCTCCGCCCCCGCCGGGACAAGCTGTATCCCGGCCTCCTCGAAGGTCCGCACGATCTGCTGGGCAGAGCCCGGTTGCAGGTCGTGGCGGCCCTTTTCAAAATCCCGGATGGTGCTGCGGGACAGTCCCGCGCGCTCGGCCAGTTCGTCCTGCGTCCAATCGAGGAAGCCGCGGGCGGCGCGGCATTGGCCGGGGGTCAGGGGCTTTGCGTTCGGCATTCTTAGCTACACGAACAAAATCTCAACCATAATGGTTGAAATGAGCCGTCGGCGGGCCAAAGTCAAGCGGCGAGCCCCGTTTCGCCGCCCCGCACCCCGCCAGGAGACCCATGCATCACGGCCCCCTGATCGCCATCCTCGTCGCCGGATTCGTCCTCGCCTTTGCCTTCGGAGCCCTGGCCCATCGGTTGCGCGTGTCGCCGCTGATTGGCTATCTGCTGGCCGGGGTGCTGATCGGCCCCTTCACGCCGGGCTTCGTGGCGGACCAGAACCTCGCCAACGAGCTGGCGGAGATCGGCGTCATCTTGCTGATGTTCGGCGTGGGGCTGCATTTCTCGCTGAAGGACTTGCTGTCTGTGCGGACGGTCGCCGTGCCGGGGGCGGTGGTGCAGATCGCCATCGCCACGGGGCTGGGGATGGGGCTTGCCGCGTGGCTCGGCTGGTCGATCATCGCCGGGGTGATCTTCGGGCTAGCCCTGTCCGTCGCCAGCACGGTCGTCCTGCTGCGGGCCTTGCAGGAGCGGCGCTTGGTGCAGACGGAGCGTGGGCGCATCGCCGTCGGCTGGCTGATCGTCGAGGATCTGGCGATGGTGCTCGCCCTCGTCGTCATTCCGGGTCTGGCCGGCGCCCTGAACGGGGAGGGGGCCGGGGCCGGGCCATTCGGCCTTGGCCTTGCCGGCGTCCTTCTGGTCACGCTGGGGAAGGTCGCGGCCTTCGTGGCGGTCATGCTGCTGGTCGGGCGGCGGGCGATCCCCGGGATCCTGCATTGGGTGGCGCACACCGGCTCGCGGGAACTGTTCCGGCTGTCGGTGCTCGCCATCGCGCTGGGGGTGGCCTTCGGGGCGGCGGCGCTGTTCGGCGTGTCCTTCGCGCTGGGGGCCTTCTTCGCGGGCATGATCCTCAACGAATCGCCGCTGAGCCACCGCGCGGCGGAGGAGACGCTGCCCCTGCGCGACGCCTTCGCGGTGCTGTTCTTCGTGTCGGTCGGCATGCTGTTCAACCCGGCCATCGTCGTGACGGCCCCCTGGGAACTGGCCGCGACGCTGGCGATCATCCTGCTTGGCAAGTCGGCCGCCGCCTTCGTCCTCGTGCGGGCCTTCGGGCGTTCCACGGCGACGGCCCTGACCATCTCGGCCAGCCTCGCGCAGATCGGCGAGTTCTCCTTCATCCTGGCCGGGCTGGGCGTCGGGCTTGGCCTGTTGCCGGAGGTCGGGCGTGACCTGATCCTGGCCGGGGCCATCATCTCCATCTTCCTGAACCCGCTGCTGTTCGCCCTGATCGCCCGCGTGGCCCCGCTGGAAGAACCGGCGCAGCCGGCGCCCCAGCCCGCAGCGCCCCAATCTTCCGCTCCCAAGGAGCCGCGCCCGGCGACCAGTCTCACCGGGCACACGATCCTGATCGGCTACGGCCGGGTGGGGGCCTTCGTCGGCGCCGGGCTGAAGGAGGCCGGGCTTCCCTTCCTGGTGGTCGAGGACCGTCCCGAGCCCGCCGAAGCCGCCCGCGCCGACGGGGCGGAGGTGGTGTTCGGCAACGCCGCCGATCCCAACGTGCTGGCGGCGACCAACCTTTCCGAAGCGCGGCGTCTGGTGATCGCCATCCCCGAGGCCTTCGAGGCCGGTCAGGTGGTGGAGCAGGCGCGGACGGCCAACGCGGCCCTGGACATCCTGGCCCGCGCCCATTCCGACGAAGAGGTGGGGCATCTGGAGAAATGCGGCGTGACGCACAGCATCATGGGTGAGCGTGAAATCGCCCGTTGCATGCTCAGCCTTGTCTTGAGCGGGCAGGAGCCGGAGGGGCAGGCGCCATCGGCCGCCGCGCAATAAGACGATAATAAGATGTAAAAACAGTCAATGACGCTACTTGGCGTGTGAAATTCGCTCTTCCTTCCGGGCGGGGGTATGCTAAATAGGGTGGGAATTCTCCAGAGGATGAGCCCCATGACCGACCTGACCCGACGCTCCGCGATGCTGGCGCTGGCCGCCGTCACGTCCCTCGCCGCCCTGGCGCCGGGCCTCGCTCGCGCGGCCGCTCCGGTGAAGCTGGAGATCGGCTACATCCCCATTCTCGCCGCCGCGCCGCTGTTCATCATCGACGGCGAGGGCTGGGCGCGCGAGGCCGGCATTGACCTGAAGCTTACCAAGTTCGAATCGGGGCCGCACGCCATCCAGGCCATGGCCGCCGGCAAGATCGACCTGCTCTACGCCGGCGTGGCGCCGGTGCTGGTGGCCCGCTCCAAGGGCGCCGACGTCTCGGTGATCGCGAACTCGGCGGTGGAGGAGATGGTGGTCGCCGGGCGCGGGCCGTTCGCCAAGGCGGTGGGCAACCACGCGACGGCGGAATCCTTCGCAAAGTTCGTCGCCGACAACGGCCGCAAGGTGAAGATCGGCACGCAGCCGCCGGGCTCCGTGCCCGACACGGTGCTGCGCCATTGGCTGTTCAAGGTCGTGAAGGCCGACCCGGCGAACGTCGACCTCGTGTCCATGGGCATCGAGAAGACGCAGCAGGCGCTGCTGGCCGGCGCGCTCGACGCCGCGACGATCCGCGAGCCGACGGTCACCGTCACCAAGAACATGGACCCGAACGTCGCCCTGCTGGCGACGGGCGCGGAGATGTTCCCGAACCAGCCCGGCACGGTCGTCTCCGCCCGCGGCGCGGTCATCAAGGACAACGCTCCGGCGCTGAACGCGCTGATCAAGGCGCACATCCGCGCGGTGGACCTGATCGCCAAGGACCCGGCCCACGCCGCCAAGGTGGTGAACGAGTATCTGGGCAAGGGCCTGATGGACGCCGCGACGCTGGAGAAGGCGTTCCGTTCGCCCGGCTCCAAGTTCGTGGCCGACCCGCACGGCGTCGTTCCGGCGGTCGAGAACATGATGGCCTACGCGAAGGAGATCGGCTCGGCCGAGGGCACCATCCCGGTCGCGGAGGCCTTCGACTTCCGCTTCTACGACGCCGCGGTCGGTAAGTGATGCGCCAGCCGCTGCGGCTCCACAGCTCCATCGCCCTGTCGGCGCTCGGCGTCGGCGTCTTCCTGGTCGCCTGGGAGGCGCTGGCGCGCAGCGGCGTCGTGCCGGCCGGCCTGCTGCCCTCGCCGAGCGCGGTGCCCGGCGCCTTCGTTGCGGAGTTCCGCTCCGGCACCTGGCCGAACATGGTGCTGGCGAGCCTGTCGCATTACTTGAGCGGCCTGATCCTCGGCACCTTCCTCGGCATCGCCTTCGGCACGGCGGCGGCGATGTGGGGCGTGTGGGACGCCTTGCAGGCCTGGGTGGTGCGCATGCTGCGCCCGATCCCCTCCATCGCCTGGATCCCCTTCGCCATCATCTGGTTCGGGGTCAGCGAGGCGGCGGCGACCTTCCTGATCGCGCTGACGGTCTTCTGGATCAACTACTACGCCACCTACGCCGCCGTGCGCGGCGTGGACAAGGACCTGATCGAACTGGGCTATGCCTTCGGCCAGGGCGGGCTGGTCCCGCGCCTGTTCAAGATCGTGCTGCCGGGGGCGCTGCCGGGCATCCTGTCGGGCGTGCGCGCCGGGCTGGGGCAGGGCTGGATGACCGTGGTGGCGGCGGAGCTGTTCGGCATCGCCGGCCTGGGCGCGCGGATGTCCGACGCCTCCGGCCTGCTCGCCACGCACATCGTGGTTCTGTACATGGTGACCATCGCGGCCCTCTACGGCGTCTGCGACTTCCTGTTCATGCAGGTCCAGCAGCGGGTGCTCGCATGGCAAAAGTGATTGATTTGAAAGGTGTCGCCATCGGCTACGGCGCCGACGCCCCGCCCGTGCTGGTGGAGGTGGACCTGTCGGTCGAGCGCGGCAGCTTCGTCGCCATCGTCGGCCCGTCGGGTGTGGGCAAGTCCACGCTGCTGCGCGTGGTCGCCGGCCTGCACAAGGCGCGCGGCGGCTCCGTCACCATCCACGAGACGAAGAAGCCCGGCCACCGCCCGGTCAGCCTCGTCTTCCAGGACGCGCGCCTGCTGCCCTGGCGCCGGGTCGCCAAGAACGTCCGCTTCGGGCTGGAGGGGTTGCCGATCAGCGCCGTCGAGCGCGACGAGCGCGTGCAGGCCGCCCTGCGGCTCGTGCGGCTGGACGACTACGGCCGGCGCTGGCCCTACGAGCTGTCGGGCGGCCAGCGGCAGCGCGTCGGCATCGCCCGCGCGCTGGCGGTCGATCCGGACATCCTGCTGATGGACGAGCCCTTCGGCGCGCTCGACGCCATCACCCGCCACAGCCTTCAGGACGAGCTGCGGCGCATCCACCGGGAGACCGGAAAGACCATCCTCTTCGTCACCCACGATCTGGAAGAGGCGGTGCATCTCGCCGACCGCATCATCGTGCTGGGCGGCAGCCCGGCCCGCATCGTGCGCGACGTGACCAACGACCCCGGCCGGGAAGGCGTGGTCTTCCGCGATCAGGTCGAGCAGCTGCGGTCAGGGATTGCGGACAATTACAGCATTTGAGGAAGTCATTCCCTCGCCCATCTCCGATGGGAGAGGGAAGGGGCCCACGAAGTGGGAAGGGTGAGGGCAAGGTTTTTCCGAGAAGCCAATGTGCGCCTTATCAGGACTCTCGGAGAAACCTTGCCCTCACCCTTCCGCGCCTCCGGCGCGGGTCCCTCCCTCTCCCGGCGGAGCCGGGCGAGGGGAATTCAGGGCTACGGGAACACCCGCCGCACATCCCGCGCCGTCAGGTGGATGTTGGCGTCCGGGTCGAGGTTCCGGTCCATGATGCGTGCTTCGACCGCCTTGTCGAAGACGGGGCGGTTCATGCAGACGAACTGCAAGGCCTCCTCCGGCTTCGGCGTGTGGCCGATCAGGCTTTGCAGGGCGCGGCGGGGGATGAAGACCTGACCGTGGTATTCCCCGACCTCCACCGCGAATTCGACCGCGTCGGCCTCCTCGTTCCAGATGGGATCGTCGGGGAACACGAAGATGGGCATCACGTCCTCACGGCTCGGTCATTTGAGTTCGGTCATTTGAGGATGTAGGTAACATCGTAGCCGCTGCGCTTGAAGCGTGTCTTCAGCAGCGTGCCGTCCGCGTCGAACCACAGGTCGCGCTCCACGTCGCCGGCGATGCGGTGGTGCTGCGCCTTGACCGGGCGCCCGTCGATGTCCAGCGTCTCCACGCCCAGGGACTCCGCGCGCACCGCATGGGGCTTGCCGTCGATGACCGACAGCAGGGTGGGGCGCTTCAGCACCTCCGGCGTCCAAAGCGTCAGGGGCAGGGCGTCGGCCGGCGCCTCTCTGGTCTTGCCGTCCACCGTCACCGCGTAGCCGACGCCGCGCCGGGTCATCTCCAGGACGTGGGGCGTGCCGTCGTCGTCCGTCCTGGCGCTCATCCGGTCGAGCGTGGCGCCCTTCCAGAGCTCCTCCCGCTGGTGGTCGTAGCGGAAGTTGACGAACAGCACCTTCACCCGCGTCGAGGCGGTGACGGCGACCTTCGTCACATCGCCTTGCGGTTCCACCCGCACGGTCTCGGTGCCGATGGGATCGTCCCCCATCAGGATCTGGTAGGTCAGCGTGCGCGGCCCAGCCGCCCCGGCAGCCAAGGGAGCGGATAAAGGTACGGCCAGCAGCAGGCCGGCCGCGAGCGCGGCGCGGAGTCCGTGCCTCATGGTGCGTGTCCTCCCCGAATTTCTTTCTTTTTGTTCGGTCACTCGTCCAGAAGCTGCGCCAGCTTCAGCGCGATGCCCATGGAGCCGTCCACCTTCAGCTTGCCCATCGTGAAGGCCATCATCGGGTTCAGGCGGCCGTCCATCAGCTTCTTCAGGTTCTCGCCGGAAATGCGGATGGTGCAGTCGGCCTCGCCGTCCTCGCGGCTGACGGAGACGGGATTGTTGCGGGCGTCCACGCGGACCACCTCGCCGTTTTCCAGCGCGAAGCGGACGGCGGCCTTCAGGCCGCGGAAGCTGGTGGAGCGGGACTGCAACTCCCGCAGGATGTCGTCAACCATGGGTGGGCCTCTCTCCGGTCAGCGATGCACGTCTGGTCTTGACAGTAGGTGCGCCTTACGTTTACGTCAACGTCATAACGAAAAGGTTCCCGGCGCCGAACGATCCAGGGAACACCGTCACTGGGGAGTGAAACCATGCAGAACGCCTTCGCGCCCGGAATCCCGTCACGCTGTCTCCCTCCGCGCCCACGCGCCTTTTGACCCGCAGCGCAGCCGGGAGGATCGGAGATGGCCGAGAATCTTGCGCGTAAATCGGTGTCGGGCCAGCCCTGGCTGAACCACTACCCGGCGGGCATCGCCTGGGACCAGCCGATCCCCGTCGCCCCCCTGTGGGAGCTGTTCGACGAGGCCGCCCGCCGCTTCGCCGAGCGCCCCTGCCTGGACTTCCTGGGCCGCCGCTACAGCTACGCGGAGGTCGCCGGGCTGGTGGACCGCGCGGCCAAGGGCTTCGCGGCGCTGGGGGTGAAACCGGGGGTGAGGGTCGGGCTGTGCCTGCCGAACACGCCGACTTACGTGATCGCCTATTTCGGCGTGCTGAAGGCCGGCGGCACGGTGGTGAACTACAACCCCCTCTACGTCGAGCGGGAGCTGGAGCACCAGATCGAGGATTCGGGGACCGAGATCATGGTCACCCTGGACCTGAAGCAGATCTACCCGCGCATCGAATCCATGCTGCGCCGGACGCGCCTGAAGACGGTGGTGGTCTGCCGCATGGCCTCCATCCTGCCGCGCCTTAAGAGCGTGCTGTTCCGTGTGCTGAAGCGCAGCGAACTGGCCGCCATCCCGAACGACGCCCGGCATGTGGACTTCGACGCGCTGCTGGCGAACGACGGCCGGTTCGAGCCCGTGGCCGTGGACCCGCGCCGGGACGTGGCGGTGCTGCAATACACCGGCGGCACCACGGGCGTGCCGAAGGGCGCCATGCTGACGCACGCCAACCTGATGGCGAACGCGCGGCAGGTGAAGGCCTGGTTCCCCGGCATGGCCCTGGGGCAGGAGCGGATGATGGCCGTGCTGCCCTTCTTCCACGTCTTCGCCATGACCGTGGTGATGAACATGGGGCTGGCGGCGGGGGCGGAGTTGATTCTGCTGCCGCGCTTCGACGCGGTGCAGGTGCTGAAGACCATCGCGCGGCGCCGGCCGACCCTGCTGCCCGGCGTGCCGACCATGTACAAGGCGCTGCTGAGCCACCCGGACGCGGCGCGCTACCCCATGACCTCCATCCGCACCTGCATCTCCGGCGGGGCGCCCCTGCCGATGGAGCTGAAGCGCCAGTTCGAGGAGGCGACCGGCTGCGTGCTGGTGGAGGGCTACGGCCTCAGCGAGGCGTCGCCGGTCTGCGCCTGCAACCCGCTGACCGGCGCGAACAAGGAGGGTTCCATCGGCCTGCCGCTACCCGGCGTCACCTTCCAGATCCGCGCGCTGGACGACCCGACCCGGGTGCTGCCGCCCGGCGAGAAGGGGGAGGTGGTGCTGGCCGGCCCCAACGTCATGGCCGGCTATTGGAACAAGCCGGAGGAGACGGCGCGCTGCATCGCCGGCGGCTTCCTCTTCACCGGCGATGTCGGGGTGATGGACGAGGACGGCTACGTCTTCCTGCTCGACCGGCTGAAGGACCTGATCATCTGCGGCGGCTACAACGTCTACCCGCGGGTGATCGAGGAGGCGATCTACCAGCACCCGGACGTGGTCGCCGCCTGCGTCATCGGCATCCCCGACGACTATCGCGGCCAGAGTCCGAAGGCCTTCGTCCAGCTCAAGCCCGGCGCGCGCATGACGGCGGAGGCTCTGAAGGACTTCCTGCGGGACAAGATTTCGCGAATCGAGATGCCGAAACTGGTCGAATTCCGCGCCGAACTGCCCAAAACGGCGGTCGGCAAGCTGTCCAAGAAGGAATTGATCGCCGAATCTTTGCAAAAGGACGGACCTTGAGGGGGGATTGAGGGGGAGAGTGGCGGGCATGGCTTTGTCTCGTCGCCGTTCGTGTGGTACGAACCATGGCGCCGGATGGCGACGTGACGGAAGGCGTGCCCACCACCATGGAACAGCTCTACACGGTCAATCAGTTGGCGGAGGAACTGGGCATCACGCCGCGTGCCCTCCGCTTCTACGAGGTCAAGGGCCTGCTGTCGCCCAACCGCGTCGGCAACAACCGCGTCTACACCAAGCGCGACCGCGCCCGGCTGAAGCTGATCCTGCGCGGCAAGCGGCTCGGCTTCTCGCTGGCGGAGATCCGGGAGTATCTGGACCTCTACAACGTCGATGGCGGGGTGGAGCAGTTGAAGGTCCTGCTGAAGCGCATCGAGGCGCGGCTGAGCGATCTGGAGCAGCAGCGCGAAGACCTGGAAGCGACCGTCGAGGAGCTGAGGGAAATCGAATCCCAGGTGACCGCCGCCCTGGAAGAGCGCGGCATGACGTCCAAGAGCGCCTGACCGGAGCGGCCCCACCTGCCCCGCCGGGCCACGGTCCGGAAGCGGAGGAGGGTAGGGTGGACATGCTAAGTGTGGAACCGGCCTGCGGAGCGCCGGCATGAACCTGCTGTTCCGCTTGGTCGCCGTCGTGGTCACGGCGCTGTTCGGCCACCCGAACGGATTCCTGGAGCCGGCGCGGCTGCGCTTCCGGGTGTGGCCGACCGACCTCGACTTCAACATGCACATGACCAACGCCCGCTATTTCAGCGTCATGGACCTGGGGCGGGTGGACCTGATGCTGCGCTCCGGCCTGGGGCGGGCGATCCTGCGCAACCGATGGCAGCCGGTGATCGGTGGCGCCAACGTGCGCTTCCGCCGGCCGCTGGCGCCCTTCCAGCGATTCGAATTGATCAGCCGTGTCCTGTGCTGGGACGACCGGTATTTCTTCATCGAGCACCGCGTGGAGACCGCCCGCGGCATGGCCGCCGTGGCGGTGGTGCGCGGCGCCTTCGTCGCCCGCGGAGCCGTGGTGCCCCCGGCCGAGGTTCTGGCCGCCCACGGCGAGTGCCGGGAATCGCCGCCGATGCCCGATGCCGTGGCCGCCTGGATCGAACGCGCGCTGTAAACCCCCGTTTGCACGCGTGAGCCTGGGACCGGGTGCGCGAGCGCCCGGTCAATTTTTTACCCGCTAAAATTACATTCATGGTGCGTGATATGCGGTCTGCGAAGACATGCGATCCGCACGCTTCGCTGTGAAAGGATTGACGCTGTGGGCGCGCGCAAAATAGGCTATTTCACAAATGGGACGTCCTTCGCCTGCCATGGTGTGCGAAGGCGAGAGAACGAGAGGGTTGAAGGATGGCGATGACCGAGGAAGAGGATCTGCGCGAGCAGCTGCGCGGCTCGCTGAAGAACCGGGCGATGTTCTATCTCGCCATCTACCGCGAGATGGCGCGGGAGCACGGCGCGGAAGCCGCCGCGAAGACGCTGGCCACGGCGATCCGCGAACGCGGCGCGGAAGTCGGCGCCCGCTTCGCCGCCTACGCCCCGGCCGATTTCGAAGGGCTGAAGACCGCCTTCCTCGACTTCGTGCCCGATCACGGCCGCATGTTCGAACCCGTGGTGACACGCTGCGACGCGGGCGGGCTGGACATCGCCTTCAAGCGCTGCCCGCTGAAGGAAGCCTGGGAAGAGAACGGCCTGCCGCCGGAGGAAATGGCGACCATGTGCGCCATTGCGGGCAAGGTGGACAACGGCACCTTCGAGGCCGCCGGCTTCACCTTCGAGGGCGAGACCTGGAAGCCCGGCCGCGACGGCTGCTGCATCCTGCGCGTTCGCCCCGGCAAGGCCGCCGCCTGAGCCGTCCGATAAGAAGACCAGAGGGAACCCGACCATGACCATGTCCAGGAAAATCCTCGGCGCGCTCGCCGGCGTGGCCGTCGCCGCCTCCGCGCTGCCGGCGCTGGCGCAGAAGACCATCGCGCTCGGCTACCAGGCGCCGCTGACCGGCGAGATGTCGCAGTACGGCGAGGTGTTCCGCAACTCCGCCACCATGGCGGTGGAGCAGTTCAACAAGTCCGGCAAACTGCCCGGCGCCACCGTCGTCCTGAAGTTCGAGGACAGCAAGAACGACGCGAAGGAAGGCGTGAACATCGCCAAGAAGTTCGTGGACGACCCGGAGGTCGTCGGCGTGCTGGGCGACTTCTCCTCCACCGTGTCTATGGCGGCGGCGCAGGTCTACGCGCAGGCCGGCGTGCCGCAGCTGTCGCAGACGGCCTCGCACCCGGACTACGTCAAGATCAGCCCCTGGCAGTTCCGCAACATCACCACCCAGGCCTTCGAAGGCCCCTTCGTGGCGAAGTGGGTTCTGGGCGAGGGCAAGAAGAAGATCGCCGTCATCGCCATCCAGAACGACTGGGGCCAGTCGGCCGCCGGCGAGTTCGAGAAGGCGGTCAAGGAAGGCGGCGGGCAGATCGTCGCGACCGAGTTCTACAACCCCGGCAACCGCGACTTCCGCACCATCCTGACCAAGATCGCCCGCGAAAAGCCGGACGCCATCTACCTCGGCATGTTCGACGAGGACGGCGCCTCGCTGCTCCAGCAGCGCCGGCAGCTGAACATCCAGATCCCGACCTACGCGACCTCTTCGCTCTATTCGCCGAAGCTGGTCGCGCTGGCCGGTCCGGCGGCCGATGGGCTGAAGCTGTCCACGACCTTCGCGGCCAACAGCCCGGAGCCGGTCGTGAAGACCTACGTGGACGAGTACAAGGCCCGCTACAAGGCCGACCCGACCATGTTCGCCGCCCAGGCCTATGACGCGACCAACATCATGCTGACCGCCATCGCCAAGGTCGGCCCGACCGTGGACCGCAAGAGCCTGCGCGACGCGCTGGCCCAGACCGCCGGCTTCCCCGGCGTGACCGGCGAGACCACCTTCGATCCCCAGACCCGCGAGCCGTCCAAGCAACTCGCCCGCATGGAGATCAAGGGCGGCCAGTTCGTGCTGGTGAAGTAACGCGCCGCTTGCCCCCTCCCTCCCACGCTGGCGCGTGGGTCCCTCCCTCCCCCGCTTCGCGGTGGAGGGCCTGAATTCCCTCTCCCGCGAAGCGGGGGAGGGTTAGGGAGGGGGCTCCCGTGCTTGGGATTATGGAATGTTCGACGCCTTTTTCGTCCAGCAGCTCGTGAACGGCTTTTCCGTCGGGCTGGTCTATGCGCTGATCGCCATCGGTTTCACGCTCATCTTTGGCGTGCTGAACGTGGTGAACTTCGCGCATGGCGAGGTCTACATGGTCGGGGCCTACGCGGGCGTGGTGCTCATCACCGCGCTGGCGCCACCGTTGATCGCGGTGGTGCTGTTCGTCATGGCCGTGGGGGCGGTCGCCGGGTTCGGCCTGGAACGGCTGGCCTTCAAGCCCTTCCGCCGCTTCCAGGACGAGGCGTCGCTGAAATCCAAGGCGATGCGGGAGGCGACGCTGCTCTCCTCGCTCGCCGTGTCGATCATCGTGCGGGAGGTCGTGGAGAAGGTCTTCGGCGGCGGCATGCGCCCCGTGCCGTTCGAGGTGCAGCTGACCGACCCCGTGCAGATCGGGGAGCTGTCCTTCTCCACCGGGCAGTTCGTGATCTTCGGGGCGGCGGTCGCCATGTTCGCCGGGTTGCAGTTCCTGCTGTACCGGACGCGCATCGGCCTGTCGATCCGCGCGGTCGCCAACAACCCGCTGGGCGCCAAGTACGTCGGCATCAACACGGACCGCACGATCATCGCGACCTTCGTGGTCGGGTCGGTGATGGGCGCCGTCGCCGGCATCCTCGTGGCGCTCTATTACGGGTCGGTCTTCCCGACCATGGGCTTCGCGCCGGGCGTGAAGGCCTTCGTCGCCATGGTGATGGGGGGCCTCAGCAGCATCCCCGGCGCGGTCGTCTGCGCCATCTTCCTCGGCCTTGCCGAGGCGGTGGCGACCGAGTTCCTGGCGCAGGGCTGGAGCGAAATGATCGCCTACGGCTTCCTGCTGCTGACGCTGATCTTCTTCCCGACGGGCCTCTTCGGCGGAGCGCGCGACCGTGTCTAAATCCCGCATCCTTCCGCTGGCGGTCGCGCTCGCCGTGCTGGTGCTGGTGCCGGCGCTGCTGCAGGCGTCGGGCTCCGGCTACCTGTTCCGGGTGTCGATCACCGCCATGATCTTTGCGATCCTGGCCGCCAGCCTGAACTTCATCACCGGCGTGGCCGGGCTGCTGTCGCTGGGGCACGCGGCCTTCTACGGCATCGGCGCCTACACGGCGGCCCTGCTGGCGACGCGGTATGGCGTGCCGTTCCTGCTGACCATCCCGCTGGCGGGCGTGGCCGCGGCCATCGGCGGGGTGCTGGTGGCGCTGCCGACGATGCGGCTGGTCAGCATCTATTTCGCCGTCGCCACGCTGGGCATGGGCGAGATCATCCACGGCACGCTGCTGAACTGGGTGGACTTCACGCGCGGGCCGATGGGCATTCCCGCGATTCCGTCTTTCCACGTGTTCGGCATGGACCTGTCCGGCAACCTGGGCAGCTATCTGGTCGTGGCCGTGGTCATGCTGGTCTCCCTCTGGGTGCTGCACCGGCTGACGCATTCCTATTACGGAAACGCGTTGCGCGCGCTGCGCGAGGACGACCAGTGCGCCGACAGCATGGGCATCGACGTGGTGCGGCTGAAGGGCGAGGTCTTCGCCATCGCCTGCTTCTTCGCGGGCATCGCGGGATCGCTGTGGGCGCACACGACCGGCTACATCAGCCCGAACGACTTCCGCTTCGGCGAGTCCATCCTGGTGCTGGCGATGATCGTGGTCGGCGGCCTGGGCAGCCTGCCCGGCGCGGTGATCGGCGCCGTACTGCTGATCGTCCTGCCGGAGGCGCTGCGCCCCGTGGGCGACGTGCGCATGATCGTGGTGGGCTGCGTGATGTTCTTCTCCATCCTCCTCCTGCCCAAGGGGCTGTTCGGCGAGGTGTCGGCGCTGAACCTCGTCCGCTCCTCCTTCGGGGCGGGCTGGAAGCCGGGCGCTGCCCGCCAGAGCAATGCGGGCTCCGCCCGCCAAAGCATCGGGTGGCGATGATGGCGGCCCTTCTTGAGATTGAGAACCTGACGCGCCGCTTCGGCGGCCTCGTCGCGGTGGACCGCGTGTCCGGCCATGTGGGGCAGGGCGAACTGGTCGGGCTGATCGGCCCGAACGGCGCCGGCAAGACGACCCTGTTCAACCTCATCAGCGGCTTCACCCCGCCCAGCGAGGGCACGGTGCGCTTCAACGGGGAGACCATCTCCGGCCTGAAGCCCTGGCGCGTTGCCCGGCGCGGGCTGGGGCGCACCTTCCAGAACCTGCGCATCTTCCCGAACATGACCGTCTTCGACAACGTGTCGGTCGGGGCCATCGGCGCGGTCGGCCACTCCCCCTGGCGCTCCCTCTTCCGCGGGCCACGCGGCGAGGCCGACGCCAAGGCGGTCAGCGAGCGCACCTGGGCGGCACTGGAGCGCGTCGGGCTGGCCGGGCAGGGGCACGAACTGGCGGCGAACCTCAGTTACGGCAAGCGCAAGTATCTGGAGATCGCCCGCGCGCTGGCCCTCGGCCCTCGCCTGCTGATCCTCGACGAGCCGGCCGCCGGCCTGAACGACAGCGAGACGGCGGAGCTGGCCGCCTTCATCCAGGGCCTGCACGCGGAGGGCATGACGGTCCTGCTCGTCGAGCACGACATGACGCTGGTCATGGGCATCTGCCAGCGCGTGATGGTGCTGGCGTCCGGCCGCAAGATCGCCGACGGCACCCCCGCCGAAGTCCGCCGCGACCCCGCCGTGCTGGAAGCCTACCTCGGCGGCGAAGAGGAGGACGCGGCGTGACCAACCTTCTGGAAATCCGCGACCTTCGCGTCTCCATGGGGGCGCAGCCGATCCTTCAGGGTGTGTCGCTCGACGTGCCGGCGGGCGGGATCGTCACGGTGCTGGGGTCCAACGGCGTCGGCAAGACGACGCTGATGCGCGCCATTTCCGGCGTCTACCGGACGACCGGCGGGGACATCCGGCTGGACGGCAAACCGATCACCGGACTGCCGACCCACGACATCGTGCGCCTGGGCATCTGCCAGGCGCCGGAGGGGCGGCAGATCTTCTCCAGCATGACCGTGTTGGAGAACCTGCGCCTCGGCGCCGGGTCGCGCGGCGGGCGGGAGTATGATGAGGACCTGGAGCGCATGCTCACCCTCTTCCCGCGCCTGCGGGAGCGCCTGACGCAGAAGGCCGGTTCCCTGTCGGGCGGGGAGCAGCAGATGCTGTGCGTCGGCCGCGCGCTGATGGGGCGCCCGCGCCTGCTGCTGATGGACGAGCCGTCGCTGGGCCTCGCGCCCAAGCTGGTGCGGCAGATCTTCGACCTCGTCGCGATGATCCGCGAAACGGGGACGGCGATCCTACTGGTCGAACAGAACGCCAAGGCGGCGCTGCGCGTCGCCGATCAGGCCTACGTCATGGAGTCGGGGCGCATCGTGTTGCAGGGATCGGCCGCCGAACTGGCCGAGGACCCGCGCATCCGCGCCGCCTATCTCGGGGGACATGTGCATTGACCGCTACCGTTGCGTTGCCGCCGTCGCTGTGGGCCAAGACCGCGCCCCCGGCCCCGGAGCTGCCCACTCTGTCGGGCGAGATCGAGGCGGACGTCGCCATCGTCGGCTGCGGCTTTTCGGGCCTCTCCACCGCGCTGCATCTGGCCGAGGCCGGCGCCAGGGCCGTCGTGCTGGAGGCCGCCGAGCCCGGCTGGGGTGCGTCGGGACGCAACAACGGGCAGGTCATCCCGACCCTGACCCGCGCCGACCCGGACGACCTCGTCGCGCTGTGGGGGGAGCAGAAGGGCGAGCAGTTCGTGCGCGTCCTGCGCGATTCCGCCGACCTGCTGTTTGGCCTCGTCGCCAAGCACAACATCGACTGCGAGGCGGTGCAGAACGGCTGGGTCCAGCCCGCTCACCGGAAGAGCCGCCTCGCCATCTCCGCCCGCCGGGCCGAGCAGTGGGGCCGGCGCGGCGCGCCCGTTGAGCTGTTCGACCGCGACCGCGCGGAGGAGATCACCGGCTCGCCCTACTGGTACGGCGGCTGGCAGAACCGGTCCGGCGGGCGGGTCAACCCGCTGGCGCTGGCGCGCGGCATGGCCCGCGCCGCCGTCGAGGCCGGCGCGCAGGTCTTCAAGGGCAGCCCGGCGACCGCGCTGACCCGGGCCGGCGACCGCTGGCGGGTGACGACGCCACGCGGCAGCGTGGTGGCGAAGCGGGTGGTGCTGGCGACCAACGCCTACAGCGACGCGCTGTGGCCGAAGCTGGCGCAGACCATCGTGCCGGTGCGCTCCTACCAGATGGCGACGCAGCCGCTGCCGGAAAACGTGCGCCGTTCCATCCTGCCGCAGGGGCACGCGCTGTCGGACACGCAGGGCGACCTGTACTTCTTCCGCCAGGACGCGCAGGGACGGCTGGTCACCGGCGGGGCGCTGGTGTTCGACGTGGACTCCGAACGCCGCCTGAGCGCCCGCATCGGCGAGCGGTTGCAGCGCGTCTTCCCGCAGATCGGCCCGGTGACCTTCGACTATGTGTGGTGGGGCTACATCGGCATGACGCCGGAACGACTGCCGCGCCTGCACGAGCTGGCGCCGGGCGTCGTCTCCTGGATCGGCTGCAACGGCCGCGCCGTGGCGCTCGGCACCGCCATGGGCAAGGAGCTGGCGCAGTACGGGCTGGGCCGTCCGGCCTCGGACCTGCCGATCCCGCTGTCCCCGCTGCGGCCGCTGCCGTTCCACGGCGTCGCACGCACCCTTGCCCGCGGCATGCTGCTGCTCTATCGCTGGCGGGATATCCAGGACTGACTGGGAAGACTGACCGGGAAAGGGGAGGGACGCCCATGGGCGCACACGGCATCAACGGCATCGACCATCTCGTCATCGCGGTCCGCGACCTGGACAAGGCGCGTGAGGCGTATGAGCGGCTGGGCTTCACCATCACCCCGCGTGGCCGCCACACGGAGCTGAAGTCGATCAACCACACCTTCATGTTCGGCGCCGACGACTATGTCGAGCTGTTGGCCGTGGAGGAGCCGCACCCGGTCACCGCCTTCTACAGCGACTTCCTGAAGGCGCGCGAGGGCATCGCCGCCGTGGCGCTGAAGGCCGACGACGCCCGCGCGGCGCAGAAGCTTCTCACCGAAGCGGGCTTCCGGGCGTCCGACGCGGTGGATTTCGGCCGCCCGGTGGACCTGCCGGAGGGGACGCGCGACGCGCGCTTCACCATCACCTCGCTGGACACCGCCCAGACTCCCGGCGGCCGGGTCTTCCTGTGCCAGCACCACACCCGCGACGTGGTCTGGCGGCCGGAGTATGTGCAGCACGGGAATTCCGCGACCGGGCTTGCCGCGCTCGTAGTGGCGGCCGACGATCCGGACGCCGTTGCCGGCACCTACGCCCGCCTGTTCGGCACGGCGGTGGAGCCGCGCGGGCCGGCGCGCGTCGTGCCGACCGGCGACACGCCGATCCTGGTGGCGCCGCCGTCGGCCCTGCATTGGGGCTGGACCAGCGACCCGCTGCTGACCGCGCCGCGCCCCATCCTGGCAGGCATGGTCGTGCGGGTGGACGACCTCGACCGCGCGCAGCAGGCCTTGCAGAAAAGCAAGTTCCCGACGGTCGTCGGCAACGGCGTCCTGCGCGTGTCCTCCGCCAACGCCTGCGGCGTGATGCTGGCCTTCGCAAAGGAATTCGACCTGCGCACCCTCATTCCGTAAGGGGTTGGACGCCAGCCCCAGTCATATCGAAAACATATTGGTGGCCTGCGTCTGATATATTGGACAGCCACGCTCGACCGGGCGCACAGTTCTGTTGCGGTGCAGCGAACGGGCGAGGGCGATCGTGTTGGATGGCGGTTTCGGGGCGGGGCAGGGCGCGGCGGCGCGGGACTATCTGGTCGCTGGCAGCCCGGCCTATCGGCGGGCGAGCGCCATCCTGTTCGTGGCCGGATTTTCCACCTTCGCCACGCTCTACTGCGTTCAGCCGCTGATGCCCGAGTTCACGCGCGAGTTCGGCGTGACGCCCGCGGAGTCCAGCCTCGCCCTGTCGCTGTCCACCGGCGTGCTGGCCATCGCCATGCTGGTGTCCGGCGCGATCTCCGACCGGTTCGGGCGCAAGGGCATCATGACGCTGTCCCTGCTCGCCTCCGGCACGCTGGGGATCCTGGGGGCGCTGGCGCCCAGCTGGGGCGGGCTGCTCGCGCTGCGCGCGCTGGAAGGCATGGCGCTGAGCGGCCTGCCCGCCGTCGCCATGGCCTTCGTGTCGGAGGAGGTGGACCCCCGCTCGGCCGGCATGACCATGGGGCTGTACATCGGCGGCACGGCGTTCGGCGGCATGTCGGGGCGGGCGCTGACCGCGCTGGTGGCCGACCTCGCGACGTGGCGCGCGGCGATGGCCGTGGTGGGCGGCATCGGCATCCTCGCCGCCTTCGCCGTCTGGTTCGGGCTGCCGGCGTCGCGGCGGTTCGTACGGCGGCCGGCGGGGCTGCGGGAACTGGCGGCGGCGTGGCGCGGGCATCTGGGCGACGGCCGGCTGCTCGCCCTGTTCTCCATGGGTTTCCTGTCCATGGGGTCCTTCGTCACGGTCTTCAACTACATCGGCTTCCGGTTGATCGCGCCGCCCTTCGACCTGCGGCCGGCGGCGGTGGGAGCGGTCTTCCTCGTCTATCTCTGCGGGGTGGTCAGCTCACCGTTGTTCGGCGGCCTTGCCGGGCGGCTGGGGCCGGGGCGGGTGTTGGCCGCCGCGGCGGTCATGATGGCTGCCGGGCTGGCGCTGATGAGCCCCGACAGCCTGTGGACCCTGACGCCGGGCATCGCGCTGTTCACCTTCGCCTTCTTCGGCGTCCATTCCATCGCGTCCGGCTGGATCGGCCAGCGCGCGACGTCGAACCGGGGGCAGGCCTCGGCCATCTACCTGTTCTGCTACTACATGGGCTCGACCACCGCGGGAACGCTGGGCGGCGTTTTCTGGCACGGCCACGGCTGGGCCGGGGTCGCCGGCTTCGTCGGCCTGCTGCTGGCGGTCGGCGTGGCCGTGTCCGCCGCTTTGGCAAGCCATCGCTAATTCGCGAAATACGGGCGCAACTTGTTGAATATGATCGTATTGATGGTTGCCATGCGCACGCGTTCGCGGCATTCTTCCCGCCGATCAGGAGCGATGCGTCCATGGCCCGTTTGACCGTCTACAGCGATTGCGACCCCATCCTTCCGGAGCTGGCGACCGCCGACCGGACCGTCGTGGCAGGGCATCTCGCCATGGCCGGAATTCTGTTCGAGCAATGGGAGGCCGAACAGGCCATTCCCGACGCCGCCGATTCCGCGGCCGTGCTCGCCGCCTACGCCGGCGCCATCGCCACCCTGAAGGCGGCGCGCGGCTACCGGTCGGCCGACGTCGTGCGCGTGCCGAAGGGCATGCCGGACAGCGGGACCTTGCGGGCCAAGTTCCTGTCGGAACACACCCACGAGGAGGACGAGGCCCGCTTCTTCGTCGAGGGCAGCGGCGCCTTCTACCTGCATCTGAACAACCGCGTCTACCAGATCGTCTGCGAGCAGGGCGATCTGCTGAGCGTCCCGGCCGGCACCAAGCATTGGTTCGACATGGGGCCGGACCCGCAATTCACCGCCATCCGCTTCTTCACGCGCCCGGACGGCTGGGTGGCGGCGTTCACGGGCGACGTGATCGCCGATCGCTTCCCGAAATACGGTGCGCGGCAATCCGACGCGCACGGGGCGCCGCGCTGACGCGACACAATGCGAAAGTATAGGGTGCCTGCGCTGTAACCAATGGTCGCAGCCCGTTGCGGACGTTTCCATTCGCTGTTACAAGCGAACCGGGTAGGCAATGCGCGGCGTTTTTTCCCGTTATTCGGGTATGTTGCCGCGGCTTCGGAGGCTCCATGACCACGGACGGCCACACCGTTCCGCGCACGGGGAACAGCTTCATCGACGTGACCCACGCGGCGCTGATGGACCGCGTCGGGACGATCCGCCGCGAATGCGCGACCGGAGCCCCGCGCGACGAGGTCGTTCCGCATTTCTGCGACTTCGTGAACGAGATGCGCGCGCATTTCGATCATGAGGAGGTCATCATCCGCGCCGTCGGCTATCGCCGGTGGGAGGAGCACGCACACCAGCACGAAATGCTCGATCAGCAACTCGGCCGCCTGATCGACTATGTGCGGGAATGCGACGTCACCAACGATTTCATGTGCACGGTGGCCGGCACGCTGGACGCCGCCCTGTGCCGCCACGAGATCCGGCATGACAGCGAATACGCCGCGCTGGTCCGCAATGCCTCCACCCCGGCACCCGGCCCCGACCTGATCCTGTGGGACCCCAGCTTCGACATCGGTATCGCGGCGCTCGACGCCCAGCATCGCCAACTGGTGGAATGCCTGAACGAAATCGACCGGATCAGCCGAGGCAACGGTTCTGTGGCCGAAGGGCTCGAACTGCTGGAGTTGATGCAGGACCATGTCCAGGCCCACTTCGCGATGGAAGAGGGCATGCTGCGCACCCAGCTTCCCAGCCGTTTCCTGGGGCACAGCGCGCACCACAAGGTCCTTGTGGCCCAGTTCGCCCGCATCCGGGCGGAAATCGAAGCCGGGCGGGTCGACCTTGGCGTCGCGGCCCGCGATTTCTTCCGCTTCTGGCTGATGGACCACGTCCTGGGCTCCGACCGTCCGACCTTCGCCGCCGCGAGGGAAGCCCCGGGGCGGTAAAGACCGGCGGTAAGGGACGGCGGTAAAATCTCCGGCAGGCCGGAAGCCCATCCGGCCATCCCCGACCGCCATAAAAAAATCACTTGAATCCCCGTCCGAAAAGCGTAATTCATGCGGGACGACGCACTCGCACGTGCCAATGGCCCTCTGTGGTTATGCAACGACGTACCGCGTCCTTTTTGGCAGAACCGGTCGTCAGTGGGCCGGTCCCGAGAGGGAGGTAGGCATGTTGGCTCGCCACGGCAGGGCTCTCAGACGGTAGCCCATAGCCGGACATCGACGCTTTGACGCGCGGAGCGATCTGCCCGCGTGAGCGCTCGGCCCGGCTTTTTCCCGTCACCTTTCCCCGAAACACCCGAAGATCGGATTGCGGCCAAGCCTGATGGCGCCGCGCCGGCTTCCCGTCTTTTCGCTGAGCCGCCTTTCTGGATCGGCTCAGGGTCAGGAGTGCGCCATGGGCTTCATCCGTTCCCGCTCCGCCGTCGCCCCGCTCCGCCGTGGGGTTTCGGTTTCGGCTTCTTCCGTCGCCGCGACCCGGCGGTCGTCCGTCGTGCAGGCGATCGCGCTGCACCGGCCGGAGGACCCGATGCACTGCATCCGTCCGGGCGTCCTGAAGGACACCGCGGCCAGCTTCGTCGCGGCCTTCGACGCGGCGGTGGCCGGAGACGTGTTGTACGCGGTGAAGTGCAACCCGGAGCCGGCGGTCCTGCGCGCCCTGTGGGAGGGCGGCGTCCGTCACTTCGACGTGGCCTCGCCCGGCGAAATCCGCCTGATCCGCCAGATGTTCCCGGACGCCGAGCTGCACTACATGCACCCGGTGAAGGGCCGCGAGTCGATCCGCACCGCCTACCAGCAGTATGGCGTGCGCGACTTCGTGCTCGACAGCATGGAGGAGCTTCAGAAGATCCGGGAGGAGACCGGCGACGCGCCCGACCTCGGCCTCGTCGTGCGGCTGGCCCTGCCGAAGGGCAACGCCGTCTACGACCTGTCCGGCAAGTTCGGCGCTCCGGCGGCGGAGGCGGTGGAGCTTCTGCGCGCCGCGCGCATGGTCGCTCCGAAGGTCGGCGTGTCCTTCCACGTCGGCTCCCAGATGCTCGACCCGGCCGCCTACGAGCGCGCGATGGAGCTGGCCGGCCGCATCATCGCGGAATCCGGCGTGGTGATCGACGTGCTGGACGTGGGCGGCGGCTTCCCGGTGTCCTATCCGGGCGTCACCCCGCCGCCGCTCGGCGACTTCATGGCCGCCATCGGGCGCGGCGTGGCGAAGCTCGACCTGCCGGCGCACTGCCGCGTGTGGTGCGAGCCGGGCCGCGCGCTGGTGGCGCCGGGCGTGTCGCTGGTGGTGCAGGTGATCAAGCGGCGCGGCAACGAGCTGTTCATCAACGACGGCGTCTACGGCGCCCTGTCGGACGCCGGCGTGCCCGGCTTCCGCTTCCCGGCCCGCCTGATCCGTCCCTTCGCGCCGATGACGGACGCGCCGCTGGAGGCCTTCAGCTTCTACGGCCCGACCTGCGACAGCGCGGACAAGATGAAAGGCCCGTTCCACCTGCCGGCCGACATCCGCGCCGGCGACTGGATCGAGCTGGGGCAACTGGGCGCTTACGGTTCCTGCCTGCGTACGGCCTTCAACGGTTTCGATCAGGCGCGTGTGGTCGAAGTCTCGGATCTGCCTCTCCTGGAGACTCCGGGCTACGATTTGAAATCCTGCGTTGCCTAACACCCGCACGCCCGTGACGCGGTGCGGGAAAGCTGTGGATATCTCAAAAAAATCACCGTAAACACTCGTTGGCCCGACGACCCACGCTGCCCTTCAAGAGGAGCGGGGTCGCCGGGTCGTGGTTTTGACTCGCCAGCCTCGGGGGACCTTCGTCGATGACCCTGGACATCAAGCACCTCTCCTTCACCGGCCGCATGGTCATTGTCGGCTTCGGATCGATTGGCCAGGGAGTGTTGCCCCTGATTTTGCGCCATATCGGAATCGCGAAGGAGCAGATCACCATCATCACCGCTGAGGAGCGCGGCCATGGTGAGGCGGACGAGCTTGGCGTCAGGTTCATCAACCTGCCGCTGACCAAGGACAACTATGTCCACGTGCTGGAGCCCATGCTGGGCAAGGGCGATTTCCTGGTGAACCTGTCGGTGGACGTGTCGTCCATTGCGCTGATGGAGTTCTGCCACAAGGTCGGCGCCTTCTACCTGGACACCTGCGTCGAGCCCTGGGCCGGCGGCTACACCGACACGTCGCTGACGCCCTCGCTGCGCTCCAACTACGCGCTGCGCGAATCGGCGCTGACGCACCGCGCCGCTTATGAGGGCGGGCCGACCGCCGTGCTGACCCACGGCGCCAACCCCGGCCTCGTGTCGCATTTCGTGAAGCAGGCGCTGCTGAACATCGCCCGCGACACCGGCGTGGCGGTGGAGACGCCGAAGGACCGCGCCGGCTGGGCCGGGCTCGCCGCGCAGCTCGGCGTCAAGGTGATCCACGTCGCGGAGCGCGACACCCAGGTCTCCAACCAGCCGAAGAAGGTGGGCGAGTTCGTCAACACCTGGTCCATCGACGGCTTCGTGGGCGAAGGCTGCCAGCCGGCCGAACTCGGCTGGGGCAGCCACGAGAAGGAGCTGCCGCCGGACGGCCGCCGGCACGAATTCGGCTGCGACGCCGCCATCTACCTGATGCGCCCCGGCGCATCCACCCGCGTGCGCACCTGGACGCCGCTGGAGGGGCCGTTCCACGGCTTCCTGATCACGCACAGCGAGGCGATCTCCATCGCCGACTACTACACAGTGCGCGACGGCAATCACGTCACCTACCGCCCGACCGTGCACTACGCCTATCACCCCAGCGACGACGCGGTGAAGTCGGTGCATGAACTGGCCGGCAAGAACTGGTTCATGCAGCCGGAACAGCGCCTGATGATGGACGAGATTATCAGTGGCATCGACGAGCTGGGCGTGCTGCTGATGGGCCACAAGAAGGGTGCCTACTGGTACGGCTCCCGCCTGTCCATCGACGAGGCCCGCAAGCTGGCCCCCTACAACAACGCGACCTCCCTGCAGGTCTGCGTGTCGGTGCTGGCCGGCATCGTCTGGGCGCTGGAGAACCCGAACCGCGGCATCGTCGAGCCGGACGAGATGGACTTCCAGCGCGTGCTGGAGATCGCCACCCCGTATCTGGGCCCGGTCGTCGGCGCCTACGGCGACTGGACCCCGCTCCAGGACCGCAACCGCCTCTTCCCGGAGGACGTGGACCAGGACGACCCCTGGCAGTTCAAGAACTTCCGGGTCGTGTGAGGATCGGGAAGGGGGGCTCTTCGGAGCCCCCTTTCTTTTTGCGGCGGCATCCGGTGTGTCATGAACGGGATTTCATGATCCCGCAAGGGTGGGGCAACGGCCCGGCGGGTAAAACGCTTCTCATTAACCCGCTCTGTATTCTTGGCGAGTTATCCACCGGCGGCTTACGCCGCCGGCCCTCGCCGGTCCGGTCTCTCCCGCATACCCCGCCGGATCGGTTCCTGCGGCGGGGTGCGATGATTATGGCCCAGGGGATCGGCGTCCCCCGCCCCTGGGCTTCCCGCTCCATCGCACCCCGCCGCACTCTTTTTCCGCCCCCAACGCTTACCACACCTCCCTTTTCCACAACGGCCACGCTGGCGCCCCCTTGACGCGGAGCCCGCCGGGCGGGATTGAATGGGGTTCCTCTCCCGTTCTCCCGCGAGACAGAGCCTCCCTTGCGTCCCGTCGTCCTCTTCCCCCTGTTCAAGCCGGTGACGGCGCTCCCCGGCCTCGGCCCCCGGCTGGGCAAGCTGGTCGAGAAGCTGGCCGGTCCCCATGTGGCGGACCTGCTGTGGCACCTGCCGTGCGGCGTCATCGACCGGCGCTTCTCGCCGAAGATTACCGGCGCGCCGAACGGGCGGGTCGCGACGCTGACCGTGCGGGTGGACGCGCACGCGCCGCCGGTGAACCCGCGCCACCCCTACAAGGTCCGCTGCACCGACGAGACCGGCGTGCTGGAGCTGATCTACTTCCACGTCAAGGGCGACTGGCTGGAAAAGCAGCTTCCCGTCGGCCGGACGGTCGTCGTCTCGGGCAAGGTGGAATGGTTCCACGAAACGCCGCAGATCACCCACCCCGACGCCGTCGTCCCCGTCGAATCGAAGGACGAAATCGAGGCGGTCGAGCCCGTTTACCCCATGACCGCCGGCCTTCCCGCCAAGACGCTGCGCAAGGCGGTGCGCGCCATGCTGAACGACGTGCCGGAGCTGCCGGAATGGCAGGACGCCGCCTGGCGCGCGAAGAACGGCTGGACGACGTGGCACGACGCCATCCGCCGCGCCCACTCGCCGGAGGACGAGGGCGACCTCGCCCCCACAGCACCCATCCGCACGCGCCTCGCCTATGACGAGCTGCTGTCCAACCAGCTTGCCCTGACGCTGGTCCGCATGCAGCAGCGCCGCCTGTCCGGCCGCGTCATCCAGGGCGACGGGCGTTTGCGCCGCAAGGTGGCGGAGGCGCTGCCCTTCGCCCTGACCGGCTCTCAGGCGACGGCGTTGGAGGAAATCTATCAGGACATGGCGGCGGAGCGGCGCATGCTGCGCCTGCTGCAGGGCGACGTGGGCAGCGGCAAGACGGTGGTCGCCCTGATGGCCATGCTGAACGCCGTGGAGGCTGGGCACCAGGCCGCCCTGATGGCCCCGACCGAGATCCTGGCGCGCCAGCACGCGGAAAGCCTCGCTCCATTGTGCAAGGCGGCGGGGGTGGACATCGCCCTGCTGACCGGGCGCGACAAGGGCAAGGCGCGGCAGGCCGTGCTGGACCGGCTGGCCTCCGGCGAGCTGCCGATCCTGGTCGGCACCCACGCCCTGTTCCAGGAGGACGTGGCCTTCAAGGATTTGGCGCTGGCCGTGATCGACGAGCAGCACCGCTTCGGCGTGCACCAGCGGCTCCAGCTCTCGGCCAAGGGGCGGGCGGTGGACGTGCTGGTGATGACCGCCACCCCGATCCCGCGCACGCTGACCCTGACCGCCTACGGCGACATGGACGTCTCCCGCCTGACCGAGAAGCCGGCCGGGCGCAAGCCGATCCAGACCGTCACCGTCGCGCTCGACCGGCTGGAGGACGTCGTCCACGGCATCCACCGCAAGGTGCAGGAGGGTGCGCGCGCCTACTGGGTCTGCCCGCTGGTGGAGGAGTCCGAACAGAACGACCTCGCCGCCGTGACGGAGCGCCACGCCTTCCTGCGCGCCACCTTCGGCGACCGGGTGGGGCTGGTGCACGGCAAGATGCGCGGGCCGGACAAGGACGCTGTGATGGCCGCCTTCTCGGCGGGCGAACTGGACGTGCTGGTCGCCACCACCGTCATTGAGGTCGGCGTGAACGTGCCCGAGGCCACCGTCATGGTGATCGAGCACGCGGAGCGTTTCGGCCTCGCCCAGCTTCACCAGCTTCGCGGCCGGGTGGGGCGCGGCGACAAGCCCTCCACCTGCCTGCTGCTGTTCGACCCGCAGCTGACCGAAACGGCGCGCGCCCGTCTGAAGACCATGCGCGACACCGAGGACGGCTTCCTCATCGCCGAGGAAGACCTGCGCCTGCGCGGCGCCGGCGAGGTGCTGGGCACCCGCCAGTCCGGCCTGCCGGAGTTCCGCATGGCCGACCTCGCCGTGCACGGGGAGCTTCTGGCCGCGGCCCGCGACGACGCCAAGCTGATCGTGGACCGCGACCCGGACCTGTCCAGCCCGCGCGGGCAGGCGCTCAGGACGCTGCTGTACCTGTTCGAACGGGATGCGGCGGCGAAGACGCTAAGGTCGGGTTGACCGAAAAATCCTCAAAATCCCCTCGCCCGCCTCCGGCGGGAGAGGGAGGGACCCGCCGCGAAGCGGTGGGAGGGTGAGGGCGAGTTTGCGCCGAGAATCCTACGTGCGCTTCACCTGAATTCTCGGTTCAACCTTGCCCTCACCCTCCCGCTTCGCGGGCCCCTCCCTCTCCCAGCGGGGCTGGGAGAGGGGGATACGGACCCTACGCCCGCTCCCGTTCCGGCTCCGTCACGAGCTTAACCTCGCGTGGCTTGCGGTCGGGCGGGCTGACGATGCCACCGGACATCACCATCTTCAGCCCGTCCTCCACCGTCATGTCCAGTACGGTCACGTCGCTGCGCGGCACCATCAGCAGATAGCCGGCGGTCGGCGGCGCGCAGGGGATGAAGACGTGGACCATCGGCTCGGCCGAGACCTTCTGCACCTCCGGATGGGCGGCGCCGGTGATGAAGCCCAGCGACCAGACACCCCGGCGCGGGTATTCGACCAGCACCACCTCGCGGAAGGCGTTGGACTTCTTGGCGACCACCGTCTCGACGATCTGCTTCACCGCGCCGTAGACGGAGCGCACGACCGGCATGCGCTCCACCGCGCCCTCGCCCATGCGCACGACGAGGCGCCCGACATAGCCGGCGGCGAAGGCCCCGATCAGCGTCAGCGCGATGATCAGCGTCAGCACGCCGATGCCGGGGATGGAGAAGGGCAGGTAGTTTTCCGGGTTGTAGGCGGTTGGGATCAGCGGGCGGATGTGCCCGTCGATGACGGACAGGAACCACCAGCCGATGTAGATCGTGACGGCGATGGGGGCCGTCACCAGCACCCCGGCCAGCAGATAGGCGCGCAGGCGCGCCATCAGCCCGATGCCCTCGCGCCGTGGCGGGCGCGGCGCCGTGGCCTCGGCCGCCGACGCGGCTCCGATGTCCTGCTCGCTCCCGTCCACGCTGCACCCCCGAAAACACTGTTGTCCCATAGTGATACAGGATCCGGGTCGGGCTCAATTCACTAAGTGGTGCGGCGACCGCATATGCCGGTGGGCGTGGGGCATCGGTTGGAACTCCGTCCGGATGAGTGGGCCGGCGGGCGGACGCGCGCCACATCCCTAGCGATGATCCACCGCCCCCGACTTTTGTCGGTCGCCACGGCCCTTCCGCCGCACCGACTCGACCAGAACGACACGCTGGCCGCCGCGCGGGCCGTCTTCGGGCCGCGCATGCGCGATTTCGACCGTCTGGCCCCGGTCTTCGCCAACACGGGCATCGAGACGCGGCACGCGGTCATGCCCATGGATTGGTACACCGAGCCGCGCGGCTGGCCGGAACGCACCGCCGCCTTCCGCGAGGGTGGGCTTGCCCTGCTGGAGGAGGCCGCGGGCAAGGCGCTGGTCCAGGCCGGGCTGCGCCCGGCCGACGTGGACGCCATCGTCTGCGCCACCACCACCGGCATCGCCACGCCGAGCCTGGAGGCGCTGCTGTTGGAGCGCATGGGCTTCCGCCCGGAGACGATCCGGCTGCCGCTGTTCGGGCTCGGCTGCGCCGGGGGTGTGCTGGGGCTGGCGCGCGCCGGGCAGTTCGCGCAGGCCATGCCGGGCCGCGCCGTCCTGTTCCTGGTCGTGGAATTGTGCACGCTGGCCTGCCGCACGGGCGAGGCGACGCCGACCAACGTGGTGGCGAGTGCCCTGTTCGCCGACGGCGCGGCGGCCGCCGTGCTGCGCGCCGACGACGGCACGGGCACCGGCCCGCGCCTGCTGGCGAGCGCCGAGCACACATGGCCCGCCACCCGCGACGTGATGGGCTGGCGCGTCGAGGACGACGGGTTCGGCGTGGTCTTCAGCCAGGACATCCCGGAGCTGATCCGCGCCCGCCTGGGGCCGGTGCTGGAAGCCTTCCTGGACGGGCAGGGGATGACGCGCGGCGACCTCGCCGGGCTGGTCTGCCACCCCGGCGGGGCGAAGGTGCTGCACGCGCTGGAGGAGGTGTTCGCCCCGGTGTCCGACGGGCTGGCCGACGCCTGGGCGGTGCTGCGCGCCTGCGGGAACATGTCCGCCGCCAGCGTGATGTTCGTGCTGGAGCGCCGGATCGCCGCCGGAGCCGGCGGCCTTCACCTGATGAGCGCGCTCGGACCCGGCTTCACCGCCGCCCTGGCGCTGGCGGAGCTTTAGACGTGGGCTGGCCGCAGGTCATCCTGCTGCTGGTCGCCGCGCAACGGCTGGCCGAACTGGCGCTGGCCCGGCGGAACACCCGCCGTTTGCTGGCCGAGGGCGCGCGGGAGGTCGGGGCGGCCCACTACCCGCTGTTCGTCGCCCTGCACGCGGGCTGGCTGGCGCTGCTGTTCCTGACGACCCCGGCCGATGCGCCGGTGAATGGGTGGCTGCTGGCGCTGTTCGTCGCCTTGCAGGCCGGGCGGGTCTGGGTGATCGCCACGCTCGGGCGATTCTGGACCACGCGGATCATCACCTTGCCGGGGGCGCCGCTGGTCCGCCGGGGGCCGTTCCGCTGGGTGCGGCATCCCAATTATCTGGTCGTGGCCGGGGAACTGGCCGTCTTGCCGCTGGTGTTCGGGGAGGTGTGGATTGCGGTGCTGGCCTCGGCCCTGAATGTGCCGCTGACCCTGCACCGCATCCGCGTCGAGGAGTCCACGCTGACCGGGCGCCGCCCAATCCCGCCGACGATCACGCCGCCAGGAAGCAGAGCAGCGTGACGCAGCCGGCGATGGCGGCGCCGTCCAGATGGTTCGGGAAGGCGTGCCAGAAGGCTTCCTTGGTCAGCGGCTCCGTCTCGCCGATCTCGTCCAGCCACAGGCCGGCGGGCAGGCCGCCGGTGGTGCGCTCGGCGATGGCGCCGGACAGATGGGCCATGCTGACGGCCAGATAGCAGAACTTCACGAAGCCCAGCAGGAAGGCCATCGCTCCGCCCGCCTCCGCGATCGGGTCGGTCACCGCACCCGTGGCGGCCACCGCCGTCGCCATCGCGACGGCCGCCGCGAAGGGAATGGCGACCACCGACAGCAGACGGTTGGCATCGACTCGCTTGGCGTTGGGGATCGTGAAGAACATGGGCTTTCTCGGGGCTCTCGGGTTCCGGTGTGCGCGTGGCCCCCGTTCTCCGCCGTCAAGGTTAACGGGACGTTAGCTTGCCCCTTTCGTCACACCCCATTCCCCCTTTGCGCATGCGCCGCTATGCTACCTATCCGTTTGGATGGCTGTACGGAGGGAGACACCCGCCTTGACCGCCGACGTTGGACAGGCCTCGCCGGATGGCACGTCGCCCCACGCTACCTCATTGGACGGCATCGAGCTGCTGCGCCCGCTCTCCCCGGCGGAGCGCGCGGCGCTGGCGCGCCAGTGCCGCTGGCGCCGCTTTCAGGCGAACGAGCAGATCATCGATCATCTCGGCGAAACGCGGGACGTGGTCTTCATCGTGGAAGGCCGGGTGCGTGTGCTGAGCCATTCCGCCACGGGCCGCGAGATCAGCTTCGACGACATCGAGGCCGGCGGCTTCCTGGGCGAGATGGCGGCCATCGACGGCCTGCCGCGCTCCGCCTCCGTCGCCGCGCTGGAGGGCGGGACCCTGATCGCCTTCCTGGCGCCCAAACCCTTCCAGAACCTTGTGGCCGGTCATCCCGATTTGGCCCTTGCCGTGATGAAGCGGCTGTGCCGCGTGGTGCGCATCACCACCGACCGGGTGATGGAGCTGTCCACGCTCGGCGCCAACAACCGCGTCCACGCCGAACTGCTGCGCCTCGCCAAGCGCGGCCGTCGGGAGGGGCGGGCGGCGGTGATCGCCCCCATCCCGGTCCACGCCGACATCGCCAGCCGTGTCAGCACCACCCGCGAGACGGTCGCCCGCGTCCTCAGCGACCTCGCCCGCGACGGGCTGGTGGAACGGCGCGCCGACGCGCTGGTCGTTCACGACGTGGAACGGCTAGAGGCGTTGGTGGAGGATGTGCGGGGCGGGGCGTGAGCCTCGTTTACGATCTGCTGCCGAGCACCGACAGGATTAGAGAGTGCAACGTCTCGGGGGCGTAGGGCTTGCCCAGGAAATGCCAGCCGGCCTCCCGGATCACCGCCATGGTCGCGGAGGATTCGTCCCCGGTGGTGATGATGACCGGCAGGTCGCGGCCCAGCGCGGTCAGCAACTCCCGCACCAGCACCGGCGCCTTCTCGCGCTTGCCCAGGTGGAAGTCGGCGACCACGATGTCGGGACGGCAATCGACGC
Organism: Azospirillum mesophilum; assembly: GCF_053470405.2. Classification (NCBI taxonomy): domain Bacteria; kingdom Pseudomonadati; phylum Pseudomonadota; class Alphaproteobacteria; order Rhodospirillales; family Azospirillaceae; genus Azospirillum; species Azospirillum mesophilum. The sequence goes on from NZ_JBPXMQ020000007.1 coordinate 47,815, forward strand.
CGCGCAGAGCGTCCAGCAACGCCGCCGGACTGCTGCCGGAGACGAGCCGAAGATTGTGGTCCTCCAAGGCCATTTCGTTGGACAGGCAGAGCACACCGTCGTCCTCAAGAAGGGCGACGGTCAACGCGCCGGCGCCGGTGATCTGCCCGGTGCTCTGGTCATCGGAACGGGCCTGAGACATGGTCGTCGGTCTTTCGGGGCAGGGAATGCTCCCACGCATCGGAGCCGGCGCAACTGTAGCGTGGCCGGCTGCATCGTCGCATTGTCCTAGGTTAATCAGGAGTCCGCGCGCGTGCGGTCGGGCGGGGCGTCCAGCGCGATTTCCAGACGCTTGGGGGCACGGGTCAAATGCAGGTACACCTCGTCGAACTGGCCGACCGACGACAGTTGCTTGATGTCGTGAACCTGGATTTGCTGCCCGGTCAGTTCGATCAGGCCGATGTCGCGCAGACGGCGCAAGGTCCGGTTGACGTGGACGATGCTCAGGCCCAGCGCGTCCGCCAGGATTTCCTGCGTCACGGGCAGGGTGAAGCGGCCTTCCTCGACGAGGTTCACGAGGCTCAGCCGCCGAAGCAGTTCGACGATCAGGTGCGCCGTCCGTTCCAGAGCCGTGCGGCGGCCGACGCTCAGCAGGCGTTCGGCGATGATCGCTTCTTCCTTGGCGCCGGACCAGGCGAGCGCCGCCGCCAGACGCGGAAAGCGCTTGAACAGCTCGATGACGCGGTCGGCCTGGAAGCAGGCCACCTCGGTCGGGGTCAGGGTGGTGACGCCGTGATCCGCCGTCTCGAACAGGTTGCAGTAAAAGCCAATGATGTCGCCGGGCAGCACAAAGTTCACGACTTGGCGGCGCCCGTCCGGCAAAGCTTTGTGACGAATAGCCCACCCTTCGCGCATGACCCGGACGGCGCCATACCGCTCGCCTTGCTGCAAAATATCGGATCTGGCTGAGTGGCGCGTAACATTGCGCTCCAGATCGGCGAGAAAATTTCTTTCCTCATCCGTCAGGTTCAGGTAACTGCCGAGTTTGCGACCCAAAGGTGTTGAGGGTGGAAAGGCTGGAGCGCGCGTCATTCTTTTCTCAGCCCTTGGTCGTGCGTCATTTTACGCTTCAATGCAAAAGTTTCGCCACGCCCATTCCGGGGGGCGACGCACGATTAGGCGAATGGCCAATTCGTTCTATAACATAGGTTAAGTGGAATAAGATTTTTTGCGGAACGGGGGAGATGTCACAGCCGTAAACTGTTGGTGGCACAGTTCGCGGCGAGCTATGTGAAGGCACGGGCGAAGGGACAAGGTCTGGAGATCAGCGGGTGGTGGCGTGACATGGCTGCTCAGCGGGACGCAGCGGGGATGGCTGCCCTCTCGATTTGCGAGTCGCTTTTGATTGCCCTTGTCGAAAAAGGCGTGCTCCGGATCGAGGAGGCCGAAGCGGCGCTTGAGGATGCCGCGGCCGCACACCGCAACCTCGATGTTGCGGACGAGGCGCAGCGCATGCACCACCTCGCCCTGCAGATCGTCGAGCGCTTGGTGACGCAGATGAATGCGGTCGACCAGTCCGGCGGACGCGTGCTGCACCAGCGGAAGCCGAAAAATCCGTAGGGTGGCTTACGGCGTCTTTTCGACGACCGTGCAGATTCCCTTCAAGACCTCGGAGGCCCGCGTCAGATCCTCCGCCCGCACCAGCACGTAATCGGTGTCGTAGGTCGACATCGCGAAGATCGAAATCCGCGCCTGTGCCAGTGGCACGGCGATCCTCGCAAGGATGCCGAACAGGCTGAAGTCCAGGGGGCCTTCCACCTTGAAGGCCCGCCAGCCGCGCTCGGCCTTCACGCCTTCCGGCACACGGTCTTCGCGGCAGAGGATGGACAGTTCCTCGCCGGTGCGGGTGGCGCTGACCAGCGGGTCGGTCCAGTCGAGCCAGCCCGGCATTCCATCCCCCGGCGCCAGCCGCGCGACGGCCAGCCGGTCCGGCAGCACCGACAGGGTCAACGGCTTCGTCTCCGGCAGCAGGGCGGCGTCCAGCGTCGCCCGGTCCACCTCGAACGGTTTCAGGATGCGCCGCGCCCTGGCGGCCAGCGACGGCACGCCGGAGCGCATGGCCCGGCCCAGCATGTCCGCCGCCACCGGCCGCAACGCGCTGTCCTGCGCCGCCAGATCGACCATCGCCTGAAGCGCGGAGGTCTGGACGATGCGGCTGGCGCTGTTTTCGAACCACGCGCCCAGCAGCGCGACCGTGCGCGCCCGCTGTTCGTCGGTCAGCGTCAGGCGGGGAAGGATTTGCGCGAGGTGCCAGCGCACCTCCGCCTGCTCGATGGCCGCGGCGTCGGTCAGCAGACGCCCGGCGAAGGCGTCCAGCGGCCGGGCATCGACGCGCGACACCCGCTCCAGCGCGTCGGCGGCGCGCATGCGCACGCCCGCGTCCTCGTGGAACAGGCAACCCACCAGCTCCGGCAGGCGTGCCGGGTCGGCGACCACGGCGTCGGCCACCGTCGGCGCGTCGCCGATGGTGCGCCGGTCGCCAAGCGCCAGCGCCTTCGCGATTCCGCTGCCCATACCCTAGCGCCGCCCGAAGGGACGCGCGGGGATGTTCTTCCCGAACTTGGAGCCGACCTTCAGCGCGCTGGGACGCGGCGGGGGCGGGGGCGGCGGCGGGGGCGGCGGTTCGCCCTTCGGCACGGCGCCGCCCGTGGCCATCTGCGCCAAGTCCTGCATCAGCCGGTTCACGCCGCGCACCCGCTGGGCCTCGTCGGTCCACTCGCGGGTGTAGACCAGCTTGTGGTCGGGGCGCAGCTTCATCAGGCTCAACTGCTGGCTGATGTAGGTCAGCAGCTTGGCGGGCTCCGCATACGTGTTGTTGCGGAAGGTCAGCACGGCACCCTTCGGCCCCGCGTCCACCCGCTCCACACCGGCCTGCCGGCAGAGCTGCTTGATGGTCACTACGTCCAGCAGGTTTTCCACCTCGCCCGGCAGCTTGCCGAAGCGGTCGATCAGCTCCGCCGCGAAGCCGTCCACCTCCGCCCGGTCCACCAGCTCCGCGATGCGGCGGTAGAGCGACAGGCGCACCGTCAGGTCGGGGACATACTCCTCCGGGATCAGCACGGGCGTGCCCAGGTTGATCTGCGGCGTCCAGGCCTGCTGGTCCTCCGCCCCGCTCGGCACCTGTCCGTCCATGCTGGCGCGCGCGTTCGCGACGGCCTCTTCCAGCATGTGCTGGTAGAGTTCCACGCCGACCTCCTTGACGTGGCCCGACTGCTCCTCGCCCAGCAGGTTGCCGGCGCCGCGGATGTCCATGTCGTGGCTGGCGAGCTGGAAGCCGGCGCCCAGGCTGTCCAGCGTCTCGATGACGTGCAGCCGCTGCTGCGCCGTGCCGGTCAGCGGCTTGTTCGGCGCGTAGGTCAGGTAGGCGTAGCCGCGCACCTTCGACCGCCCGACGCGCCCGCGGATCTGGTAGAGCTGTGCCAGGCCGAACATGTCCGCCCGGTGCACGATCAGCGTGTTGGCGTTGGGGATGTCGATGCCGCTTTCGATGATGTTGGTGGCGAGCAGCACCTCGAACTTGCCTTCGTCGAAGGCGGTCATCACGTCTTCCAGCTCGCTGGCGGCCATCTGGCCGTGGGCGGTGACGACCTTAACCTCCGGCACCAGTTCGCGCACCCGCTCGGCGACCTTCGGCAGGTCCTCCACGCGCGGGCAGACGTAGAAGGTCTGGCCGCCGCGATAGTGCTCGCGCAGGATCGCCTCGCGCACCACCACGGGGTCGTAGGGCAGCACGAAGGTCCGCACGGCCAGCCGGTCCACCGGCGGCGTGGCGATCAGCGACAGCTCCCGCACGCCGGACAGCGCCATTTGCAGCGTGCGCGGGATCGGCGTGGCGGTCAGCGTCAGGACGTGCACGTCGGCGCGCAGTTCCTTCAGCCGCTCCTTCTGCTTCACGCCGAAATGCTGCTCCTCGTCCACGATGACCATGCCGAGCTGTTTGAAGGCCACGCCCTTGCCCAGCAGCGCGTGGGTGCCGATGACGATGTCGGCGGTGCCCTCCGTCAGCTCCTGCTTGACCTTGGTCTGTTCCTTGGCGGTGACCATGCGGGAGAGCTGCACCACACGCAACGGCAGGCCGGCGAAGCGCGTCGTGAAGGTCTTGAAGTGCTGCCGCGCCAGCAGGGTCGTCGGGACCACCACGGCGACCTGCTGCCCACTCATCGCGACCAGGAACGCGGCGCGCAGCGCCACCTCCGTCTTGCCGAAGCCCACGTCGCCGCAGACCAGCCGGTCCATCGGCCGGCCGGAGCCGAGGTCGGTGAACACCTCCTCGATGGCCTTCAGCTGGTCGTCGGTCTCGGGGTAGGGGAAGCGCGCGGCGAATTCCTGATAGACGCCCTCCGGCGTGTAGACCGGGTCGGCCTTCTTCAGCATGCGTTCGGCGGCGATCTTCAGCAGCGCCTCGGCCATGTCCTTCAGGCGCTTCTTGACGCGGGCCTTGCGCCCCTGCCAGCCGGCCCCGCCCAGCTTGTCGAGCTGCGCGTGCGCGTCCTCCGACCCGTAGCGGGTCAGCACCTCGATGTTCTCGACCGGGACGTAGAGCTTGTCGCCACCCTCGTAGATCAGCCGCAGGCAATCGTGCGGCGCGCCGGAGACCTCCAGCGTCTCCAGCCCGTCGTAGCGCCCGATGCCGTGGTCCATGTGGACCACGAGGTCGCCCGACGCGAGCGCGGTGTATTCGGCGATGAAGTTCGCGGCCTTGCGCTTCTTCTTCGCCACCGGCCGCACGAGCCGGTCGCCGAGGATGTCCTGCTCGGTGATGACCGCGAGGTCGGCGGAGGTGAAGCCGTGCTCCATCCCCAGAACGATCATGCCGATGATGTTCCGGTCGAAGCGGCGCACGTCCTCGATGGTGTCCGCCGGCTCCAGCCCCGGAATGCCGTGGTCGCCCAGCACGGTCATCAGCCGGTCGCGCGAGCCCGCCGAATAGCCGGCGACCAGAACCCGCCGCCCGTCGGCGCGCAGCGCGCGGATGTGGTCCTTCACCGCGTCGAAGACGTTGACGTCCGGCCGCGCCCGCTCCTCCGCGAAGTCGTGGCCGCGCCGCCCGCCTGCGTCCACCGTCCCCTTGATGCCCGGCGGAGTCCCGAAGGGCTGCAACTGCGCCACCGCGCGCGCCGCCGCCATGTCGTCCCAGGCTTGCGCGTCGAGGAACATCGCCGCGACCGGCACCGGCTTGTAGACGGGGGAGCCCGTCCGCTTCTCGATCACCATCATGCTGTCGCGCGAGGCGTGGAAATCCACGATCTGCGCGATGCGCGAATCGCGCGACTCCGTCGCCTGATGGTCCAGCGACAGGAAGGCCTTGGGCATGTAGTCCGGCAGCGCGTCCATGCTCTCGTGGAACAGGGGCAGCCAATGCTCCATGCCGCCGTATTTGCGCCCGGCGCTGATCGCCTCGTAGAGCGGGTCGTCGTCGGTGACCGCGCCGAACAGCTCGCGGTAGCCGGACCGGAAGCGGGCGATGCTCGCCTCGTCCAGGAAGACCTCCGACATCGGCTTCAGGTCGATGCCGTCCCGCTTGTCGGTGGTGCGCTGCGACATGGGGTCGAAGCTGCGCACGGCCTCCAACTCGTCCCCGAACAGGTCGAGCCGCAACGGCTCCTCCGTGCCCGGCGGGAACAGGTCGACGATGCCGCCGCGGATGGCGAATTCGCCGGGCTCGCGCACCGTCTGGGCGCGGGTGTAGCCGTTGTCGGCCAGATAGCGCTGCAGCTTCTCCAAGTCGATGCGGTCGCGCACCTTGGCGGAGAAGACCGCGTTGCGGAAGGCCGTGCGCGGCGGCACCTTCTGCACCACGGCGTTGACGGTGGTCAGCACGACCAGCGGCCCCGCGTCGGCCTTGCGCGCCATCAGCCGGGTCAGCGTGTCGATGCGCTTGGCGACGATCCCGCCGTTGGGCGACACGCGGTCGTAGGGCAGGCAGTCCCAGGCCGGGAAGACCAGCACCTCCAGCGACGGCGCGAAGAAGGCCAGCGCCTCCGCCAGTTGGGCGGCGCGCGTGTCGTCCAGCGCCACATGCAGCACGCCGGCCGCCCCCGCCCGCTTGGCGAGGTCGGCGAGCACGCGGGCGTCATGGCCATCGGGCGCGCCGCCAACCAGCAGGCGGCCGGCGCGGCCGGGTTGCAACTGTTCGAAACTGACCAAGGATGGAGCCTCAGGATCCCTGACGGGGCGTGTAACGGAACTGAGTCAACAGCCGCATCACGTCGGTGTCATGCTCGGCCGGAACCGGTTCGCGACCAGCGTACCAGTTATAGAGATCGGGATCGCTGAGTTCCAGGAGCGCCTCGTAACGGTCGAGCTGCGCGTGGTCGAAACCCGGCACATGGGCGTCGGCGAAGCTGCCGATCAGCAGGTCCATTTCCCGCATGCCGCGGTGCCAGGACCGGAAGCGCAGCCGCTTGCGCCGGTTCTCCAGGGATTCGCCGTTCGAGGACACGGTGTCCGGGGACTGGGAGTCGCTGTTCGTCATTCCATCCACACCAAAAGCCCCGGCCCCAAAGACGGGGGAGGGGTGCAATCCACAACCACCCCGCATCCTGCACACCCACCCCCCGACACGCAAACCGAAATCCGGCGAAGGCCTTCACCGCCGCATCAACCAAGCCTCCAGCCCGTCGCGCAACTCCGCCCCCGGCGCCAGCTTTGCGAACTGCTCCGTTTCCGCCATCAGCCCTTCGCCGATGGTCATGTTCAGCCCCCGCGTGGCTGCCCCGAGGATCCCCGCGACCGCCGCCGGCGAGTGCCGCACGATCCGCCCCGCCAGTTCCAGCGCTGCCGGCATCACGGAGCCATGCTCCACCACCCGGTTCACCAGCCCCATCTCCAGCGCCATGGCGGCGGTGAAGCTGTCCCCGGTCAGCAGCCATTCCAGAGCCCGCTTCCGCCCGACATTGCGCGGCAGCCGCTGCGTCCCCCCGAAGGTCGGCATCATGCCGAGCTTGATCTCCGCCTTGGAAAACAGCGCCCGCTCGCTGGCGACCGCCAGATGAGAGGCCTCCAGCACCTCGCACCCGCCGCCGAAGGCGAGGCCGTTGACGGCGGCGATGACGGGCTTCGGAAAGGCCTCGATCCGCGCGCACAGCGTCTGCCCCGGCCGGAACGCCCGCACCGCCGCCCCCGGCCCCTGCCGCACGGCCTGCGAGAACTCCGCAATGTCGGCCCCCGCCGAGAAGGCCCGCTCCCCGGCCCCGGTCAGGATCACGGCCCGCACCGCGTCGTCCCCCTCCAGCGCGTCCAGCGCGCCGAGCATGGCGTTCGCCAGCGCGGTGTTGATGGCGTTCAGCTTCTCCGGCCGGTTCAGGGTGAGGGTGGCAATCCCCCCGGCAATTTCGCAAAGTACGGGATTCGACATGGGACACTCCGTTTTCTCGATTGCGGATGCCCCACTGTCGAGCCTGTGCCGGCGCGTCGGCAAACGAGTATGGCGCGTGTTCGGGTGAGGGGAATTCATCCGATCGCGCAGGGCGCAATGCCGGCCGGAGCGGCCGCCTCAGCCCGCGCGCATCATGGCGTTCACCGTGGCCAGGAAGGAGTCGATGTGCACGGGCTTGCCGAGGAGTTGCGTCCCCGGCCCCAAGGCGTCCGGCCCCAGGGCGGCGTTGTAGGCGTATCCGGTGAGGAACAGCACCTTCAGGTCCGGCCGCGCCGCGCGGGCCATCTCGGCGAGCTGGCGGCCATTGATCCCCGGCAGGCCGACGTCGGTCGCCAGCAAGTCGATCCGCTCCGCCGACGCGAGGACTGAGGCGGCGGCGGTGCCGTCCTCCGCCTCCAGCACGGTGTAGCCGTCCTCCCGCAGGGCGTCCACCAGCAGCATGCGGACGATCGCCTCGTCCTCTACCACCAGCACGGTGCCGTGGGCCGAGGGTTGCGGCGCCTCGTCCACCGGCGTGGACGGCGTCTTTTCCGCCGCCACATCCCCATGGTAACGGGGTAGGTGAAGCGTGACCGACGTGCCCCGGCCGACCGCGCAGCCGATGTGGACGTCGCCGCCGGACTGGTGGACGAAGCCGTAGATCTGGCTCAGCCCCAGGCCCGTGCCCTGGCCGATGGGCTTGGTCGTGAAGAAGGGTTCAAAGGCCCGTGCCACAACGTCCGGCGGCATGCCGGCACCGGTGTCGGTGACGGTGAGCCGGACGTGGTCGCCGGGCTTCAGGGCGGGCATTCCATTGACCGCGGCCTTGTCCAGCTGGACGTTGCGGGTCTCGATGGTCAGCCGGCCGCCGCCGGGCATGGCGTCGCGGGCGTTGATGGTCAGGTTCAGCAACGCGTTCTCAAGCTGGTTGGCGTCCACCCGGACGGGCCACAGCCCGTCGGGCAGGATCAGCTCAACCTGGATGGCCTCGCCGACTGACCGGTGGATCAGGTCGCGCATTCCGGTCACCAGCGCGTTGAGGTCGGTCGGCGCGGGCTTCAGCGGCTGCCGGCGGGAGAAGGCGAGAAGGCGCTGCGTCAGCGCCGCGGCGCGGTCCACGGCGGTACGGGTCGCCGCGAGATAGGCCTCCACGTCGGTCCGCCCGGCGGCGAGCCGTCGCTCAAGCAGTTCCAGGCTGCCGCCGATGGCTTGCAGCAGGTTGTTGAAGTCGTGCGCGATCCCGCCGGTGAGCTGGCCGACCGCCTCCATTTTCTGTGCCTGGAACAGCGCCTGCCGCGCCTCGTCCAGAGCGATCTGCGCCTCGCGCCGCTCGGTGATATCGCGCGTGACTTTGCCGAAGCCGACCAGCACGCCGTGGTTGTCGCGGATGGCGTCGATGACGACGCTGGCCCAGAAGCGGGTTCCGTCCTTGCGGACCCGCCAGCCTTCCGTCTCGAACTTGCCCTCCCGTTCCGCGGTCCGCAGCGCCCGGCCCGGCACGTCGGCGGCCCGATCCTCGTCGGTGTAGAAGCGGGAGAAGTGCTCGCCGATGATCTCGTCGGCGGAATAGCCCTTCATCCGCTGGGCACCCGCGTTCCAGTTGGTGACGTGTCCAGAGGTGTCGAGCATGAAGATGGCGTAGTCGGTCACGCCCTGGACCAGCAGCCGGAAGCGCTCCTCGCTCTGCCGCAGCGCTTCCTGCGCGGCCTTGCGGTCTGAGATGTCGCGCGTGACCTTGCCGAAGCCGAGCAACGCGCCATGCTCGTCGCGGATGGCGTCGATGACGATGCTGGCCCAGAAACGGGTTCCGTCCTTGCGGACCCGCCAGCCTTCCGTCTCGTACCGTCCTTCGGTGGCGGCAATGACGAGGTTTCTCTGCGGCACGCCCGCCTGCCGGTCCTCCTCCGTGTAAAAGCGGGCGTAGTTCTGCCCGATGATCTCGCTGGCGCTGTACCCCTTGAACCGCTGCGCGCCCGCGTTCCAGCTGCTCACCACCCCCTGGGTGTCGAGCATGTAGATGGCGTAGTCGCGCACACTGTCGACAAGCAGTTGAAAACGCCGCTCGTCAGGCAGCGTCGCCGCGTCGAAGCCGTTCGGAACCGAATTCACCACAAAGACTCGCATCGCTGTCCTGAAGGAAGGGCGATACTCCGTCCGGGTCCGGGCGGTCAATTGGCCGATCGGAATACTCGGGATTTTCACTTTCGTTCACTTGCGCCCCAACGGGCAGGATTGGGGCGGCGTTGCGGAGACCGTCGAAGCGGTGGCGCTTTTCTCATAGGTCGAATCGTGCAGCTATGAGGAGAAGCGGAGCCAAACGTCGCACAGCGTTTCACGGTGTTTCGTTCGGCCCCCGCTCAAGCGGTCTTGCGTTCCGCTTCCGCCCGCTGTTCCACAGTCAGGACGCCCAAATCCTCCAGATGACCCACGGCGCCGGTCAGGCTGGTGGCGACGCGGTCGGCGGCGGTTTCGGCGGTGGCGCGTTCGGGGGCGTCGGCTTCGGGGTCGGCGCTCCACAGGCACAGCAGGATGGGCACCTTCGGGCCGAAATGCAGGCGCAGGCGGCGCACCATGCGGCGGGCGTGGGGCAGGGCGGAGGGGTTCAGGTAGGACAGGGCCACGGCGGACACGCCCGCCGTGCCCAGACTGGCGATGGCGCGGGCGGAGACCTTCTCGCAGGACAGCACGTCGGCGCGGGCACCGCGCGGGCGGACCAGGGTGGCGAGCAGGCCGGCGGCGGCCTCGTCCAGGTTGTTGCGGGCGCCGACGCAGAGGATCAGGGGGGCGGCTTCCGCCGGGGATTCTTCCGGCTTGCCGGGGGTGGTCTCGGACAGTTCGTCCAGCAGGGTCGCCATGCCCTCGGCCACCGCTTGACGACCTTCGGGGGTGAGGGTGCCGCGCGAGCGGTCCTGTTCGGCCAGGGAGAGGGCGGGCAGCAGAAGGCCTTGGCCGACCTCGTGCAGGGGGGCGTCGGTCAGGCGGGCCTCGGCGATCTCGGCGGCCTCGATGGGGTCGCGGGCGAGCAGGCGCTGGTACAGCTTGGCCTCGTCGGGCAGAACCTGACGGTCGCCCAGCATGACCTCCAGGAAGTGAAGCTGAGGGACGTGCCGGCCCAGCACGACGAGGCAGACGGTCAGCGGCGTCGCCAGCAGCAGGCCGACCGGCCCCCACAGCGCGGTCCAGAACACCGCCGCCACGATGATCGCCAGCGACGACAGGCCGGTGGCGGAGCCGTAGAGCCAGGGCTCCACCACATTGTTGGAGAACAGCTCCACCACCACGAACAGGGCGATGCACAGCAGCGGCAGGGTCCAGCCGGTGTCCACCGCGAAGGACAGCAGGATCGGGAAGGATGCGGAGATCACCGGCCCCAGGAAGGGGATGAAGCGCAGCACCGTCGCCAGCAGCCCCCACAGCAGCGGGTTCGGCACGCCCAGCAGCCACAGCCCAACGCCGATGGGGATGCCGTAGGTGACGTTCACCACCACCTGCATCAGCAGGTAGCGGCTGACCCGGTTGCCGGCGTCGTTCATCGCCTCGGTCGTGCGGCTGAGGTCGCCGGAGCCGGCCAGCCGGATCATGCGGTCGCGCAGGTCCTCCCGCTGCAACAGCATGAAGATGGTGAAGACCAGCACCATCCCCGCGGTGGCGAAGGGCGCCAGCGCGGGGCCGAGCACGTTGCGGGCGATCTCCAGAGCACTGGACTGGGGCTGCTCGATGCGGACGGGAACAGGTTCGCGCTCGGCAGCGGGCGGCTGAGCGGCGGGCGGCGGGTTGGCCGTCGCCGCCGGGCGCGCCGGCTGGGCGGGGGAACTGGCTTGGCCCTGGGGTTGGCCTTGGGATTGTCCTTGTTGGGGCTGCTGGTCCGGCTGCTGGTTGGTCGCCTGCTCCAGCTCTTGCCGCAGGTCGCGGAAGGCCTCGGTCGCCTGCTTGACAACGCCGCCGTTACCGGCTTGGGAGGCGGTGGCGCGCAGCGATTCGATCTTGGTGTGGATGTTGCGCTGGTAGGTCGGCAGGTTGTCGGCAAGATCGGCGATCTGCGTGCCGACCACTGTGGCGAAGCCCGCGATGCCCGCGAAGACCAGCAGAACCACGAGCAAAACCGACGGCACGCGGCCCAGACGCAACCGCTCCAGCCGGCTGACGATGGGGGTCAGCACGAAGCTCAGCAGCGCGGCCAGCGCCATGGGGACCAGAATGTCGCTGCCCAGATACAGCGTCGCCACCACCAGCGTGATCACCAGCAGCATCGTCTGGGTGGAGGTGGGCGGGGCGGCCTTCGGGACCGGGATGGGGCGGGCCTGGAGTTGGCGTACGGTGTCCTCGGCCATGGGCTGCGGCGTCTCCGGCGTGGGGTGCCCCAGCAGAACAGCGCCGTTCCCGGTGCCGTTCCCGCCTCGCTTCCGGGACTTACCGGTGCCCCCGTGACGTTTGGGGCTATTGGGCTGTTTTCTCCGCTGTGGTTATCGCTTTATGCGGAGGGCGTTATGCGCAAGATCGCGATTCCGGTGTTTTCGGCCGTCGCCCTGCTGTCCCTGGGTGGCTGCGCCGAAATGGGCAATTGGTTCGGCGGGTCCGACCAGCAGGCAAACCGGCCCATTTCCGAACAATCCCTGCAGACGGCCTCGCGGCTGGAGCCGCAGGCCATGCTGGGCAAGACCGTGGTCGCCTATGACGGACAGAAGGTCGGCGAAGTCGAGGACGTGTTGATGAACCGCAACAACCGTCCGAGCCAGCTGGTCGTGTCCAGCGGCGGTATCTTCGGCGTTGGTTCCCAGAACCGGGCGCTCGACATCAACAACGTCCGCTATTCCCGCGAGCGGGACGCCATCGTGGCAACCCAGCTGACCAAGGAGCAGTTCGCCGCCCTGCCGGAGTATCACGACAATGGCAGCATGATCTCGCTGAACCGCAACCGCCGCTGATCCGGTACCATAAGTCCGGCTTAGTCGTCCGGCTTGCCGGAGCGGAGCCGCTTGATGGCCGACCGCTGGCCCTTGGCCTCCAGGCGGCGACGCTTGGAGCCGAGGGTCGGCTTGGTCGGGCGGCGCGGGGTCGGCGGGATCGCCGCCTCGCGGATCAGGTCGATCAGCCGCTCCAGCGCGTCCTGCCGGTTGCGCTGCTGGGTCCGGTGGCGGTCGGCCACCAGGATCAGCACGCCATCCAGGGTCAGCCGGCTTCCCGCCAGCCGCTCCAGCCGGTGGCGCACGTCGTCCGGCAGGTTGGGCGAGCGCCGCACGTCGAAGCGGAGCTGCACCGCGCTTTCCGTCTTGTTGACGTGCTGCCCGCCGGGGCCGGAGGCGCGGACGAAGCTCTCGACGATCTCGCTTTCGTCCAGGCTGATGCGGTGGGTGACGCGGATCATGGGCCGTGAATCGTCATTCTGAACCGTCAATCGGCCGCGACCGTCACGCCTTCCATCTCATCGACCGCGAGGTCGAGGAGCGGGAGGAAGCTGGCCGGTTCCTGCGCGCCCGACAGGGCGTAGCGCCGGTCGAAGATGTAGCAGGGCACCGCCTGAAGCCCGAGCTGCCGGGCCATTGCGTCGGCGCCCTGGACCGCCGCAGCCTCCGCGTCCGTGTCGAGCAACTCCCTGATTTCCCGGAAGTCGAAGCCCAGATTTGCCGCCGTCGCCGCCAGCGTGTCGCGGTCGCCAATGTCCAGCCCATCCACGAAATAAGCGTGGAACAGAGCGTCCGCCATGGGGTCTCCCAGCCCGCTCCGCGCCGCGATGCGGATCAGCCGATGCCCGTCGAAGCTGTTCGGCGTGCGCCGTACCCGGTCCAGCCGCAGCGGCAATCCGTCGCGCTCCGCCGTTTCCTCCACCACGAGGTGGATTTGCCGGGCGCGCTCGACCCCGCCGAACTTCGCCGCCAGATAGGCGCTGCGCTCCATGCCCCCCGCCGGCATGTCCGGGTTCAATTGGAAAGGCTGCCAGCGAAGCTCCGCCCGCAGGCGCGGCCGATCCGCCAGCGCGCGCGCAAGGCGGCGCTTGCCGATGTAACACCATGGGCAGATCAGGTCGGCGAAGGTCTCGATGAGCATGTGGCCACTATCCACCATCGGCGGCCCGCCGCGCAACCGTGCTGCCGTCCGGAAGCGCCCTCGTTGGCACGGTGCGCGGGTTGTGCAACCCTTTGTTAACCCGTGCGGTCCGACAGTCGGCAAAGGCTGCGGAGCGGGTCCGCGGCAAGCGGAGGCGCGCGGGCTATGGGCAATTCCTATGTGGACGGCAAGGTGCGCGACGCGCTGATGGCGGCCAAGGGCAGCCGGGCCACCGCGCAGAAGCTGCTGATGGCTTGGGCGGTCGAGGATCCGCAACTGCTGCTCGGCATTTCGCAGCCTTTCCTGAAGGCCATCGCCGCGGCCGCCGTGGAGCGCGGCGCCCGGCAGGGGAGCGGTGGGGGCGGCCGGGCGCCGTCGATGTCGGCCGGACCCGGCCGGGGGCGCGCCGCTCCGGACGCGGCCCTCAGCAAGGAGGCTCTGGCGAGCGTTCTGAGCCGCCTGGGCCGCGACCCGGACGAGGACGCGCCGCAATCCCGCACCGCTCCACCGCGCCCCGGCGCCATGCGGTCGGCGACCATGACGGTGCCGGCATCCGGCGGGGCGCCGCAGGGCGTCACCCACGAGAAGGCGATGATGACCATCGCCAAGGCCTTCGTGGCGAAGAAGATCCGGTGAGGGAAATACGCCCGACGATCAGTCGTCGAACCAGCCTTTGGCCTTCGGCACCGGCTTGATGTCCGGGGGCGGGCTGGCCAGAGCGGTGTAGCCGTTCTTGTACGGATCAGGGATGTGGTGACAGTCCACATCGGCCAGGGTGCGGTAGCAATAGACCTTGGAACGGTCCACGGTCACCTTCTCCGGGCAGTATTGGCCGGTCTCGGAAAAGCTGACGGTCGAGCAGTCCTTGCCCGTGGCGGCCGAGACGACGTGGTCCTCCAGCGTCTTCTTCGTGCTGGTCAGGGACGTCAGTTCGGCCCCGGCACTGACCACGGCCATGGTCGCCGGCGCGACCAGACATCCCCCCAGCGGCAGCACCGCAAGGATCAGGGCCGCCGTCGCGACAATCTGCTTCATGACCGTTCCATTCCACGTCTCGCCGCACCGATTCCAGAGGGGCGTCGTTAAAAAGATGTGAATCAGCGCAACAGCGTGCAAATCCGCGAGCGGCACTGCACCAGCACGAAGGCCTCCTTGTCCTCCGTGCAGTTCACCTTGAAGACCGACGAGCCTTCCCGCCCGACCGCGTAGCGCATCACCTCCACCTTGGCCGGCGTGCAGTTCCCCAGCGACCGTGCGGCCTCCTTCGCCTCGGCCTGACCGGACGAGACGTTCGCGGCGTTCACGGCCGAGGGGATCAGAAGGCCGGCGATGAGGAGGGTGACGAAGCGCATGGACATGGCAAAGGAGATCGGGAGCGCTGGGGAGTATGGCACGGGTGGCCCGAAAAGGGGGCGGTCAAAAGCTGTTCACTGCGGCCGGCCGGCTTCGGTCCGCGCGTGCTGCAGGAAGAAGCGCAGCATCTCCCGCGCGGCGTCCGGACCCTGGGGGTCGGTGTAGGACCCGGCCGGGCTGCCGCCGGACCAGGCGTGGCCGCTGCCGTGGACGACCCATTGCTCGCAAACCGCCGACCCGGCGGAAGTCGCGTGGACGGTGCGGGTGAAGCGGTGGCCGCCCGGCGCCTGCCCGCTTTCCACCGTGGCGGTCAGACCCTTGGCCGAGGCCAAGGCCTGGGCGGTGACGCTGTCGCCATTGCTGGGATGGACGGTGCTGTCCTGGTCGCCGTGGAAGACGATGGTCGGCACGGCCGGCCCGCGGATCCGGCGAACGGCCGGAGACGCGCCCCGCTTCATCGCCGCGAGGGCGGACGGGATGCCGGTGGCTGACCCAACCGGCAGGCCGGAATGGACGCCGACCGCCGCGTAGAGGTCCGGGTAGGTGGCGCCCATGATGGCCGCGATCGCGCCGCCGGCCGACAGTCCGGCCACATAGATCCGGTCCGGGTCCACCGGATGTTCCTGCATGATCCGGCGCGTGATCCCAGCGATCAGCGAGGGCTCGCCGAGGTCGCGTTTCTGGTGATCGGCGCTGAACCAGTTCCAGCATTTCTGCGGATTGAATTTCTGCGCCTGCGAGGGGTAGGCGATGATGCAACCATACTCTTCGGCAAGGCTGTTCATGCGCGTCCCGGCGGCGAAATCGTCCGGCGACTGCGTGCAGCCATGCAGCATGACCACCAGCGGAAGCGGCCGGCCGCTGTGATTGGCGGGGATGTACAGCTTGTAGCCCCGGGTTCCGGCCTCGTTCGTGAATGTGGCGGCCAGGAAGGCGCCAGCGCCGGGCTGGGGCGTATGCGTATGCGGGGTTTCCCGCTGCTCGCGGCTGGAGGGTGCCACGCGGGCGACGAGGTCGCGCAGAATGTCCTTCAGGCCGGGTCGGCGCGGTTCCGGATTTGAGGCCGGTTCGGTCACGTCGATGGTGACGGCCTCCGCGTCGACGGTGGGTGGGGAGGACGTGCGGTCCGGAGATGGCTGGGCATTCGGCTGTCCGCCCCGCAACAGGCGCTGAATGAGCGATGTCGCTTCGGCGAGCCGTCCGGCGCGGGTCAGGCGGGTGGCCTCGGCCATCTCGGGGGGCATCTTGGGCATCATGGTGCTGTGCTTTCCGTGCTGTATCAGCGCATGCGGTCGGCGAGCGCCGCCTTGACCGCGGGGCTGGCGTGGAGCGCCCCCAGCACGGCGACCGAAGCGATGGTCGCGCGGGCGAGTTCGGGGGTGACGTCCGGTGCGATGGTGGCGAGGCCGAGGACGCGGATGTGCAACATTTCCCCAGCGTCCTGCGCGGCCTCAAGGTCGGCGCGGGTGTAGTGCCGCAGGCCAAGGTCGACGCTCTTGCGCGCCACCGCCTGCCGGACGACATCGCCGTGCCGGTCGATCTGGTTGCGGATGGCCGTCCGGATGAAGTCGGTGCGGTTGGAGTAGAATCCCTCCTGCACCAGCAGGTCGACGTGGCCGAGATCGACATAGCCGAGGTTGATCGTGATCTTTTCGCTGTCCGTAGCCTTTGGGCGAACCTCGGCCATCCTATTCCCATCTCTGTACCATCCACTGGGATGGTAAGTGAGGGGGCGGCGGCGGATATCAAGAGACCGCAGCAAAGAAAAAGCCCCGCCGGCATCGCTGCCGACGGGGCTTTCCCGGCTGGCCCGCCACGATTCCGCCGCGCCGCAAGGGCAGGGCGGAACCGCCGGCGGTCCGATATCAGACCGAGTAGTACATCTTGTACTCGATCGGGTGCGGCATGGTCTCGAAGGCCAGCAGCTCCTCGGTGCGCAGCTCGATGTAGGACTCGATCATGTCCTTGGTGAACACGTCGCCCTTCTGCAGGAAGGCGCTGTCGGCCTTCAGGCTGTCCAGGGCCTCGCGCAGCGAGCCGCAAACCGTCGGAACCTTGGCCAGCTCTTCGGCCGGCAGGTCGTACAGGTTCTTGTCCATGGCGTCGCCCGGATGGATCTTGTTCTGGATGCCATCGAGGCCGGCCATCAGCATGGCGGCGAAGGCCAGGTACGGGTTGGCCGACGGGTCGGGGAAGCGGACCTCGACGCGCTTGCCCTTCGGCGAAGCAACGTACGGGATGCGGCAGGACGCCGAGCGGTTGCGGGCCGAGTAGGCCAGCAGAACCGGGGCCTCATAGCCCGGGACCAGACGCTTGTAGGAGTTGGTCGACGGGTTGGTGAAGGCGTTCAGCGCCTTGGCGTGCTTGATGATGCCGCCGATGTAGTACAGCGCCATCTCCGACAGGTCGGCGTACTGGTTGCCGGCGAACAGCGGCTGGCCTTCCTTCCAGATCGACTGGTGGCAGTGCATGCCCGAACCATTGTCGCCGAAGACCGGCTTCGGCATGAAGGTCGCGGTCTTGCCGTACGCGTGCGCGACGTTGTGCACGACGTACTTGTAGTACTGCATGTTGTCGCCGGTGCGGACCAGCGTGTCGAACTTGATGCCCAGCTCGTGCTGCGAGGCGGCCACCTCGTGGTGGTGCTTCTCGACCGGGACGCCCATTTCGGCCAGGACGCTCAGCATCTCGGCGCGCAGGTCCGAGCCGCTGTCGACCGGAGCGACCGGGAAGTAGCCGCCCTTGACGCCCGGACGGTGCGCCAGGTTGCCGTCCTCATAGTCCTTGTCCGAGGTGTACGGGCCTTCCTCCGAGTCGAACTCGTAGGAGACCTTGTTCATCTCGACCTTGAACTTGACGTCGTCGAAGACGAAGAACTCGGCTTCCGGGCCGAAGAAGGCGGTGTCGCCGATGCCGGCCGACGCCATGTACTTCTCGGCGGCCTTCGCGATGCCGCGCGGGCAGCGGGCGTAGGGCTGGCCGGTCGACGGCTCGTACACGTCGCAGAGGATGTTCAGCGTCGGCTGGGCCGAGAACGGGTCCATGACGGCGGTGGTCGGGTCGAGCTGGAGGATCATGTCCGACTCGTTGATCGCCTTCCAGCCGGCGATCGACGAACCGTCGAACATGATGCCGTCCTCGAACACGTCCTCATCGATGGTGGAGACGTGCTGGGCGGTGTGGTGCAGCTTGCCGCGCGGGTCGGTGAAGCGGAGGTCCACGTACTTGACGTCGTGTTCCTTGATCAGGTCGAAGACCTTGCTGATGTCGGACATATCTCTTTTTCCACGCTTAAGAGGTTTGGGTCCCGCAGCGTCAAACCGACCGTGGGATGGGGCGGGTGACGGCGCTCGCGGCGGACGTTATGTCATGCCTTTTCCGCGCACACAACGAGACAGCACAAAAAGTCGCGCGCCGATGGGGTTTCGCGAACGAATATCACCGTGCGGTGCGCGCCGTGCCGGTCGGCGGAGGCGGGGACAAGGGTTCATGTTGGCAGGGGAGCGGGGGCGTGTCCGGCGCGATCAGATCGCGTCGGCACCCTTCTCGCCGGTCCGGATGCGGACCACTTCTTCCACGGGGGTGACGAAGATCTTGCCGTCGCCGATGCGGCCGGTGTGGGCGGCCTGCTGGATCGCCTCGATCGCCCGCTCGACCAGGGAGTCTTCCATCACCACCTCGATCTTCACCTTCGGCAGGAAGTCGACCACATACTCCGCGCCGCGGTACAGCTCGGTGTGACCCTTCTGGCGGCCGAAGCCCTTGGCCTCGGTGACGGTGATGCCCTTGATGCCGACTTCGTGAAGAGCTTCCTTCACCTCGTCCAGCTTGAACGGCTTAATGATGGCTTCGATCTTCTTCATGGGTCTCTCGTGTACGAGGTGCCAACGCCGGCAGGCACCGTCCACGGCTCTGCCGACGCCCGTTCGTTAGCACGCGCCGTGCCAAGCGTGGGGCCTGCGGTCCGACAGCGCAGGATGCGGTCCGGCGCGGGGGCGATGCCACCGGCGACGGCACGAGGCTGCCGACGGATGCGGCGAAGTGAACAATATTTGTGCATTTCGTGCAAGCCATCCGCGGTGGTTGTCCGCTCGGACGGGGTAGGCTGGAATTTTTTCGGGAAGGCGAAAACAGCGCTTGACCGGCCAACACCGATGGGGCAAATAAGCGGCCCCGCTGCGGCGATGGTAGCTCAGTTGGTAGAGCCCTCGGTTGTGGTCCGAGTGGTCGTGGGTTCGAGTCCCATCCATCGCCCCATTCTCTTTTTTAAATGTTCGCTCGACGCGTCCCCGGCAACCCGCCGGTCGTTTTCTGCGCGTCCTGCTGTGGCGATGGTAGCTCAGTTGGTAGAGCCCTCGGTTGTGGTCCGAGTGGTCGTGGGTTCGAGTCCCATCCATCGCCCCACCTTCCTCCCCCTTGAAATTCGATCCTCCCCATGCGGTCGGCTTCTCTCGGGCCGGCCCAGCGCCTATGCTGCGCCAGCCGCCGTTCGGGAGGACATTCATGTTTCGTGAAAACAGGCTGAAGCGCGCGCTTGCCCAGGGACGCCCGGCGCTGGGCTGCTGGCTCGACATGATGAGCCCGGTCGCGGCGGAGATCGTCGGGCTGGCCGGCTACGATTGCGCCGTCATCGACCATGAGCATGGTCCGGGCGCGCTGTCCAACGGTCTGGCGCTTTTGCAGGCATTGTCGGGCACCGGCTGCACGGCGCTGATGCGGGTGCCGGCGAACGATCCGGTCTACATCAAGCGCGCGCTCGACATCGGCGTGGAGGGCATCATGATCCCCGCCGTGAATTCGGCGGCCGAGGCGCGGGCGGCGGTCGCCGCCTGCCGCTACCCGCCGGGCGGGGTTCGCGGGGCGGCCTACGGCATGGCGCGCGGCGCCGATTACGGCCTGTGCGGCGAGCGGTACCGCGACGCCTGCGCCGACGAACTCTTCATCATCTGCCAGATCGAGACCCTGGACGCGATCGAGGCAATTCCCGAGATCGCCGCGGTGGACGGCGTGGACATGCTGTTCGTCGGACCCTACGACCTGTCCGGTAGCTTTGGGCGACTCGGCCGCTTCGACGAACCGGAGGTTCTGAACCTGCTGGAGCGGGCGGAACGGGCGATCCTGGCGTCCGGCAAGCTCTACGGCACCATCCCGGTGAAGAACCGGCCCCTGGAGACCCTGGTCGCCGCGGGTGCGCAATTGGTCGTCTCCGGCGGCGACATCGGATTCATGCGCACCGGCGCGCTGGCTCAGGTGGAGGCTTTCCGCAAGGCGACTGGAGGCGCGTGATGGACGAGCTGCTTTCCGTCGCGGAGATGTATCGGGCGGACGCGCTGACCATGGCGGGCGGCGTGCCCGGCCCGGTGCTGATGGAGGCGGCCGGCGCCGCCGTCGCCCGCGCGGTGTTCGAACGCTGGGCACCGCACCCGACGACCGTGCTGTGCGGTCCGGGCAACAACGGCGGCGACGGCTTCGTCATCGCGCGCCTGCTGCTGGAGGCCGGCTGGCCGGTGCGGCTGGCGCTGCTGGGCTCCCGGTCCGCGCTGCGTGGTGACGCGGCGGTGGCGGCGGAGCGCTGGGGCGGGCCGGTGGAAGCGGCCGATCCGGCCATCCTCGACGGCAACCCGCTGGTCATCGATGCCCTCTTCGGCGCCGGGCTGGCGCGCCCGCTGGAGGGCATGGCGCGGGCCATCGTCGAGGCGATGGACGGGCGGACGGTGGTCGCCGTGGATGTGCCGAGCGGCGTGCATGGCGATTCCGGGGAGGTGATGGGCGTGGCGCCCCAGGCGGCGCTGACCGTGACCTTCTTCCGCAAGAAGCCGGGCCACCTGCTGCTTCCGGGACGTTCCCTGTGCGGCGAGGTGATGGTCGCGGACATCGGCATTCCCGACACGGTGCTGGACAGCATCGACCCGAAGACTTTCATCAACAGCTCCGCCCTGTGGCGCCGGCGCTACCCGTGGCCGAGGCTCGACGCGCACAAATACGCGCGGGGGCATGCGGTCGTCCTTGGCGGCGCACGGATGACGGGGGCGGGGAGGCTGGCCGCGCGGGCGGCCCTGCGCGCCGGGGCCGGGCTGGTGACTGTGGCCTGTCCGCCGGACGCCGTGCCGATCTACGCCGCCGCGTCACCGAGCCTGATCGTGGATGCCGTGGCGGACGACACGGCGTTTGAGGCTCTGCTTTCCGATTCGCGGAAGAACGCCGCGCTGCTGGGGCCGGGGGCGGGAGTCGGGCCTGGCACCCGCGCCCGCACGCTGGCCGCTCTGGCGGCGGGGAAGGCCTGCGTTCTGGACGCCGATGCGCTGACGAGCTTTGCCGGCTCGCCGCCCGATCTGCTCGACCGATTGAGCGATCGCTGCCTGCTGACCCCGCACGAGGGCGAGTTCGCGCGGATTTTCCCGGGCATAGCCAACGGGGAGGGCGGCAAACTGTCACGTGCCCGCGCGGCCGCAGAGCGCAGCGGCGCGGTGGTGCTCATCAAAGGTGCGGACACGGTCGTCGCGGTGCCGGACGGACGTGCGGTCATCAACGCGAACGCGCCGCCCGACCTTGCCACCGCCGGCTCCGGGGACGTGCTGGCCGGAATGGCGCTCGGGCTGTTGGCGCAAGGCATGGACGCGTTCGATGCGGCCTGCGCGGCGGTCTGGCTGCACGGCGAATCCGCCAACGCTGTGGGGCCGGGGCTGATCGCGGAAGACCTTCCCGACGCGCTGCCGGGCGTGTTGAAGCGGCTGAAGTCCGGCGGAATTTAGGGCTACACCCCGTTGGGCATGTGGCCTTACCCCTCGGGACTGCGCTGAAGCAACCGCTTGCCCATGCGCCGCTCCCGCGCCAGACTCCAATTATGAGCGACACGCCGGATATCTCCACCGAGTCCGCCCCGACCGCGCCGCCGCAGCCGGGCCTGCTCGACCGTACGCTGGACAGCCTGCGCGCCCGTTGGCGCGAGATCGCCGCTTCGGCGCGCGGTGTCGTCGGCGCCCCGCCGCGCGCCTCCCTTCCCAAGGAGGATGCGGAGCGACTCAAGGAACAGATCGAAGCCTGCCTGGAAGGCCGGGGTGGCGAGGTGTCGGCGCGAGCCCGCGCAGCGCAGCTCGGCCGCACCTACCTGGCGCTCGACCCGAAGGGGCGGCGCAATTTCCTGATGATGCTGGCCCGCGACTTCGACGTGGACCGCGCCGCCGTGGATCAGGCCATGGCCGTGTTCCTCGCCGCCACCGACCCGGTGGCGCGGGGGCATGCCGAGCGCGCCCTGCGGCGCGCCCTGGAGCCGCCGCGCCTGCGCCTGCTGACCCAGTTCAACGGCCTGCCCGAAGGCGTGAAATTCCTGGTGGACCTGCGCGCCGAACTGATGGAGATGGCGCGCGGCGAACCGCTTCTCCAAGCGCTGGAAGATGACCTGAAAAGCCTGCTGCGGAACTGGTTCGACGTCGGCTTCCTGGAGATGCACCGGATCACCTGGGACAGCCCGGCCTCCCTGCTGGAGAAGCTGATCAAGTATGAGGCGGTGCACGAGATCAGCGGCTGGCAGGATCTGAAGGACCGCCTCGACTCCGACCGCCGCTGCTTCGCCTTCTTCCACCCGCGCATGCCGAACGAGCCGCTGATCTTCGTCGAGGTCGCGCTGGTGCAGGGGATGTCCGACAACGTGCAGGCGCTGCTCGACCCGTCGGCGCCGGTCTGCGACCCGAAGAGCGCCGACAGCGCCATCTTCTACTCCATCTCCAACGCGCAGGTCGGGCTGGCCGGCATCAGCTTCGGCAACTTCCTCATCAAGCGGGTGGTGGACGGTCTGACGACCGAGTTCCCGAACATCAAATACTTCGCAACCCTGTCCCCGATTCCCGGCTTCCGCCGCTGGATGGACAAGGAACTGGCCGAGGGGGGCGACGCCCTGCTCACGCCGCCGGAATCCGAACGCCTCGCGGAGGAACTGGCGAAGCACGACTCGGACCTCGACGGCACGCACCCGCTGGCCGCGGCGCTGGCCATTCCCGGATGGCAGGCGGACGAGTCCTTGCAGAAGCGCCTGCGCGGGCCGTTGACCCGCCTGTGCGCGCTCTACCTTACCACGGCGCGCGCGTCCGACCGCCGCAGCGAGCGGCCCGATTCCCCGCGCGCCCGTGCCCTGGACCCGGTGGCGCACTTCCACCTGAGCAACGGCGCCCGCATGGAACGGCTGAACTGGCTGGCCGACACCTCGCCCAAGGGGCTGAAGCAATCCTGCGGCCTGATGATCAATTACCGGTACAAATTGGCCGAAATCGACGCCAACCACGAGGCCTACACGGGAGAGGGAAAGGTCAACGCCTCCTCCTCCATCCGGTCCCTGGCCAAGGGCGGCTCATGAGGCGCAGCACTCCCCCCAAAAGCATCGGGCCAAGCGCCCATTTTGCCTGTTTGCGGCGCGAACCCTGTGCTATAGAGCGGACTTCGCCGGCAGTCCGGCGGGTGTTCCGCACCCGTCGCGCGCTGTCTTTGCCATTGCGGGCGTGGCGGAATTGGTAGACGCGCTGGATTTAGGTTCCAGTGACTTCGGTCGTATGGGTTCAAGTCCCTTCGCCCGCACCATGGCAACCCCTTGGACCGCATGGGAACACACGGTTTCGGGCCGCCCGGACGGGCGCCGCCGGGCCGGACAACGAGATAGGCTTTCGTTCCGATGAACATCACCGAGACCAGCGCCGACGGCCTGAAGCGCGAGTACAAGGTCGTCATTTCCGCCCAGGATATCGAACAGAAGGTGCAGGGCCGGCTCGAAGAGCTGCGCCAGACGGTGCAGCTCCCCGGCTTCCGTCCGGGCAAGGTGCCGGTCGCCGTGATCAAGCAGCGCTACGGCGGCAGCGTGCTGGCCGAGGCCCTGGAAGACGCCATCGCCGACAGCTCGCGCCAGGCGCTGAGCGAGCGCGGCCTGCGCATCGCCATGCAGCCGAAGATCGAGGTCGAGAAGTACGAGGAAGGCGGCGACCTGTCCTACAAGATGGGCGTCGAGCTTCTGCCGGACATCGAGCCGGGCGACTTCGGCGCCATCGAGCTTGAGAAGCCGGTCGCCGAGGTGGACGACAAGGCGGTGGACGAGGCGGTGACCCGTCTGGCGTCGGCCCACTCCGTCCAGGCCCCGGTCACCGAGGACCGTCCGGCTGAGAAGGGCGACATCGCCGTGATCGACTTCGCCGGCACCGTCGGCGGCGAGGCCCTGCCGGGCATGGACGGCAAGGACTATCCGCTGGAGCTGGGCGCCGGTCAGTTCGTCCCGGGCTTCGAGGAGCAGCTCATCGGCGCCAAGGTCGGCGAGCACCGCTCCATCACCGTGACCTTCCCGGCCGACTACCCGCACGACCGCCTGAAGGGCGCCGAGACGGTGTTCGAGGTCGACGTGAAGGAACTCCGCAAGAACGTCCCGGCCGAGGTCAACGACGACCTCGCCAAGGAGTTCGGCATGGAGAGCCTGGAGAAGCTGCGCGAGGCCATCCGCGACCGCATCAAGAGCGAGTACGCGAACGTGTCGCGCCTGCGCGTGAAGCGCCAGCTCCTCGACAAGCTGGCCGAGGGCCACTCCTTCGAGGTGCCGCCGGGCATGGTGGACGTCGAGTTCGAGGGCATCTGGCAGCGCCTCCAGCAGGAGCTGAAGAACGGCACCGCCGGTGAGGACGCCGGCAAGTCCGAGGACGAGCTGAAGGCCGAGTACCGCGGCATCGCCGAGCGCCGCGTGCGCCTGGGCCTGCTGCTGTCCGAGGTCGGCCGCCGCAACGACATCCAGGTGACCCAGGACGAGATCAACCGCGCCCTGATCGCCGAGGCGCGCCGGTTCCCGGGCCAGGAGCGCCAGGTGTTCGACTTCTTCAAGCAGAACCGGGAAGCGCTGGAGAACCTCCGCGCCCCGATCTTCGAGGACAAGGTCGTCGATCATATCCTTGAGCTTGCCAAGGTGAACGAGAAGACGGTCTCCGCCGAAGAGCTTATGAAGGAGCCTGACGAAGAGGCCGACGCGGCCTAACCGTCAAGAAAGGATACGGGGCGGCCTACCGGTCGCCCCGTTCCGTACCTATATGAAGCTTCGAAGTAAGCCATTAGGGCCGTGAACGAGCTGCGGGGGCAGGGAAGAACAACATGTACGACTTCGAACCGAAGATGAATGCTCTGGTCCCGATGGTCATCGAGCAGACCAACCGGGGCGAACGGGCGTACGACATTTATTCGCGCCTGCTGAAGGAGCGGATCATCTTCCTGATCGGTGGCGTGAACGACGCCGTCGCCAGCCTGATCTGCTCGCAGCTTCTGTTCCTTGAGTCGGAAAACCCGAGCAAGGACATCGCGCTGTACATCAATTCGCCGGGCGGCTACGTCTCGGCCGGTCTCGCCATCTACGACACCATGCAGTACATCCGTCCGCAGGTGTCCACGGTGTGCATGGGGCAGGCGGCCTCCATGGGCTCGCTGCTGCTCGCCGCCGGCGCGCCGGGCAAGCGCTTCTCGCTGCCCAACAGCCGCATCATGATCCACCAGCCGTCGGGCGGCGCCCAGGGCCAGGCCTCGGACATCGAGATCCAGGCGCAGGAAATCCTGAAGCTGCGCTCGCGCCTGAACGACATCTACGTCAAGCACACCGGCCAGACCCTGGACACCATCGAGGCGGCCATGGAGCGTGACAAGTTCATGTCGCCGGAAGAGGCCAAGACCTTCGGCCTGATCGACGAGGTCGTCGAGAAGCGTCCGGGCGCGGCGGGCGACAACGCATCCTGACGCGTTCCGCCACGGCATCCTGAGGGGTTCTCACGGATGCTCCAGGGGGGGCACCAGGCTGGCCACCCGGTGGGCGGACGAACTAATGATTGATTGCTCCGGTTCCCTGTTGTTGAATGACAGGGAACCGGATCGACCCGGTCGGGTTCGACAGCGTGAGAGCGGATGCGTTAACCTTGTCGAGGGCGCTGCCCGAGACAACCTTTGAAAGGACCGGCGTCGGGGGACGCCGCAGGCGGTTGACTGGTAACGGATGAGTCCCCCGCGAGATGACGGAGTACCGATGAGCAAGTCCAGCAGCGGCGATTCGAAGAACACGCTCTACTGCTCCTTCTGCGGCAAGAGCCAGCACGAGGTCCGCAAGCTGATTGCCGGTCCGACGGTGTTCATCTGCGATGAATGCGTCGAGCTGTGCATGGACATCATTCGCGAGGAGAACAAGACGACCCTCGTGAAGTCCCGCGACGGCGTGCCGACCCCGCGCGACATCCATGCGGTGCTGGACGATTACGTGATCGGCCAGGACCATGCCAAGCGCGTCCTTTCGGTCGCGGTGCACAACCACTACAAGCGGTTGGCGCACGGCACCAAGCACAACGACGTCGAACTGGCGAAGTCCAACATCCTGCTGATCGGCCCCACCGGCTGCGGCAAGACGCTGCTCGCCCAGACGCTCGCCCGAATCATCGACGTGCCCTTCACCATGGCCGACGCCACGACCCTGACCGAGGCGGGCTATGTGGGTGAGGACGTCGAGAACATCATCCTGAAGCTCCTGCAGGCCGCCGACTACAACGTCGAACGGGCGCAGCGCGGCATCGTCTACATCGACGAGGTCGACAAGATCAGCCGCAAGTCCGACAACCCGTCGATCACCCGCGACGTGTCGGGCGAGGGCGTGCAGCAGGCTCTGCTGAAGATCATGGAAGGCACCGTCGCCTCCGTGCCTCCGCAGGGCGGCCGCAAGCACCCGCAGCAGGAATTCCTCCAGGTCGACACGACCAACATCCTGTTCATCTGCGGCGGCGCCTTCGCCGGCCTCGACAAGATCATCGCCCAGCGCGGCAAGGGCACCTCGATCGGCTTCGGCGCCGACGTGCGCGGCCCGGACGAGCGGACCACCGGCGACATCCTGCGCGAGGTGGAGCCCGAGGACCTGCTGAAGTTCGGCCTGATCCCCGAGTTCGTCGGCCGTCTGCCGGTCGTTGCCACCCTGGCCGACCTGGACGAGAGCGCGCTGGTCGAAATTCTGACCCGTCCGAAGAACGCGCTGGTCAAGCAGTACCAGCGCCTGTTCGAGATGGAGGATGTCCGTCTGGAGTTCTCCGACGACGCGCTGAAGAACATCGCCCATAAGGCGATTCAGCGGAAGACCGGTGCCCGCGGCCTGCGGTCGATCATGGAATCGATCCTGCTCGACCCGATGTTCGATCTGCCGGGTCTCTCCGGTGTCGAAAGCATCCTCGTGAACAAGGAAGTGGTCGAAGGGCGTGCAAAGCCGCTCTACGTTCATGCCGAACGCCGCGGCGAGCAACAAGCTCCGGGTGCTTGAAGTGACTGCCTAAATATCCGGCATTGGACATTCTTGGTCCTACGGACGGTAATATGCAGACGGGCGCGTGAAGACGCGCCCGTTTTGCTGTCGTTTTGTCCCTAAGCAGGGTCGAATCTTGACTTTCAGCCCCTTGAAGGGGGCGTAGGGCTGTGCCACGTTAGAAAGCGTGCCGGTTACGTGCCCAGCGCTCATCCCCGAGGCCGGGCTCCCCTCAGGCCCATCCCGGGCTGACGGCGATCCAATCAAGAGGCCCAATCAATGATCGAAATCCCCCGTGGTGCCCTCTATCCGGTCCTGCCGCTGCGCGACATCGTGGTGTTCCCCCACATGATCGTGCCGCTGTTCGTCGGCCGCGAGAAATCCGTGCGCGCCCTGGAAGACGTGATGAAGGACGACAAGCAGATCCTTCTCGTCACCCAGAAGAACGCCGCGCAGGACGACCCGACCCCGGCCGACATCTACAGCGTCGGCACCGTCGGCACCGTGCTGCAGCTGCTGAAGCTGCCCGACGGGACGGTCAAGGTTCTGGTGGAGGGCGGCCAGCGGGCGTCCATCACCAAGTTCGCCGAGAACGAGGATTTCTTCCAGGCCTACGCCGACCTCGTCGAGGAGAAGGTGGGCGAGAGCCAGGAGCTTGAAGCGCTCGGCCGGGCCGTGGTGTCCCAGTTCGAGCAGTACATCAAGCTCAACAAGAAAATCCCGCCCGAGGTGCTGGTCTCGATCAACCAGATCGAGGAGGCCGGCAAGCTGGCCGACACCGTGGCATCGCACCTCGCCCTCAAGATTCCGGAAAAGCAGCAGCTTCTGGAATGCGCCACCGTGTCGGAGCGGCTGGAGCGGGTCTACGCCTTCATGGAGGGCGAGATCGGCGTGTTGCAGGTGGAAAAGCGCATCCGCAACCGCGTGAAGCGGCAGATGGAGAAGACCCAGCGCGAGTACTACCTCAACGAACAGCTGAAAGCCATCCAGAAGGAACTCGGCGAGACCGAGGACGGCCGCGACGAGTCGGCGGAGCTGGAAGAGAAGATCAACAAGACCCGCTTCTCCAAGGAAGCCCGCGACAAGGCCCTGGCCGAGCTGAAGAAGCTGCGCTCCATGAGCCCGATGTCGGCGGAAGCCACCGTCGTGCGCAACTACCTGGACTGGATGCTGTCCATTCCATGGAAGAAGCGCACCAAGGTGAAGAAGGACCTGAAGCTGGCGCAGAAGGTTCTCGACGCCGATCACTACGGTCTGGAGAAGGTCAAGGAGCGCATCCTTGAGTATCTCGCGGTCCAGAACCGCATGAACAAGGTGAAGGGTCCGATCCTCTGCCTCGTCGGCCCGCCCGGCGTCGGCAAGACCTCGCTGGGCAAGTCGATCGCCAAGTCTACGGGCCGCAACTTCGTCCGCATGTCGCTCGGCGGCGTCCGTGACGAGGCGGAGGTTCGCGGCCATCGCCGCACCTACATCGGCTCCATGCCCGGCAAGGTCATCCAGGGCATGAAGAAGGCGAAGTCGTCGAACCCGCTGTTCCTGCTGGACGAGATCGACAAGCTCGGCGCCGACTGGCGCGGCGACCCGTCGTCGGCCCTGCTGGAAGTGCTCGACCCCGAGCAGAACGCGACCTTCAACGACCATTACCTGGAGGTCGACTACGACCTGTCGGACGTGATGTTCGTCTGCACGGCCAACACGATGCGCATGCCGCAGCCGTTGCTGGACCGTATGGAGATCATCCGCGTCGCCGGCTACACGGAAGACGAAAAGGTCGAGATCTCCAAGCGGCACCTCATCGACAAGCAGATCGAGGCCAACGGTCTGAAGAAGGGTGAGTTCACCATTTCCGACGACGCGCTGCGCGACCTGATTCGCTATTACACCCGCGAAGCCGGCGTCCGCAGCCTGGAGCGCGAGATCGCGAACCTCTGCCGCAAGGCCGTGAAGGAGATCCTGATGAAGGGCTCCAGCGGCGGCAAGGTGACAGTCACGCGGCGGAACCTGGACAAGTACGCCGGCGTGCGCCGCTTCCACTTTGGCGAGGCCGAGCTGGAGGATCTGGTCGGCGTCACCACCGGTCTTGCCTGGACCGAGGTCGGCGGCGAGCTGCTGTCCATCGAAGCGGTGACGCTGCCGGGCAAGGGCCGCGTGACGACCACCGGCAAGCTGGGCGACGTGATGAAGGAATCGGTTCAGGCGGCCGAGAGTTACGTCAAGTCGCGCGCGACGGCTTTCGGGATCAAGCCAACCCTCTTCGAGAAGCGGGACATCCACGTCCACGTCCCGGAAGGGGCCACGCCGAAGGATGGTCCGTCGGCCGGTGTCGCGATGATCACCTCCATCGTCTCGGTCCTGACCGCCATTCCGGTGCGCAAGGACGTTGCGATGACCGGCGAGATCACGCTGCGCGGCCGCGTGCTGCCCATCGGTGGGTTGAAGGAGAAGCTGCTGGCCGCGCTGCGCGGTGGCCTGAAGCATGTCCTGATTCCGAAGGACAACGAAAAGGATCTGGCCGACATCCCGGACAACGTGAAGCGCGGTCTGGAGATCATTCCGGTGAGCACGGTCGACGATGTGTTGAAGCACGCCCTCGTCCGCGCGCTGGAACCGATCGAATGGATCGAACCGGATTCGGTCGAACCGGCGGTTGCCAAGCCGCAGACCGACGCCGCGGGTGAAGTCATCCGGCACTGACCCGAGTCGTTCGGGATTTACCGCGTAAAATTGCGACGTATGCTCACATCGCCCGCCCGTCACCAATTGACGGGCGGGCGATGCTGTGTTTATCCTTTGGGCAAGCAAAGTCGTGGGGCGGCTTTGTTCTTGGTTTCTTTGCCGATTTGCGAAGGGGGATTAAGTGAACAAGAATGATCTCGTGGCGCATGTCGCCGATGCTGCGGGTTTGTCTAAAACTGATGCGACCAAGGCGGTCGACGCGGTTTTCGAGGGCATTGCCGACTCGTTGAAGAAGGGCGACGAAGTTCGTCTGGTCGGCTTCGGCACGTTCGCCGTGGCCGAGCGCGCCGCCAGCGAGGGCCGCAATCCCCGTACCGGTGAGAAGATCACCATCCCGGCGTCCAAGCAGCCGAAGTTCAAGCCCGGCAAGACGCTCAAGGACGGCTTGAACTGATCGGGCCTTCCAGGCCATAGTGGCGCCGGCCGGGCTGGACCGGCCGGCTTTCTCTTTTGGGCTCTGGCCATGGCCGAGCCCGTTGGCGCGGGCGATTAGCTCAGCGGTAGAGCATCTCGTTTACACCGAGAGGGTCGGGGGTTCGAAACCCTCATCGCCCACCATCGCGCATTTATTTTTCTAGAAACGCCTTTGTACCCGCATGGTGCCCCTGCGCCCACTGGTCGCGCCCGAAACCCACGTTTCCTTCGACCGGCATGCTATGGTCCTACGATCAGGCAAAGCCAACCTACGGGAGGAAAGCGTGACTGACCGCGATCGCAGGCTGGGCGACCGAATTTTGCAGGCGCTCGATCTGGCGCTGACGCAGGAACAGTTGGAAGTCGCCGAACACCTTGCGCGTGCCCTTGAGGAGACGCTGACCCGGTTCGGCGGGGCAGGGGCGGTGGACCACCGTGAACTGTCCGAATCGACACTGCTGGCTTTCGATCGCCTCGACCAGTTGCGTCGAAAAGCCCATTCCCCCTAATCCGCGCTTGAGGCCGGCGCCGGTCCGGCCTCGCTTGTTTCGAATTCGTGATTGACAGACAGAGTTCCGGACGGGTAGAAACCGGCCACGAACGGTGGGAAGCAACGAACGCTCCCGAAAACAGCGCTCCGTCCAGATCGTCATTGTCTGTGGCCCGCGCCTTTTCAAAAGCCGTATCGCGCGGGTGTAGCTCAGTTGGTTAGAGCGCCGGCCTGTCACGCCGGAGGCCGCGGGTTCAAGTCCCGTCACTCGCGCCATTTTCCCTTCCAAGACCCACAAGATGGAACTTTAAGACCGTCGGAGCGGTGCCTATATCCGTTTCGTCAGGCGGGCTTGGAACCGTATTAAAATGTGTGGTAATACCAAGGACATCCACTCCTTTCCGTAGAGTGGATTCATTGGCCGAAAGCGATTCAAAGCGCTTTCCTTGCCCACGCACTCGTCATATATTCCGGCCCGTCTGATGGGCTAATCCAAGGCATTCCAGCCACGGCACCGCGCGTCGGCCGAATTCAAGGCCGTACCGGAGTTCGTGGCGTGGGCTTATGGGAGGACCGCGGTGACCAACCCGCTGATCATTGAGTACCTTCCGATCCTGGTGTTCCTGCTGATCGGTGTCGTGCTGGCCGTTGTTATGGTCGGCGCGTCCTACGTCATCAGCCCGAAAAACCCGGACGCCGAAAAGGTCTCCCCCTACGAATGCGGCTTCGAGCCGTTCGAGGACGCCCGCGCGAAATTCGACGTGCGGTTTTACCTGGTCTCCATCCTGTTCATCATTTTCGACCTGGAAGTGGCCTTCCTGTTCCCGTGGGCGGTCGCCCTCGGCGACATCGGGATGTTCGGCTTCTGGTCGATGATCGTGTTCCTCGGGATCCTGACCATCGGCTTCATTTATGAGTGGAAGAAAGGAGCTCTGGAATGGGAGTAGAGGCTGCCAAGCTGGCGCCGATTCCGCCCGGACCGGAACAGGACGCCTACCTCCGCGCCGTCACCGAGGAGATCCAGGAGAAGGGCTTCATCACTGCCAAGTATGAAGACCTGCTTGCCTGGGCTCGCACCGGTTCGCTGTGGCCGATGACCTTCGGTCTGGCCTGCTGCGCGGTGGAAATGATCCACGCCTACATGAGCCGGTACGATCTCGACCGATTCGGCGTGATCCCGCGCCCCAGCCCGCGCCAGTCGGACTGCATGATCGTGGCCGGCACGCTGACCAACAAGATGGCCCCCGCGCTACGCAAGGTCTACGACCAGATGCCGGAACCGCGCTGGGTCATTTCGATGGGCTCCTGCGCGAACGGCGGCGGCTATTACCACTATTCGTATTCGGTGGTGCGCGGGTGTGACCGAATCGTTCCGGTCGACATCTACGTCCCGGGCTGCCCGCCGACGGCGGAAGCGCTCGTGTACGGCATCCTGCAGCTCCAGAAGAAGATCCGGCGCGGCAACCGCATCGCTCGCTGATATAAGAAAAAGGCAGGTCCTGGCCCATGTCCGAACAGGCGTTGAAGGAACTCGGGGACCATATCGCCGCGAAGCTCGGCGACGACGTCCTGACGGTGGAAGTCAAGCTCGGCGAGCTGATGGTCACCGTGCGTCGGCCCGCGGTCATCGCGGCGCTCACCTTTCTGCGGGATGACCCGGCCTGCTCGTTCGAGCAGTTGCTGGACGTCACCGCCGTCGATTGGCCGGAGCGCGAGGAGCGCTTCGAGGTCGTCTACAATCTCCTGAGCTACAAGCACAACCGGCGAATCCGCGTGAAGCTGACCACCGATGAGGACACCCCGGTGCCCTCGGCCGTTGTGGTTTACAGCGCTGCGAGCTGGTTCGAGCGCGAGACCTGGGACATGTACGGGGTCTTCTTCTCCGACCATCCGGACCTGCGCCGAATCCTCACGGACTACGGCTTCGAGGGGCATCCGCTGCGCAAGGACTTCCCGCTGACCGGCTACGTCGAGTGCCGCTACGACGAGGACCAGAAGCGCGTCGTCTATGAGCCGGTCCGCCTGACGCAGGACTTCCGCACCTTCGACTTCCTGTCCCCCTGGGAGGGCATGACCAATGTCATGCTGCCCGGCGACGAGAAGGCACAGGCCCCTGACACCGGGAGCAAGCCGTGACCATCGCCACGTCCGCACACCCGAGCGCCGGCCAGGCCGCCGGCAAGACTCAGATCAAGCCCTACACCATGAACTTCGGGCCGCAGCACCCTGCGGCCCACGGCGTGCTGCGCCTGGTCATGGAACTGAACGGCGAAGTGGTCGAGCGCTGCGATCCGCACATCGGCCTGCTGCACCGGGGCACCGAGAAGCTCATCGAGTACAAGACCTACATCCAGGCGACTCCGTACTTCGACCGCCTCGACTACGTCAGCCCGATGTGCATGGAGCACGCCTATGTGCTCGGCATCGAGAAGCTGCTGCAGGTCAAGGTGCCATTGCGCGCCCAGTACATCCGCGTGCTGTTCTCCGAGATCACGCGCATCCTCAACCACATCCTGTCGATCACGACCGGCGCTCTCGACGTCGGCGCGATCACGCCGGCTCTGTGGGGCTTCGAGGAACGCGAAATCCTCATGGAGTTCTACGAGCGTGTGTCCGGTGCGCGCCTCCACGCCAACTACTTCCGTCCCGGTGGCGTCGCCTGGGACCTGCCGGCAGGTCTCGTGGACGACATCTGGGAGTTCACGGAGCGCTTCCCGAAGTTCTGCGACGACATCGACAATCTGCTGACCGAGAACCGGATCTTCAAGCAGCGCACCGTCGACATCGGCATCGTGACGAAGGAGCAAGCGTTCGACTGGGGCTTTACCGGTCCCATGCTGCGCGGTTCCGGCGTCGCCTGGGACCTGCGCAAGACGCAGCCCTACGAAGTCTATGACCGCATGGACTTCGATGTTCCGGTGGGCCTGACCGGCGACTGCTGGGCGCGCTATCTCGTCCGCATGGAAGAGATGCGCCAGTCCGCCCGCATCATCCGCCAATGCCTGAAGGAACTGCCGGAAGGGCCGGTGCGCGTCGAGGACCGCAAGGTCGCTCCGCCGCCGCGCGGCGAGATGAAGCGTTCGATGGAAGCGCTGATCCACCACTTCAAGCTCTTCACCGAAGGCTTCCACGTTCCGGCGGGCGAGACCTACACCGCCATCGAGGCGCCGAAGGGCGAGTTCGCCGTGTATCTGGTGTCCGACGGCACCAACAAGCCGTACCGGTGCAAGATCCGCGCGCCGGGATTCGCCCACCTGCAGGGACTCGACTTCATGTCGAAGGGCCACATGCTGGCCGACGCGGTCGCCAACATCGCGTCCATGGACATCGTGTTCGGAGAGATTGACCGATGAGCGCCCCGGCTCACGATCCGGCCAACGAGCCGGCGTCCTTCACCTTCACTCCGGAAAACCTGGAGCGGGCGAAGGCCATCATCGCCAAGTACCCGGAAGGCAAGCAGGCGAGCGCCTGCATGCCGCTGCTCGACCTTGCCCAGCGCCAGAACGCCGGCTGGCTGCCGCGCGCGGCCATGGACGCGGTGGCCGACTTGCTGGGCATGCCGCGCATCCGCGTGTACGAGGTCGCGACCTTCTACACGATGTACAACAAGACCCCGGTCGGAAAGCACGTCATCCAGGTCTGCACGACCACGCCGTGCTGGCTGCGCGGGTCCGACGACATCGTGCACACCTGCGAGCGCAAACTGGGCATCGGCATCGGCGAGACGACCGACGACGGCCAGTTCACGCTGCGCGAGGTCGAGTGCTCCGGCGCCTGCGTCAACGCGCCGGTCGTGCAGATCGGCGACGACTATTATGAAGACGTCAGTCCCGAGCACATGGAAATGATCATCGACGCGCTGAAGCGCGACGAGATCCCGAAGCCCGGCTCTCAGATCGGCCGGCGGTCCTCCGAACCGGTGGGCGGCCCGACGACTCTGAAGGCCTTCACCGACACCCAGGCCGATTGAGGGGGATGCGATGCTTCGCGACGAGGACCGCATTTTCACCAACCTCTACGGCTTCCAGGACTTCGGTCTGGAAGCCGCGAAGAAGCGCGGTGACTGGGACAACACGAAGGCTCTGATCGAACAGGGCAAAGAGTGGATCATCGAGCAGGTCAAGGAATCCGGCCTGCGCGGACGTGGCGGCGCCGGCTTCTCGACGGGCATGAAGTGGTCCTTCATGCCGAAGAACGTCACCGACAAGCCGGTTTACCTCGTCATCAACGCCGACGAGGGCGAGCCGGGCACCTGCAAGGACCGCGACATCCTGCGCCACGATCCGCACAAGCTGATCGAGGGCTGCCTGATCGCCGGCTTCGCCATCGGTGCCAGTGCCTGCTACATCTACATCCGCGGCGAGTTCTACAACGAGGGCTCCAACGTCCAGCGCGCCATCGACGAGGCGTACGCGGCGGGGCTGATCGGCAAGAACGCCTGCGGGACCGGCTACGACTATGACATCTACATCCATCGCGGTGCGGGTGCGTACATCTGCGGCGAGGAAACCGCGCTCATCGAGTCCATCGAGGGCAAGAAGGGTCAGCCGCGCAACAAGCCGCCGTTCCCCGCCCAGGCGGGCCTCTATTCCTGCCCGACCACGGTGAACAACGTCGAATCCATCGCGGTGGTTCCGACGATCCTTCGTCGCGGCGCCGCCTGGTTCGCCGGCCTCGGCCGTCCGAAGAACACCGGCACCAAGCTCTTCTGCATCTCCGGGCACGTCAACAAGCCGTGCAACGTGGAAGAGGAGATGGGCATCCCGCTGAAGGAACTGATCGAGAAGCACGCCGGCGGCGTGCGCGGCGGGTGGGACAACCTGCTGGCGATCATCCCCGGCGGTTCGTCGGTTCCGCTGCTGCCGAAGTCGATTTGCGACACGGTGCTGATGGACTTCGACAGCCTCCGCGAGGTGCGCTCCGGTCTCGGCACCGCCGCCGTCATCGTGATGGACAAGTCCACCGACGTCGTGAAGGCGATCGCCCGCCTGTCGCAGTTCTACGCCCATGAGAGCTGCGGCCAGTGCACGCCGTGCCGCGAAGGCACCGGCTGGATGAACCGCATCATGCAGCGCATGGTGACCGGCAACGCGCGTGTCGAGGAAATCGACATGCTGCTGGACGTCACCAAGCAGATCGAGGGGCATACCATCTGCGCGCTCGGCGATGCCGCGGCCTGGCCGATTCAGGGCCTGTTCCGGCATTTCCGGCCGGAGGTGGAGCGCCGCATCCTTGAGTATCGAAACGCTGCCAAGTCCTTGGCGGCCGAGTAAGGAGCCCGGTATCCCATGCCGAAACTCACCATCGACGGGATCGAGATCGAAGTCGAGCCGGGCACCTCGATCCTGCAAGCCTGCGAACAGCTGGGCATCGAAATCCCGCGCTTCTGCTACCACGAGCGGCTGAGCGTGCCGGCAAACTGCCGCATGTGTCTCGTCGAGATGGAGCGCGCGCCGAAGCCGGTTGCGGCCTGTGCGATGCCCTGTGGCGACGGGATGGTCGTTAAGACCAACACCGAGGTCGTGCACAAGGCCCGCAAGGGCGTCATGGAATTCCTGCTGATCAACCACCCGCTGGACTGCCCGATCTGCGACCAGGGCGGCGAGTGCGATCTCCAGGACCAGGCCATGGCCTATGGCTTCGACCGCGGCCGCTACGGCGAGAACAAGCGTGCCGTCCGCGACAAGTACATGGGTCCGCTGATCCGCACGGAGATGACGCGCTGCATCCATTGCACGCGCTGCATCCGCTTCGTGAACGAGATCGCCGGCGTTCCGGACCTCGGCGCGGTGAACCGCGGCGAGCATATGGAGATCACCACCTTCGTTGAGAAGGCCATCGGGTCGGAACTGTCGGGAAACCTCGCCGACGTCTGCCCGGTGGGTGCGCTGCTGTCCAAGCCCTACGCCTTCACGGCCCGCCCGTGGGAACTGCGGAAGACCGAGACGGTGGACGTTCTCGACGCCGTCGGTGCCAACATTCGCGTCGACACCCGCGGTCCCGAAGTGATGCGCGTTCTGCCGCGCGTCAACGAGGACGTGAATGAGGAGTGGATCTCCGACAAGACCCGCTTTGCCTATGACGGGCTGAAGCGCCAGCGTCTTGACCGGCCCTACGTCCGCAAGGACGGCAAGCTCCAGCCGGCCACCTGGGCGGAAGCTTTCCAGGCCATCGCTGCGAAGGTGAAGGGCGTCGCGGGCAACCGCATCGCCGCCATCGCTGGTGACCTCGTGGACGTCGAGTCCATGCTGGCGCTGAAGGAGCTGATGGCCGGCCTGGGTTCGGCCAACATCGACTGCCGCCAGGATGGTGCGCTGTTCGACACCTCGGCGCGCGCCGGCTACCTGTTCAATTCCGGCATCGCTGGGATCGAGAAGGCCGACGTGATCCTGCTGGTTGGCACCAACCCGCGCTGGGAAGGCACGCTGGTCAACGCTCGCATCCGCAAGCGCTACCTGATGGGCGGGCTTAAGGTTGCCGTGATCGGTGAAGCC
Source organism: Azospirillum mesophilum (assembly GCF_053470405.2). Taxonomy (NCBI): domain Bacteria; kingdom Pseudomonadati; phylum Pseudomonadota; class Alphaproteobacteria; order Rhodospirillales; family Azospirillaceae; genus Azospirillum; species Azospirillum mesophilum. Next base: position 85,020 of record NZ_JBPXMQ020000007.1, read on the forward strand.
AAGGAATTGACCTATCCCTACACCCACCTGGGCACTGGGCCGGACATCCTTCAGAATCTCGCCAACGGATCCAACGCCTTCGCCGACGTGCTGAAGGGCGCCAAGAACCCGATGATCATAGTCGGGGCCGGTGCCTTCCGCCGCAAGGACGGTGTTGCGGTGCAGGCTGCGGCGCGTGGGCTCGCCGAGACGTTCAACGTGGTCCGCGAGGACTGGAACGGCTTCAACGTGCTGCACTCCGCGGCCGGGCGTGTCGGTGGTCTTGAGGTCGGCTTCGTGCCGGGCCAGGGCGGGCGCGATGTCGCCGGCATCCTGGAGGGGGCAGGGAAGGGCGAGATCGACGTGGTCTACCTGCTCGGCGCCGACGAAATCGACACCGCCAAGCTGGGCAAGGCGTTCGTCGTCTATCAGGGCCATCACGGCGACAAGGGCGCGCACCGCGCCGATGTCATCTTGCCGGGGGCTGCTTACACCGAAAAGAACGCGATCTACGTCAATACCGAGGGCCGTCCCCAGCTCGCGCGCCTTGCCACCTTCCCGCCGGGCGAAGCCCGGGAGGATTGGAAGATCCTACGCGCGCTGTCGGAACTGCTCGGTCACAAGCTGCCGTATGACAGCCTGACCCAGCTTCGCCAGCGGCTCATCGCGGTCAACCCGATCTTCGGGAAGATGGGCACGGTTACGCCGGCTCCGTGGGCGCCGTTCGGCACCGCCGGTTCTCTGGACCCGGCTCCGTTCGTGTCCCCGGTGACCAACTACTACATGACCGACTCGATCAGCCGCGCCTCGGTGACGATGGCTCGTTGCACCGAGACGTTCGCGCAGTCCGCGGCAACCGCTCAGGAGAGGACCGGTACCCATGGCTGAGTTCTGGAGCGGCTTCCTGCTGCCGCTGATCATCATCGTCCTCAAGATCCTGGCGATCGTCGTGCCGCTGCTCGTCGCCGTGGCCTTCATGACCTACGCCGAACGCAAGATCATGGGCGCCATGCAGCTCCGCCAGGGGCCGAACATCGTCGGGCCGTTCGGTCTGCTTCAGCCTTTCGCGGACGGCCTCAAGCTGTTCGCGAAGGAGCAAATCCTTCCGGCTGGCGCCAACCGCATCGTGTTCTACGTCGCGCCGATGCTGACCTTCTTCCTGGCGTTGGTCGCCTGGGCGGTCATTCCCTTCGACTATGGGATGGTGCTGGCGGACATCAACGTCGGCATCCTGTACCTGTTCGCGATCTCGTCGCTCGGCGTGTACGGCATCGTGATGGCGGGCTGGGCGTCGAATTCGCGCTACGCCTTCCTCGGTGCTCTGCGCTCGGCGGCGCAGATGGTGTCGTACGAGGTCTCGATGGGTCTCGTGATCATCTCCGTGCTGCTGTGCGTCGGATCGTTGAACCTGACGAAGATCGTGCAGGCGCAGGAGACGATCTGGTTCGCCATCCCGCTGCTGCCGATGTTCGTGATCTTCTTCATCTCGGCTTTGGCGGAAACCAACCGTTCGCCCTTCGACTTGCCCGAAGGCGAGTCGGAGCTGGTGGCCGGCTTCATGGTCGAATACAGCTCGATGCCCTTCGCGCTCTTCTTCCTTGGCGAATACGCCAACATGATCCTGATGAGCGCGATGACCAGCATCCTGTTCCTGGGCGGGTGGCTGCCGCCGCTTCCGTTCGCGCCCTTCACCTGGATCCCCGGTCCGATCTGGTTCGCCTTGAAGATCGCGTTCTGCCTGTTCGTGTATGTCTGGGTTCGCGCGACCATGCCGCGCTATCGCTACGATCAGCTCATGCGCCTGGGGTGGAAGGTCTTCCTTCCCTTCTCGCTGGTGTGGGTCGTCCTGACCGCGGGCGTGCTGGTGACCTTCGGCTGGCTGCCGAAGTGATCGGCGGAGTGGACCGAGCGACTTCGAGACTTTAAGAGAATGCGCGGGCGCCGTCCGATGGCGCCCGCTAGGAAGGAGACGAAGAGGCCATGGCGTTCCTCGATCGTGCGGCGCGCAGCCTGTTCCTGACCGAACTGTTGGGCGGCCTCGGGCTCACCCTGCGCTACATGTTCAAGCCCAAGGTGACCCTGAACTACCCGTTCGAGAAGGGCCCCATCAGCCCGCGCTTCCGCGGTGAGCATGTCCTGCGCCGGTATCCCGGCGGCGAGGAGCGTTGCATCGCGTGCAAGCTCTGCGAGGCGGTGTGTCCGGCCCTGGCCATCACCATCGAGGCCGAACCGCGGGAGGACGGCAGCCGCCGCACCACGCGCTACGACATCGACATGACGAAGTGCATCTACTGCGGCTTCTGCCAGGAAGCCTGCCCGGTGGACGCCGTCGTCATGGGCCCGAACTTCGAGTTCTCGACCGAGAACCGCGAAGAACTTTTCTACAACAAGCAGAAGCTGCTGGCGAACGGTGACCGCTGGGAGGCGGAAATCGCTCAGAACCTCGCGGCCGAGGCTCCTTACCGGTAAGTGCAAACAGGGCGGTAAGCGGAAACGGGGATTTCGATGATTATTCAAGGCATCGCCTTCTACGTGTTTGCCGCGCTGCTGGTGGCCTCCGGTGTGATGGTCATCTCGGCGCGGAATCCGGTTCATTCGGTCCTTTACCTGGTCCTCGCCTTCTTCCAGGCGGCTGGTCTGTGCGTGCTGCTCGGCGCCGAGTTCATCGCGATGATCCTGGTGATCGTCTATGTGGGCGCGGTCGCGGTGCTGTTCCTGTTCGTGGTGATGATGCTCGACATCAACTTCCGCGAATTGCGGGCGGGCGCGATGCAGTACCTGCCGCTGGGAGGTCTGATCGGCGTGATCCTGCTCGCCGAACTGGCCGCGGTCCTCGGTGGCTGGATCATCGCGCCGGCGGCGCAGGCGGCGGTTTCGGCTCCGGCCGCGGCTCTCGGCCAGGCGACCAACACCCAGCAGCTCGGTCAGCTGATCTACACCCACTATGTCTACCTGTTCCAGGCGTCGGGCATCGTGCTGCTGATCGCCATGATCGGCGCCATCGTCCTGACTCTCCGTCAGCGCGAGGGTGTCCGGAAGCAGAACATCGGTGCCCAGCTCGCCCGTCGGCGCGAGGACGTGGTCGCCATCCGCAAGGTGCCGACCGGGGGAGGCGTGTGATCATGGAAATCGGTCTCGGACATTACCTGACGGTCTCGGCCATCCTGTTCACGCTGGGCGTCCTCGGCATCTTCCTGAACCGGAAGAACGTCATCATCATCCTGATGTCGGTCGAGATGATCCTGCTGGCGGTGAACCTCAACCTTGTGTCGTTCTCCGTCTTCCTGAACGACCTCGTCGGTCAGGTCTTCGCCATGATCATCCTGACCGTGGCTGCCGCCGAGGCGGCGATCGGCCTTGCCATCCTGGTGGTCTACTTCCGCAACCGCGGCTCGATCCGAGTCGAAGACGTCAATCTGATGAGGGGCTAAGGCCGCGCCATGGAAGTCCTTGTCGTATTCCTCCCACTCCTGGCGTTCCTCGTCGCCGGTTCGATTGCGCTGTTCGGCGGCCCGAAGGCCGAGCCGGCGCCGGCCGGACACGGGCACGGCCATGATCACGGGCATGGTCATGACGACCACGCCCACATTTCGCATGACGAGCTTCACGACGCGCACGATGATGCCCACGACGACCATCACGTCGTCGCGGGTCCGCCGACCGCCGGCGACCGTGCCGCCCAGTTCGTCACCGCTGGTGCCGTGCTGATTTCCGCAGTCCTGTCCTGGATCCTGTTCTTCGACGTCGCCGTCGGTGGACACACCCGGACGACGGAGCTGCTGAGCTGGATCCACAGCGGATCGCTCGACGTGTCGTGGGCTCTGCGCGTCGACCAGCTGACCGCGGTCATGCTGGTGGTGGTCAACACCGTGTCCGCGATGGTGCACGTCTACTCGGTCGGCTACATGGCCGAGGATCCGCAGAAGCCGCGCTTCATGGGGTATCTGTCGCTGTTCACCTTCGCCATGCTGATGCTGGTGACGGCCGACAATCTGGTGCAGCTCTTCTTCGGCTGGGAGGGCGTGGGTCTCGCCTCTTACCTGCTCATCAACTTCTGGTACGAGAAGCCCTCCGCCAACAACGCCGCGATCAAGGCCTTCCTGGTTAACCGCGTCGGCGACTTCGGCTTCGCGCTCGGCATCTTCGCGATCTTCGTGCTGGCTGGTTCGGTCCAGTTCGACGCGATCTTCGCCAAGGCGCCGGGTCTTGTCGGCCAGAAGATGCATTTCCTGAGCTGGAACGTCGATGCGCTGACCGTCACCTGCCTGCTGCTGTTCATGGGTGCCATGGGCAAGTCGGCCCAGCTCGGCCTGCACACCTGGCTGCCGGACGCGATGGAAGGCCCGACCCCGGTTTCGGCTCTCATCCACGCGGCCACAATGGTGACCGCCGGCGTGTTCATGGTCTGCCGTCTGTCGCCGGTGTTCGAGTACGCTCCGGCGGCCCTCGAAGTCGTCGCAGTGGTCGGCGCGCTGACCGCCTTCGTTGCGGCCACCATCGGTTTCACGCAGTTCGACATCAAGCGCGTCATCGCCTATTCGACCATGAGCCAGCTCGGCTACATGTTCTTTGCCGCTGGCGTGTCCGCCTACGGCGCGGCGATGTTCCACCTGTTCACGCACGCTTTCTTCAAGGCCCTGCTGTTCTTGGGCGCCGGGTCGGTGATCCACGCCTTGCACCATGAGCAGGACATGCGAAACATGGGCGGCGTGTGGAAGAAGATTCCCTTCACCTACGCGGTGATGTGGATCGGTAACCTCGCCCTCGCTGGCCTGCCGTTCTTTGCCGGCTACTACTCCAAGGACATGATCCTGGAGGCGGCCTTCGCCTCGGCCAGCCCGGTCGGCAAGTTCGCCTTCGCGCTCGGCATTGCCGCGGCCCTGCTGACGGCCTTCTACTCCTGGCGTCTGCTGTTCATGACCTTCCACGGCAAGCCGCGGATGGAGAAGTCGGTCTTCGATCACGCTCATGAGTCGCCGATCGTGATGCTGATCCCGCTGGCGGTCCTGGCCCTGGGCGCCCTGTTCGCCGGTGTTGGTTTCCACAACTGGTTCATCGGCCACGACATGGACCACTTCTGGGGCAAGGCGCTGCTGGTCCTGCACGATCATAACAGCATCGAGGCCGCGCACCACCACACCCCTGCCTGGGTCGCGATGGCCCCGCTGGTTGTCGGTCTGATCGGCATCGCGCTCGCCTACATCGCCTATATCGCGGTTCCGGGACTGCCCGCCAAGGCGGCGGCGACCTTCCGTGGTGTTCACCAGTTCCTGTACAACAAGTGGTACTTTGACGAGTTGTATGACCGCCTGTTCGTGCGCACCGCCAAGTACCTGGGCTATGGCCTGTGGAAGTCGGGCGACGGCGCTGTGATCGACGGTGTCGGCCCGGACGGTATTGCCGCTGCCACCCGCGATGTTGCGGCGCGAGCGAGCCGCCTACAGTCCGGCTATGTGTACCACTACGCATTCGCCATGGTGATCGGCGTCGTTCTGCTGGTCGCTTGGCTCTCAGTGTTCGGTTGAGCGGTTTGAAGGGGAACAAGAACAATGGCTAGCTGGCCGCTCCTGTCGTTCACGACCTTCCTGCCGCTCGTCGGTGTGGCGTTGATCCTGCTTTTCTGCAGGGGCAACACGCCGGATGTGGTTCGGAACGTCCGCTACATCGCGCTTTGGACGACGCTCATCACCTTCGTTCTGTCGCTGTTCATCTGGTTCAACTTCGACCCGCGGAACCCGGGCTACCAGCTCGTGGAGAAGGCGGCGTGGATTCCCGAATTCGGGATTTCCTACCACATGGGCGTGGATGGCATTTCGATGCTGTTCGTCATCCTCTCGACCTTCCTGATGCCGCTGTGCATCCTGTCGAGCTGGGAGGCGGTCCAGGTCCGCGTGAAGGAGTACATGATCGCCTTCCTCGTGCTGGAAACCCTCATGGTGGGGATGTTCTGCGCGCTGGACTTCGTCCTCTTCTACATGTTCTTCGAGGGCGTGCTGATCCCGATGTTCCTCATCATCGGCGTCTGGGGCGGTCAGCGGCGCGTCTACGCGGCGTTCAAGTTCTTCCTCTACACGCTGCTCGGCTCGGTGCTGATGCTGCTGGCCATCCTGGCCATGTACTTCGTCGCCGGCACGACCGACGTCCCGACGATCACCGCGACCCACTTCCCGCGCCAGATGCAGCTCTGGCTGTGGCTGGCCTTCTTCGCGTCCTTCGCGGTGAAGGTGCCGATGTGGCCGGTGCACACTTGGCTGCCGGACGCGCACGTCGAGGCCCCGACCGCCGGTTCGGTGATCCTGGCCGGCGTGCTCCTGAAGATGGGTGGCTACGGCTTCCTGCGCTTCAACATCCCGATGCTGCCGGAAGGCACGGAGTATTTCGCTCCGCTCGTTTACACGCTGTCCATCGTCGCGGTGATCTACACGTCGCTGGTGGCGCTCGCGCAGGAGGACATGAAGAAGCTGATCGCTTATTCATCCGTCGCGCACATGGGCTTCGTCACCATCGGCATGTTCGCGCTGAACCAGCAGGGCATCGAAGGCTCGATCTTCACGATGCTGTCCCACGGCATCGTGTCGGGCGCGCTCTTCCTCTGCGTCGGCGTGGTGTATGACCGCCTGCACACCCGCGAGATCGCCCGCTACGGCGGTCTGGTGAAGAACATGCCGAAGTACGCGGTGATCTTCCTGTTCATGACCATGGCCTCCGTTGGTCTGCCGGGCACTTCCGGCTTCGTCGGCGAGTTCCTGGTCCTGCTGGGTGCCTTCCGCGACAACACGTGGGTCGCCTTCCTGGCCGCCACCGGCATGGTGCTGGGTGCCGCCTACGCGCTGTGGCTGTACCGCCGCATCGTGTACGGCAAGCTGACCAAGCCGGATGTCCGCGCCATGTTCGACCTCAGCCCGCGCGAGGTGGCCATTTTCCTGCCGCTGATCGCCGTGGTGCTGTGGATGGGCGTCTACCCGACCAGCTTCCTTTCCGTCACCTCGGCTTCCGTCGGGCAGCTGATCCAGACTTACCAGACCAAGCTGGCCGCCGCCCACGGCGAGACCGGCGGCGTCTCCGTGGCCGCGCGCTAGGGGTTCCGACATGACCGCAGTGTTTCCAGACATTTGGCCGGCCCTGCCGGAGATCTTCCTCGCCTGTGCCGGCATGGCCCTGCTCATGATTGGCGTGTTCCGCGGCGATGGCTTCACGCGTCCTATCGGCTACATGGCGATGGTTGCCCTTCTCCTGGGCGCCATCCTGACCATGGGGTATGGCTCCGGGCGGGTGGTGACCTTCAACGGCCTGTTCGTGATGGACGCCTTCGGCGTCTTCATGAAGGTGCTGATCCTGGTTGCCGCTGCGCTTTCGGTGATGCTCTCGCTCAGCTTCAACGAGCGTGAGAAGATGGCGCGGTTCGAGTTCCCGGTGCTGATGGTCTTCTCCACGGTCGGCATGTTGATGATGGTGTCGGCCAACGACCTCATCTCGCTCTATGTCGGCCTGGAGACGCAGAGCCTCGCGCTCTACGTCATCGCCGCGTTCCGCCGTGACGACTCGAAGTCGTCGGAAGCCGGCCTGAAGTACTTCGTGCTCGGCGCCCTGTCCTCCGGCATGCTGCTGTACGGCGCGTCGCTGGTGTACGGCTTCGCCGGAACGACGGCATTCGACAAGATTGCGGCCCTGTTCGCCGGCGGTGCGCATCCGTCGACGGGGGTCGTCATCGGCCTCGTCTTCGTGGCAGCCGGCTTGGCCTTCAAGATTTCCGCCGTGCCGTTCCACATGTGGACGCCGGACGTCTACGAAGGCGCGCCGACGCCGGTCACGGCCTTCTTCGCCGCCGCGCCAAAGGTTGCCGCTGTCGCCCTGTTCACCCGCCTGTTGATCGAACCGTTCGGTCACTTGGCGCACCAGTGGCAGCAGATCATCATCGTCAGCTCGATCCTGTCGATGGCGCTCGGCTCCTTCGCCGCGATCACGCAGACCAACATCAAGCGCCTGATGGCTTACAGCTCCATCGGCCATGTCGGTTACGCGCTGGTCGGTCTGGCGGCCGGAACCCAGGAAGGCGTGCGCGGCGTGCTGATCTACATGGCGGTCTACATCGTCATGAACATTGGCACCTTCGCGGTCATCCTGTGCATGAAGCAGCAGGGCCGCATGCTGGAGGAGATCAAGGACCTCGCCGGCCTGTCGCGCACCAACCCGATGCTGGCGGGTGCCATGGCGGTGTTCATGTTCTCCATGGCCGGGATCCCGCCGATGGCCGGCTTCTTCAGCAAGCTCTATGTGTTCCTGGCCGCCATCGAGGCGCATCTCTACACGCTGGCCGTGATTGGCGTGCTGACGAGCGTTGTGGGCGCCTACTACTACCTGCGCATCATCAAGATCATGTACTTCGATGAGCCGGTGGAGGCGTTCGACAAGATCGGCGACGACGGGATGACCGGCATCCTTGTCGCGACCGGGCTGTTCACCCTGCTGTTCTTCGTGGTTCCGGCTCCGGTCCTGAACTACGCGGCGGCGGCGGCGGCGTCCCTGTTCGCCGGATGACGCAGCATCGCGAGCCGGAGGCGGCGCGCCTGCGCCTGCCTCCGGGCTTCCGGGTTGAGGCCTTCGACTCCGTCGGTTCCACGAACGACGAAGCGAAGGCCTTGGCGCGTTCGGGGGCTGCCGAAGGCACCATTGTCTGGGCCAAGCGCCAGGACGCGGGCCGAGGACGGCGCGGCCGGGCCTGGACTTCCCCGGAAGGGAACCTCTATACCTCCACCGTTTTGCGCCCCGGGCGTCCGCCCGCCGAGGCGGCGCAAATTTCCTTCGTCGCTGCGCTTGCCATAGCGGAAACCGCCACGGCGGTGTTGCCCGAGACGGCGGACGTGCGCTGCAAGTGGCCGAACGACGTGCTTGTGAATGGGCGCAAGCTGTCCGGTATTCTGCTCGAATCCGAAGCGTCCCGTGGCGTAGGGCTTGCCTGGCTTGTGTTGGGGGTCGGCATCAACCTGCGCCATTTTCCCGAATCGGTGGAGTTTGCCGCAACGTCTCTGGTTGCCGAAGGCGCCCCGAACACCCCGCCGGGAGCGCTGCTTGAGCTTTACGCCGAACAACTGGCGCGTTGGTATCGGACATGGGCGGAGCATGGCTTCGCGCCAATCCGATCCGCGTGGCTGGCTCGGGCGAAGGGACTTGGCGACCCGATCATCGTCCGGTTGGCCGATCATACGCTGACCGGTACCTTTGCCGATCTGGACAGCGACGGGGTTCTGTTGCTTGATCGGGACGACGGCGCGGGGCGGCAACGCATCGCCGCCGGCGATGTGTTCTTTCCTCCCTCGGCGGAGACCTGACATGCTGCTCGCCATCGACGCCGGCAACACCAACGTGGTGTTCGCGATCTATGAGGGCGACCATCAACGCGGCATCTGGCGGACCGCCACCGACCAGAAGCGCACGGCCGACGAGTACATGGTGTGGCTGACGCACCTGATGGCCCTGAAGGGCCTGCGTCCGGCCGACATCCATCGCGCGATCATCGCCAGCGTGGTGCCCGGCGCGACGTTCAACCTGAAGCGTCTGTGCAAGGACCATTTCGGCTGCGAGCCGCTGGTGGTCGGCCAGCCGGGCGTCGACCTCGGCACCAAGGCTTTGGTCGACAAGCCGGAGGAGGTCGGCGCCGACCGCCTCGTCAACACCGTCGCGGCCGCCGCCACCTACAAGACACCGCTGATCGTCATCGACTTCGGCACCGCGACGACCTTCGACGTCGTGGACAAGGACGGCAACTATCGCGGCGGTGTGATCGCGCCGGGGTTGAACCTGTCGCTGGAAGCGCTGCAGATGGCCGCCAGCAAGCTGCCCCGCGTGGAAATCCAGCAGCCTGGGCACGTCATCGGCAAGAACACCATCGAGTGCATGCAGTCCGGCATCTTCTGGGGCTATGTTGGTCTCATTGAAGGGCTGGTGGCGCGCATCCGGGCCGAGTATGGCGACCCGATGACGGTCGTCGCCACTGGCGGGCTGGGTGTGCTTTTCGCCAAGGCAACCCATGTCATCGAACACACCGACGGCGAGCTGACGCTTCGCGGTCTCCTCCTGATCCACCAGCGCAACACGGCCCAATGACCCAGACCGACCCCGCTCTGCCCACCCTCACGGATGCGGGGGGCGGAGAACCGTTCGCTCCCGAGAAGGACGCGCTCTACTTCCTGCCGCTTGGCGGGTCGGGCGAGATCGGCATGAACCTCAACCTCTACGGCCATGCCGGGAAGTGGTTGATGGTCGATCTCGGCATCTCCTTCGCCGACGACACGATGCCCGGCCTCGACGTGATTATGCCGGACCCGGCCTTCATTGCGGAGCGCAAGGAGGAACTGGTCGGACTGGTGCTGACGCACGCGCACGAGGATCATCTCGGCGCCGTTCAGTATCTGTGGCCTGAACTGCGCTGCCCGGTCTACTGCACGCCCTTCACCGCTGCGGTCCTGCGGGCGAAGCTGCATGAGCGTGGACTGTCGGGTGCGGTTCCCATCCAAGAGGTGCCGCTGGGCGGCACCGTGGAGATCGGTCCCTTCTCGGTCGAATATGTGGCGGTCACGCACTCCATTCCGGAGCCGAACGCGCTCGCCATCCGCACGCCGGTTGGCACGGTCCTTCACACCGGCGACTGGAAGCTCGACCCGGAGCCCATGATCGGGAGAACGGCGGACGAGGAGCGGTTGCGCACGATCGGCGATGACGGGGTGCTTGCCCTGGTCGGCGACAGCACCAACGCCATGGTTCCCGGAACCTCCGGGTCGGAGGCGGGCGTGCGGCAGGCGCTGAGCGACCTGATCGGCCAGCATCCGGGCGTGCGGATCGCGGTGAGCTGCTTCGCAACCAACGTCGCGCGGCTGCAGAGCATCGCACAGGCTGCCGCAGCGCATGACCGGCATGTGGCGCTGGTGGGCCGGTCGCTCTGGCGCATCAATGAGGCGGCGCGGTCCAACGGCTACATGAACGACGTGGCGCCTTTCCTGACGGAACATGACGCCGCCTATCTCCCGCGTGAAAAGCTGGTGCTGATCTGCACGGGCAGCCAGGGGGAGCCGCGGTCGGCGCTCGCCCGCATCGCCTCGGACGACCATCCGCAGGTGTCGCTCCAGCGGGGTGACGTGGTCGTCTTCTCCTCCCGCGAAATTCCTGGCAACGAGCGGGCCATCGGCCGCATGCAGAACCTGCTGGTGACGCAGGGAATCCAGGTCATCACCGCCGACGACGCGCCGGTCCATGTTTCGGGGCACCCCGCCCAGGACGAGCTTGTTCGCATGTACCAGTGGGTGCGCCCGAAGATCGCCGTGCCGGTCCATGGGGAGCAGCGTCACCAGCTGGAGCACGCCCGCCTTGCGGGCACGTGCCAGATTCCAGAAACGTTGATCCCGTCGAATGGCGAGCTGATCCGGCTCGGCCCCGATGGGCCGGCGCGGGTGGTGGCCAACGTGCGCTCCGGCCGCATGGCGCTGGATGGGAAGCGGCTGGTGCCGCTCGACACCGGGCTGATGCGGGCGCGGCACCGCATGGTGCACAACGGCGCGGCCGTTGCGACGCTGGTCATGAACGGCAAGGGCGAATTGGTGACGGCGCCGCAGATCGCGGTCATGGGGTTGATCGACGATTCAGGCGACCGGGACATTCTGCTGGATGTGGTCGACGCGGTGCGGGAGGCGGTGGCGGACCTGCCGAAGGCCGCCCGGCTGGACGACGAGCAGGTGCGCAACGCCGCGCGAATTGCCGTGCGCCGCTGCTTCAACGCGACGCACGGCAAGAAGCCGGTGACGGAGGTGCATCTGGTCCGTGTATAAGCGGTTCCGACTCTTTGCACGGAAGCCTGCACTTAAGGGGGAACCATGATCGGGAAGCTGAACCACGTCGCCATCGTCGTCCCGGATCTTCCGGCCGCCACTGCGCTCTACCGCGACACGCTTGGGGCCACGGTGTCGGAACCGGTGGACTTGCCGCCGCACGGCGTGACCGTCGTCTTCGTGACACTGCCGAACACCAAAATCGAGCTGCTGCACCCGTTCGGCGACAGGTCGCCCATCGCGGGCTTCCTGGAGAAGAACCCGTCCGGCGGCATCCACCACATCTGCTACGAGGTGGAGGACATCCTGGCCGCCCGCGACCGGCTGAAGGCGCAGGGCGCCCGCGTGCTGGGCGACGGCGAGCCGAAGATCGGCGCCCACGACAAGCCCGTGCTGTTCCTGCACCCCAAGGACTTCGTCGGCACGCTGGTCGAACTGGAGCAGGCGTAACCCCGAGTCGGGAGGATGCGATGGGCTGGGTGACCGGAATCTCCGTCTATGTCGTCGTCTGGTGGGTGGTGCTGTTCGCCGTGCTTCCCTGGGGCGTGCGTGCGCCGGAGACACCGGAGCCCGGCATGGCCGACAGCGCGCCAGTGCGCCCGCGCATCCTCCTGAAATTCGTCGTCACCACGCTGGTGGCGGCGGTGGTCTGGGCCGGCATCTATGCGGTGGTGGCGTCCGACCTGATTTCCTTCCGCGAGATGGCGAAGTCCATGTGAAGTCAGGATCGGAAGGCCGACGATCAAAGGCCGACCATCGGATGGACGCGGACCGTCGTCCGTGAGCCTAGCCTATCGCATCGCCCCGTTTGAACACACGCATCATCCAGCGGTCCCTCCTGGTCTGGACCGACGGGGCCGCCCTGAATCCACCCTGGATGGAAGCCATAGGGCGGAGGGCGGGATACGATGCTCAAGCTTTGGGCGAAACGGCGCCTATGCCGTAATCAATTGCCGTAAGACCGTGCGAGTATAATGAAATATTCGACGATGACTTGGTGTAATCCAATTTAGGTCTTGCCGCTCTGTAGCCAGAGGTTCAATGTTGTGTCTGGGACGAGAGGGGATGTTCCCTCTTATCTGACGCCTGGTGGCGATTCCTCCCTAACCTCGGGCCGCGCCGCGTTCGCCGCGCGGTCCTTTTTTCGCGCGGCGTCCGGTCCCAGCCGAGCGCGTCCGCGACCGAGCGATGTTTGTCATTCGATACAGAATGAGTTAACGCTTTACCGGCTAATGTTGCATCGCTTAACGATGGCCGTGGCTCGAAGGCCCGGTTTCGGTGGTCGAACGTGTCTTGGCGCTGCGCGTGGGGCGTGCTCCGGCGTTGGCGGCATGGGAGTGTGTCGAGGCGTCAATGGCCGCGAGTGAAAGCGAAAAGTTCGACCAGTTCGCGGCGGTTCTGCTGACCGAGTTGCTGGAACGCACCCGGAAAAGCATGGAATTGCTGACGCCGGACGAACAGCCCTGTTCCAAGTTGCCCTTCGCGCAGACGCCGGCCTTTCGCGACATCTACGCGGAATTGGTGCGGGTGGGCATTTTCCCCGTGGTGCTGAGCCGGCGCCCGGTGCGGGCCATCGTCGGCGACGTGGATTGGGCGCGCGAAGGGCGCGAGTATCTGCTGACGGTGCTGGACGACCGTTCCAACGCGATCTTCACCGCCTGGGACTACGCCTGGGACGCGCTGTGGGATGAGCGCAAGATCAGCGCCGATGGCGCCCACGGCTCCGCCGGACCCGCCAAGGAGAAGAAAAGCTTCTTCAGCGCGCTTTTCCGCCGCAAGAACGCGGAGAGGACGGAGCGCAAGGCGTCGGAAGGCGATGGCGGCGACGTCATGGCCGGCCTCTACACCATGCTGAACGAGTTGGCGGACAAGCGCGGGTACCTGCCGCTGTTCCACGACGACATCAAGGTGCTGAAGGGCCTGATCCGCGTGAAGCCGGCCCGGCTGCTTCAGGCCTGGAAGGAAATCACCCAGTACCATCACCAGGAGTTCTACCTGACCGGCCAGGATCAGGCGAAGCCGGGCGTCACCTCCGACTGCCTTCAAAAGTGGCACTACAATCTGCCCGACCGCATCGGGGAGTTCCTCGTGCTGAAGGCCGCGGTCGACATGGAATTCGTCAACAAGCCCTTCATCGGCAAATACATCCGGCAATCGGCGCGCACCCAGGAGGAGGCGGAGAAGGGCATGCCCTATCTGTCGATCTACTGGAAGCACATGCCGCAGCCCTCCGTGGCGCAGACCTGACCGTGCCATGGGGCGCCGTTCCGCAGCATTCCTGCTGATCGCGGTGGCGGTGCTGCCCCACGCCGCGGCCGCGCAGATCGACCTGTCAGCCTGCCGCTACCTGACCCGCCATCGCCCGGCGCCCGACGTGGAGTACACGCCGGGCGTGGACGTGCGGGGGAGGGCGGTCGCCCCGGCGGACCTGCCGGGCTCGGCAGGAAGCGCAACGCCGCCGGAGCGGTTCGACATCCCGATCACGCTGGACCTCGCGCGGCGCATGGGCATCCGCGTGCCGGGCGGCGGCCTGCCGGCCGGCACTGACGTCGGGACGCTGACAGTCCAGGGCGGACGGCTGTTCTTCAACGGGCAGCCGATCGGCGGTGCCGCCGAGGCGGACCTGTACGCCTACTGCCGCAGCGCGCGGTGAGGATGGACTTTCGCGCCCGTCCTTCCTAAAGTCGCTATCCCCAACCTTGGCACCCAACGTCGGGTCCCAATCTCCGGACCCGCGACGCCGGATCCGAACACAGCGAGATCGAGAGCAGAGCCATGCGGCTGTCCACCTTCTTCATGCCGACCCTCAAGGAGACCCCGACCGAGGCGCAGATCGTCTCGCACCGCCTGATGCTGCGGGCGGGCATGATCCGGCAGACGAGCGCCGGCATCTACGCCTGGCTGCCGCTCGGTCACCGCGTGCTGAAGAAGATCGAGCAGATCGTGCGCGAGGAGCAGGACGCCGCCGGCGCGCAGGAACTGCTGATGCCGACGATCCAGTCGGCGGAGCTGTGGAAGGAAAGCGGCCGCTACGACGACTACGGCAAGGAGATGCTGCGCATCACCGACCGTCACGAGCGCGAGATGCTGTTCGGCCCGACGAACGAGGAGATGATCACCGACATCTTCCGCGCCTTCGTCCGCAGCTACCGGCAGCTTCCGCTGAACCTCTACCACATCCAGTGGAAGTTCCGTGACGAGATCCGGCCGCGCTTCGGCGTGATGCGCGGGCGCGAATTCCTGATGAAGGACGCCTACAGCTTCGACATCGACCCGGCCAGCGCCAAGCGCTCCTACCAGAAGATGTTCCTGGCCTACCTGCGCACCTTCGCCCGCATGGGGCTGAAGGCCATTCCGATGCGCGCCGACACCGGCCCCATCGGCGGCGACCTCAGCCACGAGTTCATCATCCTGGCCGAAACGGGCGAGAGCGGCGTCTTCTGCCACAAGGATTGGCTGACCCTGGACGTGCTGCAGAACGCGCCGGGCTTCGACGAGGATCTCCAGCCCTTCTTCGACCAGTACACCTCGATCTACGCGGCCACCGACGAGAAGCACGAGCCCGGCAACTGCCCGGTTCCGGAAAGCGATCTGGTCTCCGCCCGCGGCATCGAGGTCGGTCACATCTTCAACTTCGGCACCAAATACTCCAAGCCGATGAACGCCGTCGTCGCCGGTCCGAACGGCGAGCCGGTTCCGGTCGAGATGGGTTCCTACGGCATCGGCGTGTCGCGCCTTATGGGCGCCATCATCGAGGCCAGCCACGACGACAACGGCATCATCTGGCCGGATTCGGTGGCGCCCTTCAACGTCGGCCTCGTGAACCTGAAGGTGGGCGACGCCGAGACGGACCGCGTGTGCCAGGAGCTGTACTACAAGCTGCGCGCCAACGGCCTGGACGTGCTGTACGACGACCGCGACGAGCGGCCGGGCGTCAAGTTCGCCGACATGGACCTGATCGGCCTGCCGTGGCAGCTCGTCGTCGGCCCGCGCGGCCTGAAGAGCGGCGTGGTCGAGCTGAAGCGCCGTGCCACCGGCGAGAAGCAGGAACTGTCCGTCGAAAGCGCGCTGGAGAAGCTGACGGCGTAAAGCCGCAGCGGCAGCGAAGGGGCATCGGGCAAGCCCGCCCTTTTCCTGCCACGGTTAAGCACTTATCTTGCGAGGCGGCGGACCGGTGTCCGCCGCCTTTCCTATTGCCGGGGCACCGCCGGCCCGAGGACATCCATGATCTTCTCCGCCTTCGAACGCATGGTCGCGATGCGCTATCTGCGGGCGCGTCGTCAGGAAGGGTTCATCTCCGTCATCGCCGGATTCTCGCTGCTGGGCATCGCGCTCGGCGTGGCCACGCTGATCATCGTGATGTCGGTGATGAACGGCTTCCGGGCGGAACTGCTGGGCCGCGTGCTCGGCCTGAACGGGCATCTCAACGTCTACAACGTGCGCGGCGGGCCGCTGCCGGACTACGACCCGCTGGCCCAGCGGCTGCGCGGCGTGCCGGGCGTCGTCAACGTGACGCCGACGGTGGAGGGGCAGGCGTTGGTTTCCGTACGCGGGGTGGCGTCGGGTGCCGTGGTGCGCGGCGTGCCGCCGGAGGATTTCCGCGTTCGCCCGACGCTCGCCCGCAACATCGTGCGCGGCACCGTGGACGCCTTCGGGGAGGACAACATCGCCATCGGCGCGCGCATGGCGCAACGCCTGGGCCTGTCGGTCGGCGACCAGATGACGCTGATCGCGCCGCAGGGCAACGTGACTGCCTTCGGCACGGTGCCGCGCATGCGCAGCTACACCATCGGCGCGATCTTCGACGTCGGCATGTTCGAGTACGACAACACCTTCATCTTCCTGCCGCTGC
Organism: Azospirillum mesophilum; assembly: GCF_053470405.2. NCBI lineage: Bacteria > Pseudomonadati > Pseudomonadota > Alphaproteobacteria > Rhodospirillales > Azospirillaceae > Azospirillum > Azospirillum mesophilum. The sequence goes on from NZ_JBPXMQ020000007.1 coordinate 101,670, forward strand.
CGGAGGCGCAGGCCTTCTTCCGCACCGGGGAGGCGGTGACCTCGCTGGAGGTGTTCGTGTCGGACCCGACCCAGATCCGGGCCGCGCGCGACGCCATCCAGTCCGCCGTGGCCGGGGTGGGGCGCGTGGTGGACTGGCAGCAATCCAACGCCAGCTTCTTCACCGCGCTTCAGGTCGAGCGGAACGTGATGTTCCTGATCCTGTCGCTGATCATCATGGTGGCGGCCTTCAACATCATTTCCAGCCTGATCATGCTGGTGAAGGACAAGGGGCGCGACATCGCGATCCTGCGCACCATGGGCGCCACGCGCGGCATGATCATGCGCATCTTCTTCCTGTCCGGCGCGTCGGTCGGGGTGACGGGCACGGTGCTTGGGCTGATCCTGGGCGTCTCCTTCGCCTTGAACATCGAGTCGATCCGGCAGGCGATCCAGGGTCTGACGGGCACCAACCTGTTCTCCGCCGAGATCTATTTCCTGTCGCAACTGCCGGCGAAGATCGACTGGAGTGAGGTCACCCAGGTTGCCGTGATGGCTCTGGGCCTGTCCTTCGCCGCCACGGTCTATCCGTCCTGGCGGGCTGCCCGCCTCGATCCGGTGGAGGCCCTGCGCTATGAGTGAGCCGATGCTGGAACTGGCGGGAATCGTCCGCACCTTCGAACAGGCGGGGACGGAGTTGCAGGTGCTGCGCGGCGCGGAACTGACCGTGCGCGCCGGTGAGCTGGTCGCGCTGGTCGGCCCGTCGGGGGCCGGCAAGTCCACGCTGCTTCACATCGCCGGCCTGCTGGAACGCCCGACCGCCGGGACCGTGCGGGTCGCCGGGACGGACGTGTCGAAGCTGGACGACGGGAAGCGGACCGAGGTGCGGCGCCGCTCCATCGGTTTCGTCTACCAGTTCCACCACCTGCTGCCGGAGTTCTCCGCGCTGGAGAACATCGTGCTGCCGCAGATGATCAACGGCGTCGCCAAGCGCACCGCGAAGGAGCGCGCCATGGAGTTGCTGCGCATGGTCGGGCTGGAGCCGCGCGCCAGCCATCGCCCGGCCCGCCTGTCGGGCGGCGAGCAGCAGCGCGTCGCCATCGCCCGCGCCCTGTCCAACGCGCCGGGACTGCTGATCGCCGACGAGCCCACGGGCAACCTCGATCCGCACACGGCGGAAGGCGTGTTCGCCATGCTGACCGCCATCGTGCGGCAGGCGCGCGTCGGGGCGCTGATCGCCACCCACAATCTGGAGCTGGCCCAGCGCATGGACCGGGTGCTGGAGATGCGCGACGGCCTGCTGGTGGAGCACAGCACGGCACAAGCCTAAAAAATCCGGAGGAAGGGATCGGGATGGACCAGTCGATCATCGACCTGTACGACGAGTACACGCACAAGCCGCTGCCGCGCCGTCTGTTCCTGGAGCGGCTGGCCCTTCTGGTCGGCGGCGCCGCCGCCATCCCCGCCATCCTGGCGCAGATCGAGCCGAACTACGCGCTCGCCGCCCAGGTCCCCGCCGACGACACCCGGATCGCGACCGACCGCATCACCTTCCAGGGCGCCACCGGCGACGTCGGCGGCTATCTGGCGCGCCCGAAGGCCGTCGAGAAGGCTCCCGCCGTCGTCGTCGTCCACGAGAATCGCGGCCTGAACCCCTACATCGAGGATGTAACCCGGCGGCTTGCCGTGGAGGGCTTCGTGGCCATGGCGCCGGACCTGCTCTCGCCGCTCGGCGGAACGCCGCAGGACGCGGATCAGGCGCGCGAGATGATCGCGAAGCTCGACGCCGACAAGACGGTCAACAACCTCGTCGCAGCCATGAGCCACCTGATGGCCCACCGCTATTCGAACGCCAGGGTCGGAGCGCTGGGCTTCTGCTGGGGCGGCGGGATGGTCAACCGGCTGGCGATCAAAGCGCCGGACCTGAAGGCCGCGGTCGCCTTCTACGGGCCGACGCCCGACCCGGCGCTGGTCGGCTCCATCAAGGCGCCGCTGCTCCTGCATTACGCCGGCCTGGATCAGAACGTCAACGCCAAGGTCCCCGCCTATGAGGAGGCCCTGAAAAAGGCTGGCGTCGAGCATCAGGTCCTTGTGTATGAAGGTGTGAACCACGCCTTCCACAACGACACCTCGGCCGAGCGCTACAACAAGGACGCCGCCGATCTGGCCTGGGGTCGGTCGGTGGAGTTCTTCAAGGCGAAGCTGGCGTAAGGACGGCTATCGGGCGGGGGCCGGCTGGGGCAGTCTCAGCACGGCCACCGCCAGACCGCTGAAGACCAGCAGCGCGCCGACCATCTTGACGGGTGTGAACTCCTCGCCCAGCAGCAGCGCGCTGGAACTCATCCCGAAGATCGGCACCAGCAGCGAGAAGGGCGCCACGAGGCTGGCCGGGTGGTGGCGCAGAAGGAAGCCCCAGGCCGCGAATCCGAACAGCGTCGCGGCCCCGGCGATGTAGGCCAGCGCGGCGAGGCCCGGCACGGACAATGTGGTGAGGGCGTGCGCGATGCGCTCCGGCCCCTCCACCGCGAGGGAGAGCAGCAGCAGCGGCAGCGGCAGCACGAGGCTGACCCACAGCATCAGGCGGAACAGGTCCGGCGCCTTGGCCTGCTTCATCAGGATGTTCGACACGCCCCACGCAGCCGCAGCGGCGATCACCAGCGCCAGCCCGATCAGGGAGTTGCCGGCGGGCATCTCCGTCGCGATCAAGCCAATACCCGAAAAGGCGACAGCCATGCCCAGCAACTGCCGGGGACTCGGGCGATCGCCCAGCACGATGGCGGCGAACAGCGCGGTGAAAAAGGCCTGGCTCTGCAACACCAGGGAGGACAATCCGGCGGGCATGCCGATGTTGATGCCGACGAACAGCAGCGAGAACTGCACCGCCCCCAGGAAGATACCGATTCCCAGCACGAATCGCCACGGGACCGGCGGTCCCTTGCGCACCCCCAGGAACAGCAGCGGCGTGGCCGCCAGCGTGAAGCGCAGGACGCAGAACAGGATCGGCGGAAAGTCCTTCAGCCCGATCTTGATGGCGACGAAGTTGAAGCCCCAGATGGCGGCAACCGCGACGGCGAGGGCGATGTGGGAAGCGCGCATGGACGGAGGCTAGAGGCCCATGCCGCAACGGTCAACGTGCGGTCGACGCGGCGAGGCCGCGCCGCGCGCGGGTCAGCCCCCCGGCGTGCCGGATTGCGTGTGCAGGATACGGCATTCGTCCAGCGCGTTCAGCGCCCAGGAGGAGCCGCCCAGGCTCACGTCGCCGATCTTGCCGCCGGCCCCCTCGTTTTGCAGCGTGACGGCCTTGGACCGCATGAAGGGTTCGAACAGATCCTCGTACTTGGGAAGCTCGACGGGCACCACCACGCCGCCGTTCGGCAGCGGTTGAGCCTCCATCGCCACCTTGGCGCCGTCCGGGAAGATGGCGGTCAGGCGGCTCTCCCCGCCGGCCGGCTGGGCATGCTGGTCGGCGTTCACCAGCATGGCAGCCCCCTTGGCCGTGGCGCGGAAGGAGAGGGGGGACGACGAGTCCGTGCGCGTGGCGAAGCAATAGGCGGAGCCCGTCTTGGTCGCCGGATGCGCCCGCACGACCCAACCCTTGTTCTGCGCCACCACGCGCCCCGGCGCGTCGGACAGGCCGGAACTGGGCTGTAGGAAGTCGGTCGGCGCCTTATTGGCGACGGATGGCGGTGGGGAGGTGGTCTGACAGGCGGTCAGCAGGCCCACCGCCAGCACATGAACGGCGCGGCCGGAGCGGAGACGGCGCATCGGAACGGTCACCTCATCGCGTGGCTCTGCCCAATTCGATAGCACGAACGGCGCAGAACGGCGACTCCTCCCGGTGTCGCGGGTTCCCCATACCGCGAGGGCTTCGCTTGGTCTCTTGATTTTGATGCATCGGATGCGCGACCACTAGAAGGCTATTCCCATTCCGCCGGACCCGGTGCCCCACCCGATCATGCCCCACGCCGACTTCATCCACCTGCGCGTCCACTCCGCCTACTCCCTGTCCGAGGGCGCCATCAAGGTGAAGGAGCTGGTCAAGCTCTGCCAGAAGAAGGGGATGCCGGCGGTCGCGGTGACCGACACCGGCAACCTTTTCGGCGCGCTGGAGTTCGCGCTGGCGGCCGCCGACTCCGGCGTGCAGCCGATCATCGGCACCGTGCTGGGCATCACCCGAGTCGGCCCCGCCAACAGCAAGCCCGGCCTGCCGGGGAAAGGGGCGGCGGTCCCCGACCAGCTCGTCCTGCTCTGCCAGACAGAGGAGGGCTACCGGAACCTGATGAAGCTGGTGTCCAAGGCCTTTCTGGAGTCGGACCCGATGGCCGGCCCCCAGGTGACGCTGGACGCGCTGGAGGGGCATTCCGGCGGGCTGATCGCGCTGACCGGCGGTCCCGGCGGCTCGGTCGGTCGGCTGCTCGGCGAGGGGCAGAAGGACTTGGCGCTGGAGGTGCTGGAACGGCTGAAGCGGCTGTTCCCGGGCCGGCTCTATGTGGAGCTTCAGCGGCACAGCAATCATTTCGCCACGCTTGAGGACGCTGTCGAGCCGGCGCTGATCGACCTCGCCTACGCGCACGATCTGCCGCTGGTCGCCACCAACGACTGCTATTTCGCGACCGAGGACATGTACGAGGCGCACGACGCGCTGCTCTGCATCGCCGAGGGCGCCTACATCAGCCAGACCGAACGCCGCCGCCTGACCCCCGACCACCGCTTCAAGTCGGCCGAGGAGATGCGGGATCTGTTCAAGGACCTGCCGGAGGCGGTGGACAACACGGTCGCCATCGCCCGGCGCTGCTCCTTCCTGCTGAAGCCGATCAAGCCCATCCTGCCGCCCTTCCCCTGCGAGGGCGACCGCGACGAGTCGGAGGAACTGCGCGCCCAGTCCCGCGAGGGCTTGGAGATGCGCCTCGACACCGTCGTCTTCCGGCCGGACATGACGCCGGAACAGCGCGAGGAAACCCGCAAAACCTATTTCGAGCGGCTGGAGTTCGAGCTGGACGTCATCGTGAAGATGAAGTTTCCCGGCTACTTCCTGATCGTGTCGGACTTCATCAAATGGGCGAAGGCGCACGACATCCCCGTGGGGCCGGGCCGTGGTTCGGGTGCCGGCTCCGTCGTCGCCTGGGCGCTGACCATCACCGACCTCGACCCGCTGCGCTTCGGCCTGCTGTTCGAGCGCTTCCTGAACCCCGAACGCGTGTCGATGCCCGACTTCGACGTGGACTTCTGCCAGGACCGCCGCGAAGAGGTGATCCGCTACGTCCAGGACAAGTACGGCTACGACCGCGTCGCTCAGATCATCACCTTCGGTAAGCTCCAGGCGCGCGCCGTGCTGCGCGACGTCGGGCGCGTGCTGCAGATGCCCTACGGGCAGGTGGACAAGATCTGCAAGCTGGTGCCGAACAACCCGGCCAACCCGGTGACGCTCCAGCAGGCGCTGGACAGCGAGGAGATGCTGCGCCAAGCCCGCGATGGCGACGAGACGGTGGCGCGCCTCATCAACATCGCGCTGAAGCTGGAAGGCCTGTACCGCCATGCTTCGACCCACGCAGCCGGCGTGGTGATCGGCGACCGGCCGCTGCACGAACTGGTGCCGCTGTACCGAGACCCGCGCTCGGACATGCCGGTCACCCAGTTCAACATGAAGTACGTGGAGCAGGCCGGTCTGGTGAAGTTCGACTTCCTGGGCCTGAAGACGCTGACCGTGCTGAAGACGGCGGTGGACCTGATCGAGCCCAAGCCGGACCTGACCACCGTCACGCTGGACGACCCCAAGAGCTACGAGCTTCTGGGCCGCGCCGAATCGACCGGCGTGTTCCAGCTGGAAAGTTCGGGCATGCGCGACGTGCTGCGCCGCCTGAAGCCGAACCGGCTGGAGGACATCATCGCGCTCGTGTCGCTGTACCGGCCGGGTCCGATGGACAACATCCCCAAATACATCAAGGTGAAGAACGGGGAAGAGCCGGCCGACTACATGAACCCGACCCTGGAGCCGATCCTGAAGGAAACCTTCGGGATCATGATCTACCAGGAGCAGGTCATGCAGATCGCCCAGGTGCTGTCCGGCTACTCGCTGGGCGGCGCCGATCTTCTGCGCCGCGCCATGGGCAAGAAGATCAAGGAGGAGATGGACGCCCAGCGGAAGATCTTCTGCGACGGCGCCGCCGGCCGCGGCGTGGATCCCGACCAGGCCAGCATGATCTTCGATCAGGTCATGAAGTTCGCCGGCTACGGCTTCAACAAGTCGCACGCCGCCGCCTACGCGCTGGTCGCCTACCACACGGCCTATTTGAAGGCGAACCACCCGGTGGAGTTCATGGCGGCGTCCATGACGCTCGACCTCGGCAACACCGACAAGCTGAACGTCTTCCGGCAAGAGTTGTCGCGGCTCAAGATCAAACTGCTGACGCCGGACATCAACAAGTCTGACAGCATCTTCGGCGTGGAAACCCTTCCGGACGGCAGTAAGGCCGTGCGCTACGCCCTGGCCGCCGTCAAGGGCGTCGGCCTGCCGGCCATGAAGGCGGTGGTGGAGGAGCGGCGGAAGAACGGCCCCTACAAGAGCCTGTTCGACTTCGCCCGGCGCCTGGACCTGAAGACGATCAACAAACGCCAGCTCGAAAACCTGACCTGCGCCGGCGCCTTCGACGAGATCAACCCCAACCGCGCCCAGGTGCACGCCGCGCTGGAAACGCTGATCCGCTACGCCCAGGCCGAAACGGCGGAGCGCGAGAGCGGCATCGGCAACCTGTTCGGCGGCGGTGGCGGCGGTCTGAAGGAGCCCGACCTCCCCAAGGTCAAGGATTGGGAGCCGCTGGAGAAGCTGAAGCACGAGTTCGGCGCCATCGGCTTCTACCTGTCCGCCCACCCGCTGGACGCCTTCTCCGGCCCGCTGGGGCGCATGAAGGTGGTCAAGTCGGCGGAACTGGCCCAGGCCATGTCGCGCGGCGGCTCTACCCGGTACAAGATGGCCGGCATCGTCGTCAGCCGGAAGGAGAAGACCGCGAAATCCGGCAACCGCTTCGCCTTCGTGGAGCTGTCCGACGCCAGCGGCGGCTACGAGGTGACCTGCTTCTCGGAAGTGCTGGCCGGCAACCGCGAGCTTCTGGAGGCCGGGCGCCCGGTCATGATGACCGTGGACGCCCAGATGAACGGCGAGGAAATCCGCCTGACCTGCCAGGAGGTGAAGCCGCTGGAAGAGGCGGTCGCCCAGGTTTCCGACGGCCTCAAGCTGGTGGTGCGCGACGACAAGCCGGTGGAAAGCATCCGGGGCATGCTGGACCGGCTGGGCCGAGGCAAGGGCAAGATTCACTTGCTGGTCGAGATCGACCCGCTGAAGGAGGTGGAAATCCAGCTCCCCGGCGCCTTCAACATCACCAGCCAGAGCCGCGCCGCCCTGAAGGCCGTGCCGGGCGTGGTGGAGGTGGTGGAACTGTAGGGTTCAGGCGGCGGACTGCGTGCGGTAGGTCTGGTCGCCTCGCCCCTCCAGGAGGCCCGCGACGGAGATGTCCTCGTCCAACTCATCCCAATGCAGCCCACGCCCGGTCACGCTGATCCGGTAGCCCTGGCGCTGCTCGGGGGAAGCGTTGAGCAGCCGAGGGAACCAAGCGAGAGGGACGCCGATCGTCCGGCCGTCCTGCAGGTTCACCCACATGGTGTGGTCGTCGAAGTGAAGCGATTCAGCCGAAGTGCTCATGCCATGCCCTTTCGATGTCCGCCCTGTGCTGTTCCACCACCCGCATCAAGTCCGCCAAGGTCCTTCGGTCGAAGCCCGCGCTTTCGGCCACGCGCACGTCGGGGTACAGCCAGAACTTCGCCTCGGCGCCTTGTCGGTCGGCGTGAATATGGATTGGCTCTCGCGGGTTCCCCTCGTTCGAATAGAAGAAGAACCTGATTCCCTGCCAACGAAAAACGACCGGCATCGGGCCTTCTCCTTCAACGTGGCAACGAAGGATACCACAGGCCGGGCATGATGGGTGACGTGCATCCCGATCACCCCGCCGTCCCGGATCGAATCACCCGAATCCGATCCAGCCCCGACTCCGGGACCCACACCTCTCCGGGCCGCCCCAGCAATTGCCGGACATCCGCGTTGTCGGCGCTGTTGGGAAAGGATGTAAACCGCTCCGCCCCAGGGTCGAAACGCAGGACGGCGTTGGAGCCCCAATCACTGACCCAGACCATGTCCTGGTCGTCCACATAGACCGCGTAAGCCGACGGGTTCCGGCCGGGCAGGGGCCAGGTCTTCCACTGGTTGCTGGAGGGCGTGTAGCGGCTGAGCTGCCCGACGTTCCATTCGCTGACCCACAGGTTGCCCTTGGAGTCGGACCAGATGCGCCGGGCACCTTGCTCCCTGGTCGGCGGCTCGATGACGGTGGCCTCGGCCGTGGCCGGATCGATGCGGGCGATGTGGTTGCCGGCCAGGGAGGCGTAATAGACGCTCCCGTCCGGAGTCGCCGTGATTCCGTAGGGGCCGGTGCCGCGCGGCGCCTTGCGCACCAGCATGTCCCTGGTCCTGGGATCGAAACGGCCGTAAATTCCGCTCTGTCCGGTGAACCACAGCACGCCCGCACGGTCGAACGCGGCGGTGTTCAGGTTGGTGTTGCCGGTGCCCTCCGGCAGTTTCCAGACATCGACCTTTTCCGTTTTTGGGTCGAAGCGGACGATGGCGTTCTGCCCGCCGTCGGTGATCCAGGCGGCGCCGTCCGGCCCCGCGACGACCCCATGTGGCCGTGAGCCCTTCCCCAGCGGCACCTGCCGGACCTTGCCGCTGGCCGGGTCGAGGATGCCCAAGGCGCCCTGCGCCTGTGCCGTGTACCAGACCATTCCGTCCGGTGCAGGAGCGACGTCGTGCGGGTGAGCGCCCCGCGGCACCTCGTAGGTCCGCCCCTCCGGCGACGCGCCGGCCCCGAGGGCGGTGCCGATGAACAGGACCATGGCGGCGAGCGCGATGCGAAGAGTCGGCATGGACACCTCCTCAAGCCGGATGTTGAAGACAGATGGCGTGTTTGGTGACCGGAACCAACGCCGGCGGCGCAGCGGGGAACACCAGCGACGCAGCCAACTCGGCCAGCGGCGCAGCCAACTCGGTACGTAACCCGCCAACCCTGTTGCCAAAGCGGTTTCGCCGGGCTATGTAAGCGCCGTCGTCAAAACCTCACGCGGGCTGGCGGACCCTCGGCTTTACCCCGAAGGCCCGATCCGGTGTCTTGTCACAGGGACAATGCCCGCGGCGGAGCAACCGGAAAAGGAAGTTTTCCAAATGGCTATCCCGTCCTTCACGATGCGCCAGCTGCTCGAAGCCGGCGTCCACTTCGGCCACCACACCCGCCGTTGGAACCCGAAGATGTCCCAGTACATCTTCGGCGTGCGCAACGGCGTGCACATCATCGACCTGGAGCAGACCGTCCCGGCCCTGCACCGCGCCCTTCAGGCCGTCCGTGACGTCGTCGCCGGCGGCGGCCGCGTCCTGTTCGTCGGCACCAAGCGCCAGGCCCAGGAGAAGGTCGCCGAGGCGGCTTCGAAGTGCGGCCAGTACTACGTGAACCACCGCTGGCTCGGCGGCATGCTGACCAACTGGAAGACCATCTCCCAGTCGATCAAGCGCCTGCGCGAGATGGAAGAGCGTCTGGCCGGCGACACCTCGGGCCTGACCAAGCGCGAAATCCTGGAGCTGACCCGCGAGCGCGACAAGCTGGAGCGTGCGCTGGGCGGCATCAAGGAGATGGGCGGTCTGCCGGACGTCCTCTTCATCATCGACACCAACAAGGAGTCGATCGCGGTCAAGGAAGCCAACAAGCTGGGCATCCCGGTCATCGCGGTGATCGACAGCAACTCCGATCCGGACGGCGTCGCTTTCCCGATCCCGGGCAACGACGACGCGCTCCGCGCCATCGACCTGTACTGCGAGCTGGTGAACGGCGCCGTGCTTGACGGCCTGCAGGCCGAGATGAGCGCCGCCGGCATCGACGTCGGCGCCCGCGAGGACGCCCCGGCCGAGCAGCTGCCGGAAGAGGAAGGGGCCGAGGCCGAGCAAGCCCAGGCCTGATCCCGGTGACACGGGGCAGCCGGGCCTTACGACCTATGGCCCGGCTGCCTTTTTTATGAGTTGTTTGCGTCAACCCGATCCGCTTGGATCCGTTCGGAAGGAAGAGGGCGAAACCATGGCCGAGATTACCGCCGCGCTCGTCAAGGAACTGCGCGAGAAGACCGGCGCGGGCATGATGGACTGCAAGAAGGCGCTGGCCGAGACCCAGGGCGACCTTGAGGGCGCCGTTGACTGGCTGCGCAAGAAGGGCCTCGCCGCCGCCGCCAAGAAGTCGGGCCGCGTCGCCGCCGAGGGTCTGGTCGCCGTCGCCACCGCCGGCACCGCCGGTGCCGTCGTCGAGGTGAACGCCGAGACCGACTTCGTCGCGCGCAACGACAAGTTCCAGGCTTTCTCCCTGAAGGCCGCCGAACTGGCGCTGACTGGCGCCGGCGATGCCGAGGGCCTGAAGGCGACCGCCTACCCGGGCGCTGGCCGTTCGGTCCAGGAAGAGCTGACCAACCTGATCGCCACCATTGGCGAGAACATGAACATCCGCCGTTCGACCAAGCTGTCGGTCCCGGCGGGCGTCGTCGTGTCCTACGTCCACTCGGCCATCGCGCCGGGCCTCGGCAAGATCGGCGTGCTGGTCGCCCTGGAGTCGACCGGCGACGCCGCCAAGCTGAACGAGCTGGGCAAGCAGATCGCGATGCACATCGCCGCCGCCCGCCCGGACGCCCTGGACATCGCCGACGTCGACACCTCCGCGCTGGAGCGTGAGCGCAACGTGCTCGCCGAGCAGGCCCGCGCCTCCGGCAAGCCGGAGAACATCGTCGAGAAGATGCTCGAAGGCCGCATCCGCAAGTACTACGAGGAAGTGGTGCTGCTGGAGCAGACCTACGTCATCGACGGCGAGACCAAGGTCCGCAAGGTGGTCGAGAACGCCGCCAAGGACATCGGCGCCCCGGTGAAGGTGACCGGCTTCGTCCGCTACGCGCTGGGCGAGGGCATCGAGAAGGCGGAGAGCGATTTCGCCGCCGAAGTCGCTGCCGCCGCGGGCCAGAAGTAAGGACCGTCAGGGCCGCCGCTTCACTCTTCACACCAACAACCGGGAGACAGTCCCCCATGGCCGCAACCTCCGGGACCACCGTGCCGGCTGAAGCCGTCCGCTTCAAACGAGTCCTTCTCAAGGTATCGGGCGAAGCGTTGATGGGTCAGCGCGACTACGGCCTCGATCCGGAGGTGGTCAACCGCGTCGCCAACGAGGTGAAGGCGGTGATCGAGCTTGGTGTCCAGGTCAGCCTGGTCATCGGCGGGGGAAACATCTTCCGGGGTGTGAAGGGTGCCGCGGGCGGCATGGAACGGGCCTCGGCCGACTACGTCGGGATGCTCGCCACCGTGATGAACGCGCTCTCCATGCAGAGCGCGCTGGAGCGGATGGGCGTGACGACCCGCGTGCAGTCGGCCATCCCCATGTCCTCGGTCTGCGAGCCTTACATTCGCCGCCGTGCCATCCGGCACATGGAGAAGGGCCGCGTGGTGATCTTCGCCGCCGGCACCGGCAACCCGTTCTTCACCACCGATACCGCCGCAGCACTCCGCGCGTCGGAGATGGGCTGCGATGCGCTGCTCAAGGGCACGCAGGTCGACGGCGTCTACACCGCCGACCCCAAGAAGGTGAAGGACGCGAGCCGGTACGAACGTCTTACCTACCTTGATGTCCTGGCGAAGGACCTTCAGGTGATGGACGCCTCCGCAATCTCCTTGGCGCGCGAGAACCACATCCCCATACTCGTCTTCTCGATCCACACGCCGGGCGCCTTCGCCGAGGTGATGCAGGGTCGGGGCAAATTTACGATCATAACAGAAGAAACGGAGTAAGCCCGTGGCTGCGCCCGACGCATCGGATCTCAAGCGCCGCATGGAAGGAGCGCTTGAGGCGTTTCGTAAGGAGTTGAGCGGTCTGCGCACCGGCCGCGCCTCCGCCAGCCTGCTTGAGCCCGTGACCGTTGAGGCCTACGGCAGCAAGATGCACCTCAAGGAGGTCGGCACCGTCAGCGTGCCGGAGCCGCGCCTGATCACCGTGACTGTCTGGGACCGTGGCATGGTCAAGGCGACGGAGAAGGCCATTCGCGATTCGGGTCTCGGCCTGAACCCGCAGACGGAAGGCCAGACCATCCGCGTGCCGCTGCCCGACCTGACCCAGGAGCGTCGCAAGGAACTCGCCAAGGTCGCCCACAAGTACGCCGAGCAGGCCCGCGTCGCCGTGCGCAACATCCGCCGCGACGGCATGGACGGCCTGAAGAAGGCGGAAAAGGCCAGCGAGATCACCCAGGACGAGCACAAGGAACAGGCGGACAAGGTGCAGGCCCTCACCGATCAGCACATCAAGCTGATCGACGATGCGCTTGCGCAAAAAGAAAAGGACATCATGCAGGTCTGACGGCATGCGCGACGCGGAAGACAGCCGCCCCCTGCGCCCGCCCGCGCACGTGGCCGTGATCATGGACGGCAACGGGCGCTGGGCGAAGGCCAGGGGCTTGCCGCGCACCGCCGGCCACAAAAAGGGCGTGGATGCGGTTCGCCGTACGGTCGAGGCCGCCGGCGACCTGGGGATCGGCTATCTGACGATCTTCAGCTTCTCCTCCGAGAACTGGCGCCGGCCGGAGGAGGAGGTGTCGGATCTGATGCAACTCCTGCGCTTCTACCTGCGCAGCGAGATCGCGGTCCTGCACAAGAACGGCGTGCGGCTGCGGGTGATCGGCGACCGGGCGCGGCTGTCGGCGGACATCGTCCGGCTGATCGAGGATGCCGAAAACCTCACGCGGGACAACCGCAAGCTGACGCTGGTGGTCGCGCTCAGCTACGGTTCCCGGCAGGAGATCACGCTCGCCGCCCGTCGCTTGGCGGAAGAGGTCCAGGCCGGGCGGCTCGACCCGAAGGACATCGACGAGGAGGCGGTCTCCGGCCGCCTGTTTACGGCCGACATTCCCGACCCCGACCTGATCATCCGCACCAGCGGCGAGAAGCGCATCAGCAACTTCCTGCTCTGGCAGGCGGCTTACGCCGAGCTGGTCTTCGTGGACACGCTCTGGCCCGACTTCACCAAGCGTGATCTGGAGGCGGCGATTGAAGAGTTCCACCGACGGGAGCGTCGCTTCGGCGCCACCGCCAGCTCCCGCTAAGACCGGGGATCTCAAGACGCGCGTCCTGTCGGCGCTCGTCATGGCGCCCCTCGTGCTGGCCGCCGTCTGGATGGGCGGCTGGGTCTTCCGCGCGCTGATCGCGCTGGGGGCCGTTCTCGCCATCACGGAATGGGTCAACCTCGTGCCGAGCGACCGCAAAAGGCCGGCTCTGGCGCTGTCCGTGGCCGGCGTTCTGCTGGCCATGGCGGCGCAGATCCTGGCCGGACCGGCGGCGGCCATGCTCGTTGCCGTTGCCGCCGCGGTCGCGATCGCCGTGATCGGCGGCGGTAAGGAGCGGTGGCTCCTCGGGCTCGGCGTGGTCTATGTGGCGGCGGGCATCATCGGGCTGATGTGGCTGCGCGATCTGCCGAACGCTGGCCTTTCCCTGTTCCTCTTCACCATGCTGGCGGTGTGGGCGACCGACGTGGGGGCCTATGCCGCCGGGCGCACCATCGGCGGGCCGAAACTGGCCCCGCGAATCAGCCCTAAGAAGACCTGGGCCGGTCTGATCGGTGGAATGGTCAGCTCCGCCCTCGTCGGCTGGGGCGTGGCCGCGGCCTTCGCCGCGCAACGGCCGGCGCTGGCCCTGCTGGTCGGCGGGCTGCTGGCCGTGGTGGGGCAGGCGGGCGACCTGTTCGAATCAGCCGTCAAGCGCCGCTTCGACGTCAAGGACAGCGGCCATCTCATTCCGGGGCATGGCGGCATCCTCGACCGCATCGACGGGCTGCTGGTCGCCGCCCCGGTGCTGGCACTTTTCCACGCGACCCTTGGGATGGCGAAGTCATGGTGGTGACGGGTAATGCCTCGGCGGATGCGCCGCGCCGCGTGACGATCCTCGGTTCGACCGGTTCCGTCGGCACGCAGACCATCGACCTCGTCGCGCGCGATCCGGAGCGTTTTCCCGTCGAGGCGCTCACAGCCAACCGCAACGTTGCCCTGCTGGCCGAGCAGGCCCGCCGCCTCAAACCCCGGCTTGCCGTCGTTGCCGATCCCGCCGGTTACGCGGACCTGAAGGATGCGCTGTCCGGCACCGGCGTGGAGGTTGCTGCCGGCGCGGAGGCCGTGGCCGAGGCCGCGAACCGCCCGTCCGACTGGGTCATGGCCGCCATCGTCGGCGCCGCCGGGCTGGAACCGACTCTCGCCGCCGTGCGCCGCGGGGCCTGTGTTGCCTTCGCGAACAAGGAGGTGCTGGTCTGCGCCGGCGCCCTGATGATGGAGGAGGTGGGGCGCCACGGCGCCACGCTGCTGCCGGTGGACAGCGAGCATTCGGCCATCTACCAGGTCTTCGACTTCGACCGGGTGGAGAGCATCCAGCGCCTTATTCTCACCGCGTCCGGCGGCCCCTTCCGCACCAAGGATCGCGCTTTCATGGCGGCGGCGACGCGGGAGCAGGCGGTGGCGCACCCGACCTGGGACATGGGCGCCAAGATCTCGGTCGACAGCGCCACCATGATGAACAAGGGTCTGGAGCTGATCGAGGCCCACTTCCTCTTCGGCGTTCCGGAGGAGAGGATCGACATCCTGGTCCATCCTCAATCGGTCATCCATTCCCTGGTCGAGTATGTGGACGGGTCGGTTCTGGCGCAGTTGGGCACCCCGGACATGCGCACGCCCATCGCCTATGCGCTCGGCTGGCCGGCGCGCATCCCGACCCCGGCGGAGCGACTCGACCTCGTCAAGGCGGCGACCCTGACCTTCGAGGCGCCGGATCCCGAGCGATTCCCGGCCCTGCGGCTTGCCCGGGCCGCCTTGCAAAGCGGTGGGGGCGCTCCTACTATTCTCAGTGCCGCCAATGAAGTGGCCGTGCAGGCGTTTCTCGACCGCCGAATCGGCTTCCTCGACATCGAAACGATCGTCGAGGGTACGTTGGAGACGCTGCCGCATCGTCCGCTCCGCGATCTTGCCGAGGTGCGGGAGACGGACGCCGAGGCACGCCGCGTGGCGACGGACCGGGTGGCGGCGCTGGGCCGCTGATCCCGGCATGAGACAGGTCGAGCTGCAAAGGGTGTGATGGGCGTTATGGGCGGATTCGGGACCACGCTGCTGTCTTTCCTGCTGGTCCTAACCGTGCTCGTGTTTGTGCACGAACTCGGCCATTATCTCGTGGCGCGCCGCAACGGCGTGCGGATCGAGGTCTTCTCCATCGGTTTCGGGCCGGAGCTGTTCGGCTGGACCGACCGCACCGGCACCCGCTGGAAGTTCAGCGCCATCCCGCTCGGCGGCTACGTGAAGATGTTTGGGGACGCCGACCCGGCCAGCACGCCGGGCGCCCACACGCAGCACATGACGCCGGAAGAGAAGGCCGTCTCCTTCCATCACAAGCGGCTCGGTCAGCGGGCCGCCATCGTCGCGGCCGGGCCCATCGCCAATTTCGTTTTCGCCATCGTCGTGCTGACGGTGCTGTTCGCCACGGCCGGCCAGTCCTTCACGCCGCCGGACGTCGGCGGGGTGCAGCCGGGCAGCGCGGCGGAGCGGGCCGGGCTGCGGCCGGGTGACGTGATCGTCTCCATCAACGGCAGCGGGATCCAGCGTTTCGAGGAAATCCGCCAGATCGTCTCCATCCAACCGGGCGAGCCCCTGCAGATGACGGTGCAGCGGGACGGCCGTACGGAGACGCTGACCGCCACGCCCGATGTTAAGGAAGTCACCGACCGATTCGGCAACACGCACCGCATCGGCCAACTCGGCATCATGCGCGCGGGGGCGGAAAACAAGCGCCACGACCCGCTGACCGCCTTCTGGCAGGCGACGCGCGAGGTCACCGGCATGGTCACGGGCACCTTCACCGCGCTCGGCCAGATGATCGAGGGATCGCGCGGGACGGAGGAACTGGGCGGACCGTTGCGGATCGCCCAGATGTCAGGCGAGGTGGCGCAGAGCGGCTGGTACCCGCTGGTCTGGTTCATGACCTTCCTGTCGGTCAATCTGGGCCTGATCAACCTGTTCCCGGTCCCGCTGCTGGACGGCGGCCATCTGCTGTTCTACGCCTTCGAAGGTGTGCGCGGACGCCCGCTCGGACCTAGAGCGCAAGAATACGGTTTCCGCATCGGTCTCGCTTTGGTATTAACGCTCATGGTTTTCGCCACGTGGAACGATCTCGTTCAGCTTCGCGTGGTGGAATTCTTTCGGGGGCTGATTTCCTAACGATCGCCCCCAAAGCCAGGGAGCGTGCTTTGCGGGTGTCGAGCAGGGTTCTGGCCGCCGGCCTGTTGGCTGGTTGCGCCATGACGACGGTTACTCTTGCCCTTTCCCAAGTGGGCTGGGCCCAGACCGGCGGGGCCAAACCCGGTTCCTTCGGTGATCGGACCGTGGTCGCGCAGATGTTTTCTGGCGGCACCATCCGCGACATCCGTGTGGAAGGGGTTCAGCGCATCGAGCCCACGACCGTGCGCTCCTACCTGTCGGTGTCGCCCGGCGATCCCTTCGATCCCGACCGCATCGACCAGTCGCTGAAGAACCTGTTCAACACGGGTCTCTTCGCGGATGTGGTGCTGAAGCGCGATGGCGACGTGCTGGTGGTCGCGGTGGTCGAAAACCCGATCATCAACCGCATCGCCTTCGAAGGAAACCGGCGCATCGAGAAGGAGAACCTGGAGAAGGAAATCCAGCTCCGTCCCCGCGTCGTCTACACGCGCACCCGCGTGCAAAGCGATGTGCAGCGCATCCTGGACATCTATCGCCGCCAGGGTCGCTTCGCCGCGACGGTTGAACCGAAGATTATCCAGCTCGACCAGAACCGCGTCGACCTGGTGTTCGAGATCAACGAAGGCCCGCGCACCGGCGTGCGCCGCATCACCTTCGTCGGCAACGAGAAATTCTCCGACGGCTCGCTGCGCGAAGCCATTCAGACGAAGGAGACCGCCTGGTGGCGGTTCCTGACGTCCGACGACAATTATGATCCGGACCGTCTGAACTATGACCGCGACCTGCTGCGCCGCTACTACCTGAAGGAAGGCTACGCCGACTTCCGCGTCGTCTCCGCCGTTGCGGAGCTGACGCCGGACCGCGAGGATTTCGTCATCACCTTCACGGTGGACGAGGGCGAGCGCTACAAGTTCGGCAAGGTCGACATCAGCAGCACCCTGAAGGCGCTGGATCCAGAGCAACTGCGCAGCGTGATGACCACGCGCGAAGGCGACTGGTACAACGCCATGGAGGTGGAGAACACCATCAACAAGCTGTCGACCGCGGTCGGCGACTTGCAGTACGCCTTCGTTGACGTGCGGCCGCGCATCACGCGCAACCGCGAGAACCAGTCGATCGACATCACCTACGAGATCGTCGAAGGCCCGCGCGTGTTCGTGGAGCGCATCGACGTCAACGGCAACGTCCGCACGCTCGACAAGGTCGTCCGGCGCGAGATGCTGGTGTCGGAGGGCGACCCGTTCAGCGCCACGAAGCTGCGTCGGTCCGAACAGCGGATCAAGGATCTCGGCTACTTCGAGAAGGTGAACATCACAACGGCCGAGGGGACCGCCCCCGACCGGACCGTCGTGAACGTCGAGGTGACCGAGCAGTCCACCGGCGAAATCGCCATCGGTGCCGGTTACTCGACGACCGACGGCCCGTTGGCCGACTTCTCGATCCGCGAGCGCAACCTGCTCGGCCGCGGCCAGGACCTGCGCTTCGGCGCCACGGTGTCGAAGCGCAGGCAGGAATACGACGTCTCCTTCACCGAGCCGTACTTCCTGGATCGCGACATTTCTGCCGGTTTCGACGTCTTCCGGATCACCCGCGATTACCAGAGTGAGAGCTCGTTCAACGAAAAGGACACGGGCTTCGCGCTGCGCATGGGCTATCCGCTGACCGATAACCTGCGTCAGCGCGTCTACTACCAGCTGCAGAACACGGACATCACCAGCGTCCCGACGACGGCGTCGATCTACATTCAGCAGCAGAAAGGCGCCCGCCTGACCTCGCTGATCGGCCAGGAGCTGACCTACGACCGGCGCAACAGCCGCCTGGACCCGACGGACGGCTACTACATCCGCCTGACCAACGATGTCGCCGGCGTGGGCGGCAACGCCAAGTTCCTGCGCAACCGCCTCGGCGCCGGTTATTACCTGCCGGTGTTCGACGAGAGCTGGGTTCTCAGCGCCTCCGGTGAGCTGGGCTACATCGTCGGATGGGGTGGCGAGGATGTGTTCCTCGCCGACCGCTTCTTCATCGGCGGCGACACGCTGCGCGGCTTCAAGACCGCCGGCATCGGCCCGCGTGACCTGCGGACCGGCGACGCGCTGGGCGGCACGCGCTACGCCCGCGGATCGGTCGAGATGAACTTCCCGCTCGGCCTGCCGGAAGAGTTCGGCCTGAAGGGACACGCCTTCACCGACTTCGGCACGCTGGGCAAGGCGGACATCAACGACCCGCTGGTCGCGGACAAGGAGTCGCTGCGCGTGGCAGTCGGCACGGGCGTTTCGTGGCGGTCGCCGTTCGGCCCGATCCGCCTTGATTTCGCCGTGCCGGTCCGCAAGGAATCGTTCGACAAGACAGAAATTTTCCGTTTCAGCTTCGGAACCAGGTTCTAACGATGAAGTTCAGCAAGATCAGGGCGCTGCTCGCCGCCGGTGCGGTGTTGGCGGGTGTGGCCTTCACCGCTCCGACGGCGTTCGCCGAGGACAAGAAACCCGACCTCAAGGCGCCCGTCATCGCGGTGGTGGACGTCCAGAAAATCATGCAGGAGTCGACCGCCTCCAAGGGCGTTTCGAAGTCCTTCGAGTCGCTGCGCGACACCTATCAGAAGGAAATCTCCTCGCTGGAGGACAAGCTGCGCAAGTCCGAGGAGGAACTGCGCAAGCAGCAGACCGTCCTGGCGCCGGACGCGCTCGCCGCGAAGCGCCGCGACTTCGAGAAGCAGGTCGCGGACGTGCAGAAGACCGTTCAGGCCCGCAAGCGCGTCCTGGAAAACGCCCTGAACGAGGCGATGGCGGTCGTCCACAAGAGCATGGTGGAGGTTGTCGCCGAGGTGGCCCGCGAGCGTGGCGCCAACCTCGTCCTCGCCCGCCAGCAGTTCGTGCTTGTGGACACCCAGCTCGACGTCACCGACACGGTGATGGAGCGGGTCAACAAGAAGCTGCCGCAGGTCGCGCTCAATATTCCGAAGCAGTAAAGTTTTGCGCAGCCTCCGTGTTGCGTGGAGCGGGCCGTCATCGCCTGTACAGGTGGTGACGGCCTTTCGGTTTGGCGGGCGTGGCGATTGATAAATCCCCGGAAATGGGGCACAACGGGCGGCACCCCACGGCCCGCGCACGGCGCGTGGCAAGGGCGAACCCGGAGACTTGAAAGGCGAGCGGCCGGACCATGGATGTGACGGCGGAAAACAACAAGATGGCCGACATCGACATCACGCGGATCATGCAAATGATCCCGCATCGCTATCCGATCCTGATGATCGATCGCGTGATCGACGTGACGCTGGGCGAGAGCGCCACGGGCGTCAAGAACGTCACGATCAACGAGCCGTACTTCCAGGGGCATTTCCCGTCGCGTCCGGTCATGCCCGGCGTGCTGATCATCGAGGCGATGGCCCAGACTTCCGCCGTTCTGGTGGTCGCCACGCTGGGTGCCGAATCGGAAGGCAAGCTCGTCTATTTCATGACGGTGGACGAGGCCCGCTTCCGCCGTCCGGTGACGCCCGGCGACACGATCCACATCCATGTGACGAAGCAGCGCCAGCGCGCCAACGTGTGGAAGTTCAAGGGCGAAGCCAAGGTCAACGGTGTCCTGGTCGCCGAAGCCGTCTACTCCGCCATGATTCTGGACGAGAAATGAGCGTTTCCATCCACCCGAACGCGGTCGTCGATCCGGCGGCCAAGCTGGGAGAGGACGTCTTCATCGGTCCCTTCTGCGTGGTCGGTCCGGACGTCGAACTCGGCGACCGCGTGCGACTGACGTCGCATGTGGTGGTCGAGGGGCGGACCAAGATCGGCGAAGAGACGGTCGTCTATCCCTTTGCGTCCATCGGTCACCGGCCGCAGGACCTGAAGTTCAAGGGAGAGCGGTCGGAACTGATCGTCGGCTGCCGCAACCAGATCCGGGAGCATGTCACCATGAGCCCCGGAACCGAGGGCGGCGGCTTGGTCACCCGCGTCGGGGACAACGGTCTGTTTATGGTCGGCGTCCACATCGCGCACGATTGCATCGTCGGCAACAACGCGGTTCTGGCGAACAACGCGACGCTGGCCGGCCATGTGGAACTGGGCGACTTCGTGACGATCGGCGGCCTCTCCGCCGTGCACCAGTTCGTCCGCATCGGCTCGCACGCCATGATCGGCGGCATGTCGGGCGTCGAGAAGGACGTCATTCCCTACGGCCTCGTGATGGGCGAGCGGGCGCGTCTGGCTGGCCTGAACCTCATCGGGCTGGAACGCCGCGGCTTCGGCAAGGAGGACATTCACGCCCTGCGCGCCGCCTACCGCTTGCTGTTCGGGCCGGAAGGCACCTTCGCTGAGCGTTTGGAGGAGGTGGACCGCGATTTCGGCGCGAAGTCGCTGGTGACCGACGTGTTGGAATTCATCCGGTCCCGCGCTTCGCGGTCGCTCTGCCAGCCGCGTGACAGCTGACCGGCGGCCTCCCGGAGGGGGAGTTCAGTCCGTGCCGCAGCCTCCCGTTAAATTGGGCATCCTGGCCGGCGGCGGCACGCTGCCCGCGCGGATCGCCGCTGCCGTTCGGGGCCAGGGCCGCGAGGTGTTCGTGGTGGCCTTCGACGGCCACACCGACCCCGCCACGGTCGAGGGTCTTCCGCATCTGTGGAGCCGCTTCGGCGCGGCCGGCAGCATCATCGCCCGGCTGAAGCAGGAAGGCGTGGGCGAACTGGTCTTCGCCGGACCGGTGCGGCGCCCATCCTTCACGGAATTGCTTCCCGACTGGTACACCACCAAGTTCCTGGCCAGAGTCGGCACCCGTGCGCTCGGCGACGACGGGCTGCTTCGCTCCGTCGCCCGGCAGTTGGAGGAGGACGGCTTCCGCGTGGTCGGCCTGCACGAACTTCTGGGCGAGTTGCTGACCCAGCCCGGTCCGGTCGGCCGACTCATTCCGGACGCGGAGGCGGAGCGCGACATCGCGCGCGCCGTGGAGGTGGCTCGGGGGCTGGGCGCGCTGGATGTCGGGCAGGGGGCGGTGGTGCAGCAGGGAATCGTGCTGGCCGTGGAGGCTGTGGAGGGTACCGACTCCATGCTGGCGCGCTGCGCCGACCTGAAACGGCCGGGGCCGGGAGGGGTGCTGGTCAAGGTGAAGAAGCCGCAGCAGGACAGGCGGCTCGACCTGCCCACCATGGGCGTGACCACGGTGGAGAACGCTGCCCGCGCGGGCCTGCGCGGCATCGCGGTGGAAGCCGGCGGTAGCCTGCTGGTGGACCGGGCGGCGGTCGCCGAGACGGCGGATCGGTTGGGGCTGTTCGTGGTCGGCATCACGGTTCCCGCGGAGTCGGGGGCGTGAGCGAGCCCCTGCTGTTCCTGATCGCCGGGGAGCCATCCGGCGACGCGCTCGGTGCGCGGCTGATGGCGGCGTGCAAGCGCTTGACCGGCGGCCGCGTGCGCTTCGCCGGGATCGGGGGCGAACGGATGATCGCGGAGGGGCTGGAAAGCCTTTTCCCCATGGGCGAATTGACGCTGTTTGGCGTCTTCGAACTGCTGCCCCACCTGCCGAACCTGCTCCGTCGGATGGACCAGACGGTTGCCGAAATCCTGCGGCTGCGGCCGGATGCGGTGATCGGCATCGATTCGCCGGGCTTCACGGTCCGCATCGCCAAGCGCGTGAAGGCCGAGGCGCCGGGCATCGCGCTGATCCACTACGTCGCCCCGACCGTTTGGGCCTGGAAGCCCAAGCGCGCGGCCAAATACGCGGCGATCTACGACCACCTGCTGGCGATCCTGCCCTTTGAGCCGCCCTATTTTGAACGCGAGGGGCTAGCTTGCAGCTTCGTCGGCCACTCGGTGGTCGAGAGCGGCGCGGGGCAGGGCGATGCAGCCCGCTTCCGCGCGGCGCACGGCTTGCCCGACGAGGCCCGTGTCGTCGCCGTGCTTCCCGGCAGTCGGAAGGGCGAGGTGAGTCGGCTGTTGCCGGACTTCCGCGCCACGCTGGAACGGCTGCTTCCGACGCACCCAAATCTGGTCACCGTCGTTCCGACCGTGGCGACCGTCCGCGACCGGGTCGTGGCGGCGACAGCGGATTGGCCGCTGCGGACCGTTGTCGTGGAGGGTGACGCGGCCAAGTACGACGCCTTCGCCGCGGCGGAGGTCGCCCTGGCCGCCTCCGGTACCGTGGCGCTGGAATTGGCGCTGGCCCGGCTGCCGTCGGTGATCGCCTATCGGCTGAATCCGGTGACCGTGGCCTTGTACCGGCGCTTCATCCGGGTCAAATATGTCAATCTCGTCAACCTGATGCTCGACCGCATGCTGGTGCCGGAACTGCTTCAGGAGGACTGCCGGCCCGACCGGCTGGCCGAGGAATTGGCCCGCCTGCTCGACGACCCCGCCGCCCGCGCCGCCCAGGTGGACGGCGTGGCCGAGGTGGCCCGCTGGCTCGGCCAGGGGGGAACCCCGCCGAGCGAACGTGCTGCCCGCGTGGTTCTGGACGTGGTCGGCAAAAGCCAAAAAACGGGAGAAGAGACCCAATGAGCGACTATCGCCTCCTCCACACGATGCTCCGGGTGTTCGACCTGGAGAAGTCGATCGATTTCTACACCCGCCTGCTCGGCATGAAGCTGCTGCGTCGCAACGACTATGAGGGCGGGCGCTTCACCCTGGCCTTCGTCGGCTACGGCGACGAGAAGGACACGGCGGTGCTGGAACTGACCCACAACTGGGACCAGGCCGAGCCCTACACCATCGGCTCCGGCTACGGTCACATCGCCATCGGCGTGCCGGACATTTACGCGACCTGCGAGCAGCTTGCCAAGGAAGGCGTGAAGATTCCGCGCCCGCCCGGCCCGATGAAGCACGGCTCCACCGTGATCGCCTTCATCGAGGATCCGGACGGCTACAAGGTCGAGCTGATCGAGAAGAAGTAAGGCCCTTCGCCTTCAGATGTTGCGGTAGAAAAGGACGGTGGGGTGATAGCTGCCGTCCTTTTCGATTGTGTAGCCGGGGATCTCCCCGGCGCGTGTCCATCCTGTCCGTTCATAGAAGGGCTCGCCGAAGTCGCCCTTGAGCGTGTCGAGCACGAGCAGCTTCCGGCCCAGCCCGCGGCCATCTCCTCCAGCGCGGACATCAGGCTCCTGGCGACGCCCCGCCCGCGATGGTCGCGGTGTACCATCAGCTTCTGAACCTCCGCCCGGTGGGCCCCGTTGGGTTTGGTGCACAAGGCCAGTTGGACGCTGCCCAGCACGGCGCCGTCCGGTCCGCGCGCGACCAGCAACCGGTGGGTTCCGCCCGCCAACAGTTGGTCGACGCCGTCCCAGTATTGACGGTTCAGCGCGGGAGACAGCGGAGCGTGATAGCCGATGGAGGCGCCGCTCCCCACGGCATCCTCCAAGAGCGCTTCCAGGGCCCCGCGCAGCGACGGGTCATCAAGCCTTTCGATTGCGGTGATCATCGCAGAAGTCCGGTTCGTGGTCGTCACGGCCCAAGCCTGCCGAGGCAGCGCCAGCGGGGCAATTGACTTCGCGCGGAAAGGGTGTGAGGAATTCTCACATCACAAGCTGTCCACTGCATGCCGCGTCTTCCCTTCACCGCCCTGGCCGCCTTCGAAGCGGCGTCCCGACACGGCAGCATGACGCGCGCCGCCGAAGAGCTTGGCTTGACCCACGGCGCGATCAGCCGGCAGATCGGCGACCTCGAAAAGCGGCTGGGCGTCCGCTTGTTCGACCGCACCGCCAAGGGCCTTGTGCTGACGGACGCCGGGAGCGACCTCGCGCGGTCCTGCACCTCCGGCTTCGGGCGCGTTCAGGAGAGCTGGGACCGCATCGCCACCAGCGGCCCCGAACGGCTGCGCGTGGCCGCCCCGCGGGCCTGGGCGGCGCTGTGGCTGGTGCCCCGGCTCCAGCGTTTTCTCGACCGATGGCCGGACTTGCGGGTGGACGTCGAAGGCGGAAACGCCGACCGGCCGTCGGAGGCTGAAACGGGATGGGCGGTCATCCGCTACGCGCGCGGTGGCGAGAACATTCCGGATGGCACGCTGCTGTCGGACGAGCCGCTGTTCCCCGTTTGCGCGCCGACCCTCGCTGACGCGCTGATGGAACCCAAAGATCTGCGGCGGCATCGGCTGCTGCATTTCCACCAATCTCCGGATTGGAGCCTGTGGCGAGCCGCGACCGGCGTGGACATCGACATGGCCCAGGGGCTCAGCTTTTCCGATTCCACCATGGTGTTGCAGGCGGCCATGGCGGGACAGGGGGTGGCGCTGGGGCGGCCGTCGCTGGTGCTGGATGCGCTGGAAGGGGGGCGGCTGGTGTGCCCGTTCGGCCCACCGGTGCCGGTCGGCGACCGCTATGTGCTGACGGCGCCCGCCGAGGGGCGGGGACGGCGCGTGCATCGCGCCTTTCGGACGTGGCTGCTGGAGGAGGCGGCAGCGGACCGTGCTCGGGCCGGGCGGTTGATTCCCGGATGCGATTGATCCCTGGACCGTGAAGGGTCAGATCAGCAGCAGGCCGGCCAGGGTCGCCAGGATCAAGGTGTAGACCACAATACGGCGGAGCCGCCGGGACAGGGGCGGCTTGTTGTCGTTCGCGGCGGGCAGGGTGCGAACCCGCCGCGCCGGAACGATGTACGCAGCCGGGCTGCGGGCGGCCCCATCGGAGCCGCCCGTCCCGAAATGCGCTGTCGGCCGATTAGCCACGCTGGGCCAGCGGCACGAACGGCCGCTTGGTCTCGCCGGTGTAGAGCTGACGCGGACGGCCGATCTTCTGGACCGGATCCTCGATCATCTCCTTCCACTGGGAGATCCAGCCGACGGTGCGGGCCACGGCGAACAGCACGGTGAACATGCTGGTCGGGAAGCCCATCGCCTTCAGGATGATGCCCGAGTAGAAGTCGACGTTCGGGTACAGCTTCTTCTCGACGAAGTACTCGTCTTCCAGCGCGATGCGCTCCAGCTCCATCGCGATGTCGAGCAGCGGCTCGTCCTTGATGCCCAGCTCGGCCAGCACTTCGTGGCAGGTCTTGCGCATGACCTGGGCGCGCGGGTCGTAGTTCTTGTAGACCCGGTGACCGAAGCCCATAAGGCGGAAGTTGTCGTTCTTGTCCTTGGCGCGGCGAACGATTTCCGGAATGCGATCGACCGAGCCGATCTCCTCCAGCATCTTCAGCACGGCCTCGTTGGCGCCGCCGTGGGCCGGACCCCACAGCGAGGCGATGCCGGCGGCGATGCAGGCGAACGGGTTGGCGCCCGACGAACCGGCCAGACGGACGGTCGAGGTCGAGGCGTTCTGCTCGTGGTCGGCGTGCAGGATGAAGATCTTGTCCATGGCCTTGGACAGGATCGGGTTGACCTTGAACGGCTCGCAGGGCGTGCCGAAGGTCATGTACAGGAAGTTCTCCGCGTACGACAGGTCGTTGCGCGGGTACATGAAGGGCTGGCCGACCGAGTACTTGTAGGCCATCGCGGCGATGGTCGGGATCTTGGCGATCAGGCGGTGCGCGGCGATCTTGCGCTGCACCGGATCGTCGATGTCGGTCGAGTCGTGGTAGAAGGCCGAGAGAGCGCCGACGACGCCGCACAGGACGGCCATCGGGTGGGCGTCGCGACGGAAGCCGCTGTAGAAGCGGGTCAGCTGCTCATGCACCATCGAGTGGCGGCGCAGGATGCTCTCGAACTCCTCCTTCTCCTTGGCGTTCGGGAGATGGTTGTTGAGGAGGAGGTAGCAGACTTCCGGGAAGGTGGAGTTCTCGGCCAGCTCGTCGATGGCGAAACCGCGGTGCAGCAGGACGCCCTCGTCACCGTCGATGTAGGTGATCTGGGATTCGCAGCTGCCGGTCGAGGTGAAGCCCGGATCGTAGGTGAAACAGCCGGTTTCGGCGTACAGCTTGCGGATATCGATCACGCTCGGCCCGACCGAGCCGTGCATCACCGGCAGGGTGACCTGCTTGCCGGTGCGGTTGTCGATCAGGGTAAAGGTATCTTTGGCCTTGCTGTCCGCGGTTTGGGTCATCTCGGCACGTCCTTATCTATTAGGGTTGGGGCTTACCGCCCTTTTCGAATCGGCGCAGCATAGTTCCATGCCGTAAGGATATCAACGCACGGAAATTATCTTTGTGCTGCACCTGCGGCATCGGCCATGCGCGCCAGCGTCTCGTCCCGGCCCAAAAGTTCCGCGACCTCGAAGATCGGCGGCGACACGGTGGCGCCGGTCAGCGCGGCGCGCAGCGGTTGCGCGATCTTGCCCAGCTTCTCGCCCTTCTCCTCGGCGAAGCTCCGGACGCGAGCCTCCAGGGCGGCGGCGGTGAAGTCCGGTTCGGCCTGGAACAGGGCGGCGAGATCGGTCAGCAGGCCGCGCCCCTTCTCGTCCAGCAGCGCTGCGGCCTTTTCGTCCATGGCGAGCGGGCGGGCGGTGACGTAGAAGCGCGCGCTCTGCGCCAGATCGACGACGGTGCGGGCGCGCTGCTTCAGGCCGTTCATGGCCCGCGCCAGCAGGTCGCGTTCCGAGTCGGTCAGGCTGCGGCCGAACTCGGCCTCCAGGCGCGGAACGATCAGACCCACGAGTCGCGCGTCGTCGGCCTGGCGCATGTAGTGGGCGTTCAGGTTCTCCAGCTTCGCGAAGTCGAAGCGGGAGGGAGAGCGGCCAATGCCCTCAAGGTTGAACCACTCGATCGCCTGCTCGGTCGAAATGATCTCGTCGTCGCCGTGCGCCCAGCCGAGCCGCAGCAGGTAGTTGCGGATCGCCTCGGGCAGGTAGCCCATGTCCCGGTAGGCGTCCACGCCCAGCGCGCCGTGGCGCTTCGACAGCTTGGCGCCGTCCGGCCCGTGGATCAGCGGGATGTGGCCGAACTCCGGCAGGTCCCAGCCCATGGCGTTGTAGATCTGGATCTGGCGGAAGGTGTTGGTCAGGTGGTCGTCACCGCGGATGACGTGGGTCACGCCCATGTCATGGTCGTCCACCACCACGGCCAGCAGGTAGGTCGGCGTGCCGTCCGCGCGCAGCAGGATCAGGTCGTCGAGCTGCGCGTTCTGCACCCGCACCTCGCCCTGAACGCGGTCCTTCAGCACCGTCTCGCCCTCTTGCGGGGCCTTCAGGCGAATCACCGGCTTGACCCCGGCGGGCGCCTCCGACGGGTCGCGGTCGCGCCAGCGGCCGTCGTAGCGGATCGGCTGGCCGGCCGCCTTCTGGGCCGTGCGCATCTCGTCCAGCTCTTCGGGGCTGGTGTAGCAGTAGTAGGCCTTGCCGGCCTCCAGCATCTGCTTGGCGACCTCGGCGTGGCGGTCCTTGCGGGCGAACTGGCTGACGGCGTCACCGTCCCAGTCCAGGCCGAGCCAGGACAGGCCGTCGAGGATCGCGTCCACCGCGGCGTCCGTCGAGCGCTGGCGGTCGGTGTCCTCGATGCGCAGCAGGTACTTGCCGCCGGTGTGGCGGGCGTACAGCCAGTTGAACAGCGCGGTGCGGGCGCCGCCGATATGGAGAAAGCCGGTGGGCGACGGGGCGAAACGGGTGACGACGGTCATCGGTGGCTCAATTCCGGGTTCAGCACTGCTACAGTGGTGCGGTGGTGTAACACATTAGGCGCGTGTGGGGCATTTGCCATGCGCGCATGGGCGCCAGAATAGGCCAGAATGGGATGGCGTGGCGGTGACCGAAGGTCTATTGGACGAGGATGGGGCGTACCCTGCGCAGGACGAGCCCCGTCCGGGACCGGTCGCCCGTGCGCTGGGCGGGCTCGCCGGGCTTCTGGCCGCCGAGCGGGAGCGCTGGGCGCTCTGGGCGCCGGTCGGCGTCGGCGGTGGCGTTGCGCTGTATTTCGCGTTGCCCACCGAACCGCCGCTGTGGCTTGGGCCGTCCGCAACCATCCTGTGCCTTCTCGCGCTGTGGGTGTTGCGCCGGCGGCTCGGTGCCGTGATAGGGTCCGTGGCGCTGCTGAGCGTCGCGCTGGGCTTCGCCGTGGCGCAGACCCGCACCGCGATGGTCGCCGCCCCCATCCTGACGCGCGACGTGGGACCGGCCATGGTCACCGGGCGCGTCCTGTCGGTGGAGCGGCAGCCGGCTGGCGCGCGCATGCTCGTCGGCGATTTGTCGGTCGACAAGCTGAAGCCGGAGGCGACTCCGGCCAAGGCGCGACTCCGGCTGCCGGCGAAGTTCGTGCCGCCGGAGGCCGGGACCGTGGTCCGGATGCGCGCGGTCCTCCATCCGCCGGCACCACCGCCGGAACCGGGCGCCTTCGACTTCCAACGCCGGGCCTTCTTCCAGGGCTTCGGCGCGGTGGGATTCGTGCTGGGCACGCCGGAGGTTCTGAACGCGCCGCCGGTGTCCGGTTGGGACGTCGTTACGGTCGCCTTCGACCGGGCGCGCGCGGTGATCGCGGAGCGGGTGCAGCGCGCCATTCCCGACCCGGTGGAAGCCAGCGTCACCGCCGCCCTGCTGAATGGGGAGGAGGTGGCGATCCCGGAACCGGTCATGGACGCCTTCCGCAACAGCGGCCTCGCGCACCTGCTGTCCATCTCCGGCCTGCATGTGGGCATCGCGGCCGGCATCGTCTTCTGGGTCGTGCGTGCCCTGCTGGCGCTGGTGCCCTGGATCGCGCTGCGCTGGCCGATCAAAAAGATCGCGGCGGCGTTCGGCATCGTCTCCGCCATGGCCTACACGATGCTGGTCGGGGCGCCCGTGCCGACGGTGCGGTCGGTGCTGATGACCGGGCTGATCATGGGGGCGGTGATCGCCGACCGATCACCGCTCAGCATGCGGCTGGTCGCCTTCGCCGGGATCGTTACCGTCCTGATGGAACCGGAAGGCATGCTCGGCCCCAGCTTCCAGATGTCCTTCGCGGCCGTGGTGGCGCTGATCGCCGTCTTCGAGGTCGCGAATCCGGTGCTGGTTCGGTGGCGAAAGGGGGCGGGATGGCTCCTCCAGGGTCTACTGCATCTGGCCGGCATTGCCTTCACCAGCGTGATCGCGACGCTCGCGACGACACCGTATTCGCTGTTCCACTTCCAGCAGGTGGCTTTCTACGGCGTGCTGTCGAACATGGTTGCCATTCCCGTGACCTCCGTCTGGGTCATGCCATGGAGCCTGATGGCCTATCTGCTGATGCCCTTCGGGCTGGAGGCGCCGGCGCTGATCGCGATGAACTGGGGCGACCGGCTGGTGATCTGGACGGCGGAGGTCACCGCAGCCCTACCCGGAGCCGCCATCCTCATCCCGGCCATGCCCGGTTGGGGCATCGGGGCGGTGACGGGCGGCGGCCTGTGGCTGGTGATCTGGAGCGGGCGTTGGAGGATGCTCGGCCTCGTGCCGATAATGGCCGGAATGTTGTCGCCGGCGCTGACTCCTCGACCGGACATCCTGGTCACCGGCGACGGAACGGTGATGGCCGTCCGCACGGCGGAGGGACATCTCAGCCTGTCGGCCAAGGCCGACGGACGCGCGGCGGAAACCTGGTTGCGGCGGGACGGGCGCGAGGGGCCGGCGGATGTTTGGCCGCCGGAGGGCGTCAGCCTCGACGGGCGGCTGCGTTGCGACGTGTTGGGATGCGTTTACCGGCTGAACGGCCGGACCATCGCTCTGCTGCGCACGCCGGACGCCTTGCCGGAGGACTGCACCCTCGCCGACGCGGTGATCATCGCCGAACCGGCGCGTGGGTGCCGGGCGCCGCTGGTCATCGACCGCTGGCGCCTGCGCCGCGAGGGAGCGCAGGCGCTGTACGTCTCCATGAAGGGCGTACGCGTGCAGAGCGTCCGGGACGTACGCGGCGACCGCCCGTGGACGATGCCGCGTTGATCGTCCGTAGTCTCAGTACTTCCGAACCAGCCCGACGAGACGGCCCTGGACGCGCACCCGGTCGGCACCGAAGATGCGGGTCTCGTAGGCGGCGTTGGCGGGTTCCAGGGCGATGGTGTTGCCCTTGCGGCGCAGCCGCTTGAGCGTCACTTCGGCTTCGTCCACCAGGGCCACGACGATGGAGCCGTTCTCAGCCCCGTCGCAGCGTTGGATGATCACCGTGTCGTGGTCGAGGATGCCCGCCTCGACCATCGAGTCACCGGCAACCTCCAGCGCGTAGTGGTCGCCCGTGCTGAGCATGGCGGCGGGAATGTCCACGTAGGCCGAGTTGTCGCGCAACGCCTCGATGGGCGTGCCGGCGGCGATGCGGCCGTAGAGCGGGAGTTGCACCGTTTCCGACGCGGGGTTCGCCTCGCGGCCGGCGAAGGCGAAGTCGCCCTTGATGACGTTCGGCTGGAACTTGGCGCGCGGGGGCCGGCCGCGGCCGGCCTCCAGCCCCTCCGGCAAGCGCAGTACCTCCAGCGCGCGGGCGCGGTGGGGCAGGCGGCGGATAAAGCCGCGTTCCTCCAGGCCCGTGATCAGGCGGTGGATGCCGGACTTCGACTTGAGGCCGAGCGCGTCCTTCATCTCGTCGAAGGAGGGGGACACACCGCCCTGACCAAGCCGCTCGTGGATGAAAAGCAGCAATTCATGCTGCTTGCGCGTGAGCATTTGTGCCTCCCGGCCGGTGCCGCACTGGACATGGAACAAAAGTAAAACGTTCCACTCTGTTCTAGTTTGGTTCCCAACCGCCGTCAAGCCCCGGAAGACGTGGCCCAACACAATTCCGCGGCATCTTTTACAGAGAGAGTACACCGCCCGAGAGTGGGATGACCGGAACGCGGTCGCCGGGCTCTGCCGCCGGGGCGTTGGGCGGGCGCCGGATCAGGCAGTCGGCCTTGGCGAGGCGCGACATCATGGCGTTGTCCTGGCGCGGGAAAGGCGTCGCGACCGCGTCCCCGCAGGAATCCAGGGTCAGGGCGGCGCGCACGAAGTCTTCGCGCGAATCGTTGGCCTTCAAGGGCGCGTCAAGTCTTGCCCATTGGGGAGCGTCGTCGGTCGGCAGTCCCTGAAGAACGCGCAGGATCGGCTGCAGGAACAGGACGGCGGCCACGCCCGTGGACACCGGGTTGCCGGGCAGGCCGAGCAGCGGCACCGCACCGCCCGTGCCGAACATCATCGCTTTGCCCGGCTTCATGGCGACGGCGGTGAACGCGAGGCTGAGGCCGCCCAGGACGTTCCGCACGAAATCGTAATCGCCCTGGGACGCGCCGCCCGTCGTCACCAGCAGGTCGCAGCCCGCCGCGCCGGCCGCCATGGCGGCGAGGCTTGCCGGGTCGTCCTTGGCGATGCCGAGATTGTGCGCGATGCCGCCCTGAGTCGCGACCAGCGCGCAGAGGCCGAGCGCGTTGGAACTGACGATCTGGCTCGGCCCCAGCGGCTCGCCGGGAAGCGCGATCTCGTCGCCGGTGGCCAGCACCGCGACGCGCGGGCGCCGGTGCACGCGCAGCCACGGCACGTTCGCGCAGGCCGCCAGCGCCACATCGCGCGCGGTGATCAGCCGGCCCTTCGGCAGAAGCTCCTCGCCGACGGAGAAGTCCAGCCCAGCGGGGCGCACGAAACGGCCGGCGGGCACCGCGCGCCCGATCCGCACGCGATCATCCTCGGTCTCGGTGTCCTCCTGCATGACCACGGCATCGGCACCGGCGGGCAGGGGGGCTCCGGTGAAGATGCGCGCGACCTCGCCCGGCCCGACCGTTCCGGTGAAGGCGTGGCCGGCGGAGGCCTCGCCAACGCGGCGCAGGGTGACCGGCGCGCCGGCCTCCGCCGTTGCAATGTCGGCGGCGCGGACGGCCCATCCGTCCATGGAGGAGGCCGCGAAGGGCGGCTGGGTCAGGCGGGCGACGAGCGGTTCGGCAAGCACGCGGCCCAGCGCGTCGGGCAACGCCACCGTCTCCGCCGGCAGGGGCGAGAAGGCGGCGAGGACGCACGCGCGGGCCTCCCCGACTGAAATCATAGCGGCCGAAATCACGGGGCGGCTCCCCACTCGCCGCTCTTGCCGCCGGCCTTGTGGACAAGGCGCACGTCGGTGATGGTCATGCCCTTGTCCACCGCCTTGCACATGTCGTAGACGGTCAGGGCGGCGATGGACACGGCGGTCAGCGCCTCCATCTCCACGCCCGTCTGGCCCTTCAGCTTGCAGGTGGCGGTGATGTCCACGGCGTTGCGGTCGGGGTCGCAGGTCAGGTCCACCTTGACCGAGGTGAGCGCCAGCGGGTGGCACAGCGGGATCAGGTCCGGCGTGCGCTTGGCCCCCATGATGCCGGCCAGCCGCGCCACCGACAGCACGTCGCCCTTCTTGACCCCGCCCTCCAGGATCAGCTTCAGCGTCTCCGGCTGCATGATGACGGAGCCGCGCGCGGTCGCCGTGCGCTCCGTCTCCGCCTTGTCGGAGACGTCCACCATCACGGCGCGCCCCTCGGAATCGAAATGCGTGAAGCCGGTCATAGGGCCTCCAGGGAAGGATCAGGCGGGGAAGGGTCAGGCGGGGGCGAGAAGGGCGCGGGTGGCGGCGGTCACGTCCTCCTGGCGCATCAGCGACTCGCCGACCAGGAAGCAGCGGGCGCCGACGGCAGCCATGCGCGACAGATCGGCGGGGGTGTAGAGCCCGCTCTCCGCCACCAGCATGCGGTCGGTCGGGACATGGCGCGCCAGCTCCTCCGTCGTTGCGATGTCCACCGCGAGCGTCTTCAGGTTCCGGTTGTTCACGCCCAGCAGCGGGGTCTTCAGCGCCAGCGCGCGGTCCAGCTCCTCGCGGTTGTGCACCTCGACCAGCACGTCCAGGCCCCAGGCGATCGCCGCGTCTTCCAGCTCCGCCGCCTGAGCGTCGCTCAGCGCCGCCATGATGATCAGGATGCAGTCGGCCCCCAGCGCGCGGGACTCCGCGATCTGGTAAGGATCGACCATGAAGTCCTTGCGCAGCGCCGGCAGGTCCACCGCGGCGCGGGCGGCCACCAGATACTCGTCCTTGCCCTGGAAATAGGGCTCGTCGGTCAGCACGGACAGGCAGGTGGCGCCGCCCTCGCGGTAGGCGCGGGCCAGCGTCGGCGGGTCGAAGTCGGCACGGATCAGCCCCTTGGACGGGCTGGCCTTCTTGATCTCGGCGATCAGGCCGTAACGCCCGTCGGCGACCGTGTTGCGCAGCGCGCGGACGAAGCCGCGCGTCGGCCCGGCCTCGCGGGCGGCGGCCTCCACCTCCGACAGGGGGCGGGCGAACTTGCGGGCGAGGACCAGCGCGCGCTTGTCGTCGCAGATCTTGGTCAGAACGTCGCTCATGGTGCGGCAGCCGCCTCGTTGGTGATGGAGACAAGGCGCTGGAGCACCGCGCGGGCGCCGCCGCCGTCGATGGCGTGGCGGGCCTGTTCGACGCCTTCCTTCAGGTCGCCCGCCTTGCCCGCGACGAACAGCGCAGCGGCGGCGTTCAGCAGGACGATGTCGCGGTAGGGACCGTGGGCTCCGTCGAACAGGGCGCGGATCGCCTCCGCGTTCACATGGGCATCGCCGCCCTTCAGGTCGTCCGGGCGGGCGCGGAAGATGCCGGCCTGTTCCGGCTCGATCTCGAACACGGTCACCTCGCCGTTCTTCAGCTGGGCGACGGTGGTCGGGCCGGTGGTGGTGATCTCGTCCAGCCCGTCGGAGCCGTGCACGATCCACGCGGCCTCGGAGCCGAGCCGCTTCAGCACATGGGCCAGCGGCTCCACCCACTGCTTGGCGAAGACGCCCAGCACCTGGCGCTTGGCGCTGGCCGGGTTGGAGAGCGGCCCCAGCAGGTTGAACACCGTGCGCGTGCCCAGTTCCACGCGGGTCGGGCCGACGTTGCGCATGGCGAGGTGGTGGCGCGGCGCCATCAGGAAGCCGATGCGCGCGTCCCACAGCGCCTTGCGCACCAGCGCGAAGTCGCAGTCCAGGTTGACGCCCAGCGCTCCCAGCACGTCCGCGGCGCCCGATTTCGACGACATGGCGCGGTTGCCGTGCTTGGCGACCGGCACGCCGCAGGCGGCAACCACAACAGCGGCGGCCGTGGAGATGTTGTAGGTGCCCGACCCGTCGCCGCCGGTGCCGCAGGTGTCGATGGTGCCTTCGGGCGCCTCGACCGGGATGGCCTTGGACCGCATGACGCGGGCGGCCCCGGTGATCTCGTCCACGGTCTCGCCGCGCACGCGCAGAGCCATCAGGAAGCCGCCCATCTGCGACGGCGTGGCGTTGCCCGACATGATGATGTCGAAGGCCTGCGACGCCTCCGCCTCGGACAGGGCGTTGCCGGCCGCGACCTTGGCGATGATGGCCTTCATGTCGTTGAGGTCGCCGTGGGGGGCTGGCGTGCTCATGCGGCGCTCTCCAGACCGGACTTGAACGGGGGACGCGTGACGTCGAGGAAGTTCTTCAGGATCGTGTGGCCGTGCTCGCTCTCGATGCTCTCCGGGTGGAACTGCACGCCGTGGATCGGCAGCTCCTTGTGGGACAGCGCCATGATCAGGCCGTCCTCGGTTTCCCCCGTCACCTCCAGGCAGGAGGGCAGCGAGGCGCGCTCGACGATCAGTGAATGGTAGCGGGTGGCCCGGAACGGGGAGGGCAGGCCCTTCAGCACGCCACGCCCGGCGTGAAGCATGCGGTCCACCTTGCCGTGCATCGGCACCGGCGCGCGCACGACTTTGCCGCCGAAGGCCTGCCCGATGGCCTGATGGCCCAGGCACACGCCCATCAGCGGCACGCCGGCCTTGGCGGCGGCGTCGATCAGCGGCAGGCAGATGCCGGCCTTGTCCGGGTCGCAGGGGCCGGGCGACAGGACGATGCCGTCGGGGCGGAGCGCCAGGGCCTCCTCCACCGTCAGGCTGTCGTTGCGGCGCACGTCGATGTCGGCGCCCAGCTCGCCCAGGTAATGGACGAGGTTGTAGGTAAAGCTGTCGTAATTGTCGATGAGCAGCAGCATGGGGCGCCCCAGCATCCTTCCGGCCAGTCGGGCCGAATCATCGTTCCGGCCTTGTTCCAAGGCGCGTACCCTAGCCCGTGAAGCCGTGAAATTCCAGCATCACCGGCACACGAGCTGCGGCGGATTGCGAGGGTTCTCGACGAAGGCGCCGCGCTGGTCGATCTCGAAGGTGAACTGGCAGCGGCGCACCTCACGCGGCAGATCCAGTGCGATGGTCGCCTGGGTGCCGGCGTAGCTGCAAATCACGAAGACGTTCTCCCGGCGCGGGCCGATGAAGTCCCACATCTGGGTTTCCGACCGACCACGCCGCAGGCTGCGTTCCGGCGCCAGGGTCGCCGGGGCGGGGGAGGCCATCTCCTTCGCCCGGTCGCCTTCCACCAGCGACATGGTGGAGAAGACATGCGAGTCCTTGGCCGGGTAGGGCGACCAGCCACCCGGCGCCTCCGGCTGCGCCTGCACGGTGAGGCTCGGCGGGCAGCGGACCTCCGACGCGACGGCAGAGCCGGCCGCGAGCAGCGTGGCGAGGATGATCGCGAGGCTTCGCATGGTGGTCACAGCATAGTCTCAGCTGGCGCGCTTCTCCACCCCGCTCGGCTGTTGCAGGGGCGCGGGCGTGATGCCACCCTGCGCGCCGAAAGACAACACGGGTTCGAGACACCACCCCATGGCCAGCAAGACGCCGCGCAAGCCCCGGAAGGCCGCGGCCAAGACGCCGTCCATCAATCCCATACTGCTGGCGCTGGCGGCGGTCGCGACCGTCTTCGCGGTCGGACTCGGCGCGCGGTTCCTGATCGGACGCGACGCCTCCGAAACTGTGCAGACGGTCGCGCAACGGCCGGAACCGCCCCCACCGCCGCCTTCCAAGGCGCAGCCGACTCCGCCCCCCGTCGCCGAGCCGCCGCAGGTCGTCACCGAGCCCGAACCGGGCCAGCCGGCCGACGAACCGGAAACCGAAACCGCGACCGCGCCTCCGACTCCCACCCCGCTGCCTCCCCCGAAGGTTCCGGAGCCGTCGCAGAAGCCGGAAGTGGCGATGCTGCCCCCGCCCATCGCGCCTCTCATCGCGCCGGTGCAGCCGCCGGCCGGCACGCCGCTGTGGAAGAAGAATTCGGTGCCGGCCAGGGTGCCGCCGGACCGCCCGGCCATTGCCATCGTCATTGACGACATGGGCGTCGACCGCAAGCGCTCCACCCGCGCGGCGTCCTTGCCGGCGCCGCTGACGCTGGCGTGGCTGCCCTACGCCCACGACCTGTCGGCCCAGGCCCGTGCCGCCCGTGCCTCCGGCCACGAACTGCTGCTGCACATCCCCATGGAGCCCGGCGGCACCGCCGATCCAGGCCCCGACGCGCTGCTGGTGAAGCTCGACAGGGGAGAAATCCTGCGGCGTGCCAAAGCGGCGCTGGACAGCTTCGACGGCTATGTGGGTGTGAACAACCACATGGGCAGCCGCTTCACCTCCGACCCCAACGCCATGGCGCCCGTCCTGACGGAGATCGCCAAGCGCGGCCTGCTGTGGCTGGACAGCCGGACGACTCCGAAAAGCGCCGGTCTGACCATCGCTCAGCAATTGAAGATGCCCTTCGCCGGCCGCGACGTGTTCCTGGACAACGAGATGACGGTCCAGGCGGTGCGCGCCCAGCTTGCCAAGACGGAGCAGGTCGCCAAGCACCAGGGTTTTGCCATCGCCATCGGCCACCCGCACGATGCGACAATCGAGGCACTGGCGTCCTGGCTGCCGGAGGTGCAGAAGCGTGGCTTCGTGCTGGTCCCGGTCAGCGCGGTCGTGCGCGCCCAACACGCCGGTGGATGAAGGCCGGTGGATGAAGAAGGAGACGAACGATATGGCTGACACCTACAAGGTCGATGGCATGACCTGCGGCGGCTGCGCCCGCTCGGTCACCAACGCGATCACAAAAGTCGCCCCGGACGCCAAGGTCGCGGTGGACCTGACCGCCGGCACGGTCTCCGTGGATGGCGGCGTTCCCGCCGACACGGTGAAGAAGGCGGTCGAGGGCGCCGGCTTCGATTTCGGTGGTCAGGCGGCCTGAGCGGCGCGGCGGGTCGTTCGCGCCCGCCAGACCAGCACCCCGCCGGCCCAGGCCAGCGACACCACCAGCGCGGCGCTCAGCGCCGCCGCCCGGCCGAGCGGTTCCGCCAGCAGATGCGCGGTCAGCAGCATCAGCCCGAAACCGGGGTTGGTGATCAACGCCGAGCGCATCGCGGCGGCGACGGCCGCGCCGCCCAACCTCTGATGCAGGATCACCGTCAGGCTGGTCAGCGCGATGGGGTAGATGGCCGCGATGCCCGTGGCCGCCGGGCCGATGACGTGGCTGAGAGTCGTCACCGCCGCGACCAGCACCCCGACCAGCACCGCCCGCGCCGGGATGTCGTACCAGCGCGGGCCGGCCTTCTTCAGCGGCGCGTCCTGCCGCCGTCCGCGCACGAGCAGGTAAGCCATCCCATAGCAGGCGAGGTCCAGGAGAATCGCCGCAGGCAAGGTCCAGTCGGCGGCCGACCGCAGCGCGACGGCGATTCCGATCCACAGCGCCGAACTGGCGAGCACCGTGACGGCCATGCCATGGCGCGGCGCGATGCGCACCAGTGAGGCCAGGAACAGGATCATCGCCCCGTTGCTGACGTAGCTCGACAGGGCGCTGGCCGCGATGAAGCGGTCGTCATGCTCGATGGCGAGCAGCACATAGGCCGGCCCAGTGGAGACGGGCAGGGTGGAGATCACCCCGCCGAAGAAGGGGCCGAGCCGTTCCGAGGCGATGGAGGCGGCAACGACGACCACGGCCGCCGCCGCGACCTTCACAAGCAGCGGCAGCAGAACCGCATCGAATTCCATGACGGGTGGGAAGGTGTCAGCGCGAAGAGGTTTCGCGCACCGTTTCCTCGGCGGCGCGGATCAGGGCCATCGACTTGTTGACCGTCTCCTGATACTCGGCCTCCGGGTCACTGTCGGCGACCACGCCGCCGCCCGCCTGGACATACATCATGCCGTCCTTCAGCACGGCGGTGCGCAGCGCGATGCAGGTGTCCATGGCGCCCGACGCGCCGAAATAGCCCACACAGCCGGCGTAGACGCCGCGGCGGGCTTTTTCCAGCTCGTCGATGATCTCCATGGCGCGGACCTTCGGCGCGCCCGACACCGTGCCGGCCGGGAAGCCCGCCACCAGCGCGTCGAGCGCGTCGTGCTTCGGGTCAAGCTCGCCTTCGACGTTGGAGACGATGTGCATGACGTGGCTGTACAGCTCCACGATCATCTTCTGCGTGACCTTGACCGTGCCGACCTTGGCCACGCGGCCCACGTCGTTGCGGCCGAGGTCCAGCAGCATCAGATGCTCGGCCAGTTCCTTGGGATCGCTCAGCAGATCCTCGGCCAGCGCCTGGTCCTCCGCCGGGGTGGCGCCGCGCTTGCGGGTGCCGGCGATGGGGCGGATCGTCACCTTGCCGTCGCGCACGCGCACCAGGATTTCCGGGCTGGAGCCAACGATGGTCAGGTCGCCGAAGTCGCAGTGGAACAGGAAGGGCGACGGGTTCAGGCGGCGCAGCGTGCGGTACAGCGCCAGCGGCGACGGCTTGAAGGGGAAGCGGATGCGCTGCGAGGGCACGACCTGAAAGATGTCGCCGGCGCGGATGTACTCCTTCGCCCGCTCCACGATGGCGTGATACTCCTCGCGCGTCGTGTTGGAGGTCCAGGCGAGCGGCAGGCCGTTCTGGGTGCGCGGCTCCCGCCGGTGGGGCAGGGGGCGCTCCAGGTCGGTGACGGCATCGGCCAGACGCTCCCGCGCGTCGCCAAAGGCCGCGTGCGAATCGACGCCCGGCTTCGGCCAGACCGAGGTGACCAGCGTCACCGAATCGGTGTGGCTGTCGAAGATGGCGACGATGCTCGGGCGCGTCAGTATGGCGTCGGGGATGCCCAGCTCGTCCGGGTTGTCGTCCGGCAGCTTTTCCATCAGCCGGACCATGTCGTAGGTCAGGTACCCGAACAGGCCGGCGGCCATGGGCGGCAGCTCGGCGGGCAGGTCGATCCGGCTTTCGTTGATCAGGGCGCGCAGCGACTCCAGCGGAGCAGCGTCCAATGGCTCGTAAGCGTCGGCGTCGTGCAGGGCGTGCCGGTTGATCTCCGCCCGGTCGCGGCGGCAGCGCCAGACGAGGTCCGGCTTGAAGCCGATCACCGAATAGCGGTCACGGCGCGACCCGGCCCCGCGCTCCGCCGACTCCAGCAGGAAGCCGAAGGGACGGCCGTCGGCCAGCTTCATGTAGGCGGAGACGGGCGTTTCCAGGTCGCTCACCAGCGTGGTCCACACCACCTGCGGCTTGCCGGCCGAATAAGCGGTGTCGAAGGCGGTGAATTCCGGCTGAACCTTCACGGGACGGACCCTCAATCAAGAAGCTGGTGTGTGCGGATTACGGACAATCGCATCTGGAGGCAAGATTCCATCCGTAAAACCATCGTCATCCCCGCGAAGGCGGGGATCCAGGGCTTTGCACGACGTGTACCTACGGAAAGCTCTGGATCCCCGCCTTCGCGGGGATGACGGGTGTCTTACGATCCAAAGGCTTTCTCCATATGCGATTGCCTTGGTTCGTGATTACTGGCCACCGGCGGCGAAGAACTGGTCGATTCGGCTGCGGTGGACCTCCACCGGGTACTGCGTGCGCAGGGCGTTGCCGAACTGGGCCATGATGTCGCTTTCCAGCCCCTGGGCGACGGTGCTCTCCACGGTCGCGACGGTGGCGTCGGTGGCCTTCGGGTCGGCCGGAATGACCTCCTTCAGGCGGGCGACGACCTGGGCGTCGGCGGTGGAGCCGGTGACGACCTCGCCCGGCTTGGCGTCGAACAGCTTGCGCACCAGCTCGGCCGGGACGCCCTCGACGCTCTTGGCGTCGCGGGCGAAGGGCGTGGTCATGGCGAACTTGCCGCCGGACTGGGTGGCGAGCGTCTGCGCGGCGCCCTCCGCACCCAGCTTCAGCTTGCCCGCGACCTCCTGCGCCTTGTCGGCGGCGAGCTTGGCGCGTTTCTCCTCCTGCCAGCCGGCGACGACCTCGTTGCGGACGTCGGCCAGCGGCTTGACCTTGGCCGGAGTCACGCCGTCCACGCGCACGGCGAAGAAGACGTTGTTGGCGCCCTCCGTCAGGCTGGAGGTGGCGCCCGACGCGAGCTGGAAGGCGGCCTTCAGCATGTTCGGCAGGTCGGGCAGGCCGGGGGCGGCGTCCTTGCCGTCCGGCGCCTTGCCGTTGCTGTCCACGGCGGCGATCTTGGTCACCTTCAGGCCCTGGGCCTGCGCGACCTCGTCCAGCGACGCGCCGCTGGCGAGCTGGTCCTCGACACGGTTCGCGATGGAGTAGACGGAGTCGAGCGCCTTCTCCTTCTGCATCTCGGCGAGCAGTTGGCCGCGCACCTCATCGAAGCTCTTGGTGGCGCCCGGCTGGATGGCCGTCACGGTCAGGACGTGCCAGCCGAGTCCGCTCTTGTACGGCCCGCCGACGGCGCCCTGGGCCAGCCCGAAGGCGGCATCGCCCAGTTCCGGCAGCTCGTTGCGGCCAACGTTGTCGAGCGTGATGGTGTCCGCACCCGCCTCCTTGGCGGCGGCGGAGAGGCCCTTGGTCTTGGCGGCCTCGGCGATCTGCTTGGCCTTCGCCTCGTCGTCGATCAGCACCATGTCGATGGTGCGGCGCTCCGGCGTGCCGAACTCCGACGCGCGCTCCTCGTAGGCGGCGCGGAGCTGGTCGTCGGGAATCTGGATGTCCTTGGCGAGCGCGTCGGCGGACAGCTGCGCGACGCTCAGCGCGCGGTATTCCGGCGCGGTGAATCGGACCTGATGGTCCTCGTAATAGCGGGTCAACTCCGCGTCGTCGGGCACGCCGACGTCGCCGACGCTGGCGTTCGGCAGGGTGATGACCTCCGCCACGCGCTTCTCGCCGCGATAGCGATAGAGGTCCTCGACCAGCGGCTTCGGCGGGGTGACGCCCGCGCCGACCGCGCCGGCCACCAGCTCGCGCGCGGTCTCGCGGCGCAGGATGGCGACGTAGCCGTCCTCGGTCAGCTGGTTGTTGCGCAGCACGCTGCGGAACAGGGCGGGGTCGAACTGGCCCTGCGGGTTGCGGAAGGCCGGCTCGTCGGCGATGCGCTGCTTGACCACCTCCGGCCCGACGGCGATGCCGGCATCGCGCGCCGCCTGATCGTACAGCGCGCGCTGCACCAGCGCCGACAGCGACTGGTCCAGCAGGCCGAACTGGCGCGCCTGCTCCAGCGTCAGGTTGCCGCCCAGCATCGGGCGCAGCCGTTCGACCTGGCGGCGGAATTCCTGGTCCAGTTCGGCGCGGTCGATGTCCACCTTGCCGACCGAGGCGACGGTCGTGGAGATGCCGCCCTTGCGGATCACGTCGCCGATGCCCCAGATGCCGAAGCTCAGGATCAGGAACACGAACAGGATCTTGACGATCCACGAACCGGCGTAATTGCGGATGAACTGAAGCATGGTGTCCGAATGAATGCGCGGAATTCGGCCGGCCGGCCGGGCTGGGCATCATAGGCACCCCGCGAAAGCCCGGCAACACCCCATTTCCCCCGGCATTTTCCCCGCAAACGGGGCGGTCGGACGTGTGGAAAATGCCCGCACTCCTTGCTAGACAGGGGGCCTGGAGAGGGGCCGCATACCGCCCAACGAACATCGTCAACGAACGAAAACCGGAGGACCGAACCGCCATGGCCGCACGCCGCAAGCTGATTGCCGGAAACTGGAAGATGAATGGCCTGAAGGCCGACGGGCTCGCGCTGGCGTCGGATCTCGCCGGCCGGCTGAAGGGTGCGGGCGCCGTGCCGTTCGACATGCTGGTGTGCCCGCCGTTCCCGCTGCTGTTCCCGGTCGGCGAGGCGATCACGGACAGCCCGCTGGCGCTCGGCGCGCAGGACTGCCACGCCAAGACCTCCGGCGCGCACACCGGCGACGTCAGCCCGGTGATGCTGAAGGACGCCGGCTGCCGCTACGTCATCCTGGGCCATTCGGAGCGCCGCGCCGACCACGCCGAATCCGACGCTCAGGTCGCCGCCAAGGCCGCCGCCGCGCACAAGGAAGGCCTGATCGCCATCATCTGCGTCGGCGAGACGGAGCAGCAGCGCGACGCCGGCCAAGCCAACGCCGTCGTCTCCACCCAGCTCAAGGGCTCGATCCCCGAGGGCGCCACGGCCGCCAACACGGTCATCGCCTACGAGCCGGTGTGGGCCATCGGCACCGGCAAGACCGCCACGCCGGACGACGTGCGCGACATGCACGCCCACATCCGCGCCGAACTGGCCGGCAAGGTCGCCGACCCGGATGCGGTGCAGATCCTCTACGGCGGCTCGGTCAAGCCGGGCAACGCGGCGGAGCTGATGGCGGTCGACAACGTCGATGGCGCGCTGGTCGGCGGCGCCTCGCTGAAGGCGGACGATTTCTGGGCCATCGGCACCAGTTGCCGCTAGCATCTCGCGGCGGACCGCGCTAAATACAGTGGGCGCGCGCCACGGGCCCCTACCAAGGTCCGTGGCGCGCTGTTGGTTTGGGCGATCCTTCGCAGGGTCGTCGGGATGGCCTTAAGGGAACGGGTTGCATGGAATCGGTGATTCTGGTCATTCACCTGCTGATCGCTTTGGCGCTCGTCGGGGTTATCCTGATCCAGCGGTCGGAAGGCGGCGGTCTGGGCATCGGCGGCGGCAACATGGGCGGCATGATGACCACCCGCGGCACGGCCAACCTGCTGACGCGGACGACGGGCATCCTGGCCGGCTGCTTCATGGCGACCAGCCTGATCCTGGCGATCCTGGCCGGCACGCACACGAAGCCGGCCTCGATCATCGACACGCTTCCGGCACAGCCGGCGCCGGCCGCTCCCGCCCAGCCGGCCGCTCCGGCGCAGCCCGCCCCGCCCGTCGCCCAGTAATCTCGGCGCGGTCCCGGTCGGGTGTTGAACGAGAGGCGGCCTCCCCCGAAGCCGCCTCTTTCCTTTGGGGAACGTGTTTTGGACAGGCCAACTGTTCGATGCGCGGCCCTTCTCGGGGAACGGATCAGGCTCTGAAGGTCTTCGGACGGACATGACTCGCTACATCTTCATCACCGGTGGCGTCGTTTCCTCGCTGGGCAAAGGTCTGGCGTCGGCGGCGCTGGGGGCGCTTCTCCAGGCGCGCGGCTACAAGGTGCGGCTCCGCAAGCTGGACCCGTATCTGAACGTCGACCCCGGAACGATGAGCCCGTACCAGCACGGCGAGGTCTACGTGACCGACGACGGCGCTGAGACCGACCTCGACCTCGGCCATTACGAGCGCTTCACCGGCGTGGCCGCGCGCCGTGGCGACAACATCACCACGGGCCGCATCTATTCGACCGTGATCGCCAAGGAGCGCCGCGGCGACTATCTGGGCGCGACCGTGCAGGTGATTCCGCACGTCACCGACCAGATCAAGGACTTCATCCGCGCCGACACGGCGGACGAGGACTTTATCCTCTGCGAGATCGGCGGAACGGTCGGCGACATCGAGTCGACGCCCTTCCTGGAAGCCATCCGCCAGTTCGGCAACGAGGTCGGTCCGGAGAACGCTCTGTTCATCCACCTGACCCTGCTGCCCTACATCCCGACGGCGGGCGAGCTGAAGACCAAGCCGACCCAGCATTCCGTGAAGGAGTTGCTGGGCATGGGCATCCAGGCCAACATCCTGCTGTGCCGCGCCGACCGCCCGATCCCGGAGAACGAGCGCAAGAAGATCGCGCTGTTCTGCAACATCCGGCCGGAGCGCGTGATCGCGGCGCTGGACGTCGATTCGATCTACCAGGTGCCGATCAGCTACCACGAGGAAGGCTTCGACACCCAGGTGCTGCAGTATTTCGGCCTGCCGACCGACGGCAAGCCGGACCTGTCGCGCTGGACCAACATCATGGAGCGCGTGCGCAAGCCGCAGGGCGAGGTGACCATCGCCGTCGTCGGCAAGTACACGAGCCTGCTCGACAGCTACAAGTCTCTGGCCGAGGCCCTGACCCACGGCGGCATCGCCAACAACGTCAAGGTCAAGCTGGACTGGATCGACTCGGAAATCTTTGAGGACGACACCGCCGTCCAGAAGCTGGAGAACGTGCACGGCATCCTGGTGCCGGGCGGCTTCGGCTCCCGCGGGACCGAGGGCAAGATCCGCGCGGCCCAGTTCGCGCGCGAGCGCAAGGTGCCGTATTTCGGGATTTGCTTCGGCATGCAGATGGCGGTGATCGAGGCGGCGCGGAACCTCGCGGGCATCGTCGACGCCGGTTCG
This sequence comes from Azospirillum mesophilum, assembly GCF_053470405.2. Lineage (NCBI taxonomy): Bacteria > Pseudomonadati > Pseudomonadota > Alphaproteobacteria > Rhodospirillales > Azospirillaceae > Azospirillum > Azospirillum mesophilum. Next base: position 146,033 of record NZ_JBPXMQ020000007.1, read on the forward strand.
ACCGAGCTGGGCAAGCCCGGCAACCCGGTCGTCGGCCTGATGACCGAGTGGATGCGCGGCAACATGCTGGAGAAGCGCACGGAGGGCACCGACCTCGGCGGCACCATGCGCCTCGGCACCTACCCGGCCAAGCTGATTCCCGGCAGCAAGGTCGCGGAGGTCTACGGCGCCACCGACATCACCGAGCGGCACCGCCACCGCTACGAGGTGAACGTCTACTACAAGGAGCGGCTGGAGAAGGTCGGTATGCTGTTCTCGGGCCTGTCGCCCGACGGCGAACTGCCGGAAATCGTCGAACTCCCGGACCACCCCTGGTTCATCGGCGTGCAGTTCCACCCGGAACTGAAGTCCAAGCCCTTCGACCCGCACCCGCTCTTCACCTCCTTCATCAAGGCGGCGATCGAGCAGAGCCGGCTGGTCTGATCCGTCCGGATGGGGGAGGGACTTCCTCCCCCGCGCGCGCCTGTTTCCCGTTTCCCGTGGGTATAGTGAAGACGGCGGCCGAACCAACGGCCGCCGTTTTTTCGCATCGGGCCCGTTTTTCGCATCGGGAGGGTGAGGCATGAGCGACATCAGCATTCCGGCCGCCGACGGCGGCAGCTTTTCCGCCTATGTGGCCAAGCCTGCGTCGGGGCCGGCGCCGGGCCTTGTCGTGATCCAGGAAATCTTCGGGGTGAACACGGTCATGCGCGACCTGTGCGACGGCTTCGCCGCGCAGGGCTACCTCGCCGTCTGCCCCGACCTGTTCTGGCGCCAGCAGCCGGGCATCCAGCTGACCGACAAGAGCCAGGAGGAGTGGAACCGCGCCTTCGAACTGATGAACGGCATGGACCAGGGCAAGGCGGTGGAGGACCTGAAGGCAACGCTCGCGTGGCTGCGCCAGAGCCCGGACTGCACGGGGAAGGCGGGCTCCGTCGGTTACTGCCTCGGCGGGCGGCTGGCCTTCATGATGGCGACCCGCTCCGATTCGGACGCCAACGTCAGCTACTACGGCGTCGGGCTGGACAGTCTAGTGGGCGAGGTTCCGAACATCCGGAAGCCCCTGCTGATGCACATCGCCGAGCAAGACAAGTTCGTCCCGCCCGACGCGCGGGAGAAGGTTCTGGCCGCGGTGAAGGGCAATCCCAACGTCACCGCCCACGTCTATCCCGGCGTCAACCACGCCTTCGCCCGCGTCGGCGGCGAGCATTACGACCAGAAGACCGCCGACCTCGCCAACGGTCGCACTGCGGCCTTCTTCAAGCAGCATATGGGCTGAGCATGGTCAGGAGCGGCCAGGAACCGTAGGTTGGGTTGAGCGCACGCGAAACCCAACAGCGCTGGCGGAGCGGCGCGCGTTGGGTTGCGCTGCGCTCAACCCAACCTACGGTTCCATCTTGCGCGATGGTCCAAGGGACTCGACAGCGGCCAGCGCCTCCATCATGAATGGGCCTCCTCTGATAGTACCCGTCTCAAAGTCCCCTTCGGAGTTTCCGCCATGACCGCCCCTCGCGCCGTCCAGATCGGCAACCTGACCATCGCCAACGATCGGCCCTTCACGCTGATCGCCGGCCCGTGCCAGATGGAAAGCCGCGATCACGCGCTGGAGATGGCGGCGGCGCTGGTGGAGATGACCGGCAAGCTGGGCATCGGCCTGATCTACAAGTCCTCCTTCGACAAGGCCAACCGTACCTCCATCGCCACCGCGCGCGGCCTCGGCATGGACAAGGCGCTGCCGATCTTCGCCGAGGTGCGGGAGCGGTTCGGCTGCCCCGTCATCACCGACGTGCATGAGTCCGAACAGTGCGCCCCGGTGGCCGAGGCGGTGGACGTGCTGCAGATCCCGGCCTTCCTGTGCCGGCAGACCGACCTGCTGGTCGCGGCGGCCAAGACCGGGCGGGCGGTGAACGTGAAGAAGGGCCAGTTCCTCGCCCCCTGGGACATGAAGAACGTCGCCGCCAAGCTGGTCGCGTCGGGCAACGAAAAGGTGCTGCTGTGCGAGCGCGGCGCCAGCTTCGGCTACAACACGCTGGTGTCGGACATGCGCGCCCTGCCGATCATGGCGGAGACGGGCTTCCCCGTGGTGTTCGACGCCACCCATTCCGTCCAGCAGCCGGGCGGGCAGGGGACGACCTCCGGCGGCCAGCGGGAGTTCGTGCCGGTGCTGGCCCGCGCCGCCATCGCGGTGGGCGTGGCCGCCGTCTTCATGGAGACGCACGAGAACCCCGACTGTGCCCCCAGCGACGGCCCGAACATGGTCCCGCTGAAGGAGATGCCGGCCCTCCTGGCCCGCCTCCAGGCCTTCGACCGCCTCGCGAAGTCGTAAAAAGGCGAGAATCCATGGCGTCGGGAACGTCTCCGGGTCGGGAGGCGTTGCCTTGGCATCGCGAGCGCCGCGCTTACGGTGGAGCGCTCGCGAGTGTCCAGATATGGAGGACGCCATGAAGCTGACCCGCCTCTGCGCCATCGCCGCCATCGGAGCCCTGATCGCCGTTCCGGCGCTGGCGCAATCGACGACAACCAGCCCCTCCACGACCACCCGGACGCAGCCCGCGTCACCGCCCGTGCCGCAGGCGAAGCCCATGCCGCCGGGCACCAGCGGATCGACGGCCGCGCCGTCCACCGCGACCGGCTCCGGCGCTTCGACCTCGAAGTCCAAGGTCATCGACATCAATTCGGCCAGCAAGGACGAACTGATGACGTTGCCGGGCATCGGCGAGGCACGCTCCGACGCCATCGTCAAGAACCGCCCCTACCGCTCGAAGGACGAGCTGGTGAGCAAGAAGATCGTCCCGTCGAACGTCTACAGCGGGATCAAGGACCAGATCGCGGCGGTGGGCGGCAGCAAGAACACCGCAGCGGCCGGTCAGGTCAAGAAGTGATGGGAGACAATCGTAGGTTGGGTTGAGGCGCAGCCGAAACCCAACACAGGGCGCAATGCCGACGATGTTGGGTTTCGCTTGCGCTCAACCCAACCTACGATGTGACTGACTTACAGGCTGAAGCTCCGGTAGGTGAACGGCACCTGATCCGTTCCGCCGTCGGTCGCCGTGATCCCGGCGAGCAGGCCATGGTGGTCGGACAGCTCGCACACCGGGTCGGCGTTGTCGGCGTTGCCAGTGAGCGCCAGCGCCTGACAGCGGCAGCCGCCCCAGTCGACCTCCTTCTGGTCGCAGCTTCGGCAGGGCTTGGGCATCCAGTCGGTGCCGCGGTAGCGCTGGAAGGCGGCGGAGTTCGCCCAGATGTCGCCAAGCGACCGCTCGGTCACGCTGTCGAAGGCCATGCCGGGGATGGTCTCGGCGGCGTGGCAGGGCAGGGCCTTGCCGCTGGGGGAGACGTTCATGAACTTGCGGCCCCAGCCGCCCATGCAGGCCTTCGGCCGCTTGCCGTAATAGTCGGGCACCACGTAATCCACAACCAGCCGGCCCTTCAGCTCCGGCAGGCGGGCGCGCACGGCCTCGTCCATGCGGATCAGCTGCTCGTGTGTGGGCATCAGCGCGCCGCGATTCTTCAGCGCCCATCCGTAATACTGGACGTTGGCGATCTCGATGCGCCCGGCCTTCAGGTCCAGCGCGAGGTCGATGAAGTCGTCGACCCGGTCGATGTTGTGGCGCTGGACGATGGCGTTGACCGTCAGCGCGAGGCCGAGGTCGGTGACGTCGCGCGCCACCTCCAGCTTCTTCGGATGGCCGCCCGGAAAGCCGCTGATGAGTTCGGCCTTCGGGGCAACGGTGTCCTGGAAACCGATCTGCACATGCTGGAGCCCGGCATCGCGCAGCCGCTCCAGCCGCGCCCGGTCGAGCAGCACGGCCGAGGTGATGAGGTTGCTGTACAGCCCCACCCGCGTGGCGTGCTGGATAAGCTGCTCCAGATCCTTGCGCGCCGTCGGCTCGCCGCCCGAGAAATGCACCTGGATGACGCCCAGGTCGGCGGCCTCGTCCAGCACGCGGCACCACGTTTCCGTGTCCAGTTCCTTGCTTGCCGGGTCGAGGGCAAGGGGGTTGGAGCAGTAGACGCAGCGCAGCGGGCAGCGGTGGGTCAACTCCGCCAGGATGGCCAGCGGCGGCTCAAGTCCGGTCGTGGGGCCACAGGTGCTCATCGGGTCAGGAACCCCTTCGCGATCATGTCGGTCAGCACGTCCAGCACATCGGTGGCGATTTCGTCGCGCGGCGCGTCGAACTGCCGGGCCAGCGCGTCGATGGCCTCCCGCACCGTCACCGGTGGGGCGCCGGTCGCGGCGCGCACCACGTCGAGCGCGATCTCGTCCAGGACCAGCACGCGCTCCGGCCCCAGCAGTTGCCATTGGTCGCGCGTCCGGTCCTGGCGGAGCATGACGCCGGGTGCGAGGCGCACCCGGTCGTCTTCGGTCACGCCGGCCCCGGTCATGGGCCCGCTCATCGCGTGTAGACCGTCGGCTCCATGTCGTCCGGCACGAAGGCGCCGGGCGGGATGAGGCCGGGCGAGACGTAGGCGTGGTGCAGGGCGTCCAGCTGCGCCCACAGAAGCTCCGCCTTGTGGCGGAGCGCGGCGATCACTTGCTGCTGCTGCTCCGGCGTGCGGGCGTTGTCGAGCACGTACTGCAGCCCGAACTCCACGTCGCGCGGCGCCTCGTCCAGGCGCTTGCGGAAGTAGGAGAGAGTGGCGTCGTTGGCAAAGGCGTAATAGGCCTCGAAGCCCGCGATCCGCTCCCGGTGGATGGCCGGGGCGAACAGCTCCGTCAGGGAGGAGGCGATGGCCTCCAGCGTGCTCTTGGTCGAGACGAAGTTGACGTAGGAGTCCACGGCGTAGCGGGTCGCCGGCAGGATGCCCTTCAGCGAGCAGACATAGTCGCGGTCCAGGCCCAGCCCGTCGGTCAGGCGCAGCCAGCGCTCGATGCCGCCGACCTTGCCTTCCTCGCGCTGCCGGCTCTCGCCGAAGCCGTCGTGGTCGAGCACGCGCTGGATCCAGGCGCGGCGCAGGGCGGGGTCGTCCATGCGCGCCATCAGCGCCAGATCCTTCTTCGGGATCGAGACCTGATAATAGAAGCGGTTCAGCGCCCAGGCCTGGACCTGTCCGCGCTTCAGCTTGCCGCCGTGCAGCAGTTTGTGGAACGGGTGCAAATCATGGTACTGGCGTTCGCCAATGGCGCGCAGTTCGCTCTCCAGTTCCTCGCGCGACAGCAGTCTGGTCATAGGGTGAACTCCATCCCGTCTTGAGCGATCTCCCAGCCGGCACCTTCAGCCGCGGCTCGTTCGGGCGAGTCGTCAAGCAGTGCCGGATTGGTATTGTTTATATGCACGAAAACCTTGCGGCGCACGCCCAGCCCGGCGAAGGCGGCGATGGAGCCCTCCGGCCCGGACATCGCCATGTGGCCCATGCGCTGGCCGGTCTTGGTCCCGGTGCCGGCGCGGATCATCTCGTCGTCGGTCCAGGTGGTGCCGTCGAACAGAACCAGCGCCGCGCCGCGCAGCCGGTCGGCCAGCCAGCCGGGCATGGCCGAACAGCCGGGAATGTAGAAGAACTCCGCGTCGCTGCCGGTGTCGCGGATGCGCAAAGCCACCGTGTCTTCCGCGACCGAGCCGAAGCCGGCGGCCGACGGATCCTCCAGATACAGCGCGATCTTGCCCGGAACGGCGAAGGCCTCGATCTCAAAGGGCAGGGGAACGCCGTCCGCGTCTGCCGGAACATAGGGCTTGTCCAGCGCCACCGTGCGGCGCGGCACCAGCTCCGGGTTCACCACGCGGAAGACGGAATTGGCGGCGAGCACCTTGTGCACCCGCTCCGTCGCGTAGATGGCGAAGGGCTGGGACTCGCGCAGGGTCAGCAGGCCCGCGACATGGTCGATGTCGGCGTTGGTCAGGACCGCCGCGGAGATGGGGCTGTGGCGGATGCCGGCCTGGGGGTGCAGGGCCGGGTTCGCCAGAATCTGGTGGCCGAGGTCGGGCGAAGCGTTCAGCAGCGCCCAGCGGCCATCGCCGCCGCTGACGGCCAGCGACGACTGGGTGCGCGGCTTGGCCGCTGGATCGCCGGAGCGGGCGCGGCGGCAGCCCTCGCAATTGCAGTTCCATTGCGGAAACCCGCCGCCCGCCGCGGAGCCGAGGACCAGGATCTTCAGCATGGGGTCATTTCCCCTTCAAAAGGCGTCAGGCAACGGGTTTCGCACAAGGGTCGCCGCGCTCAGAGGCGGGCGCAGGCGTAGGCGTTGATTTCGGTGCCGACGGCGATCTCGACGATCTGGGGCTTGCGCCAGGTCTTCATGCTGCGTTCCTCCGCGTGGGGTTGCCCTTGGGATGCCCTTGGGGGGTGGCCTTGGGGGCGGTCCGTTCGCCGGCTGGCGAACAGTAGAACGCTAAGGTTCGGGGCGGAGCGGGTCTATGCGACTTTGGAAGGAGGCGCCCGTCGCAACCGGGTAGGACGATGTATCCGTCCGACGGTCCTGCCCCGTCGCCTTTTCCGTCCCTGCGGCCTTGCATCCCCTGTTCCGGGGGGGTATCAAGCCCGCGCGCTTCTTTTTCGCCTGGAATACGCGCGCAACGCGGAGGAAGAACCAAACCATGAGCGCCATTACCGAAATTCACGCCCGCGAGATCCTGGACAGCCGCGGCAACCCGACCGTCGAGGTCGACGTCCTGCTGGAGTCCGGTGCGTTCGGCCGCGCCGCCGTCCCGTCGGGTGCCTCGACCGGCGCGCATGAGGCGGTGGAGCTGCGCGACGGCGACAAGGCCCGCTTCGGCGGCAAGGGCGTGCTGAAGGCCGTGGAGTCGGTGAACGGCGAGATCTACGACACCCTGGCGGGTCTCGACGCCTCCAACCAGCGCGCCATCGACTTGGCGATGATCGAACTGGACGGAACGCCCAACAAGGCCCGCCTGGGCGCCAACGCCATCCTGGGCGTGTCGCTGGCGGTCGCCAAGGCCTCGGCCGAGGAAGCGGCGCTGCCGCTGTTCCGCTATGTCGGCGGCGCCTTCGCCAACCTGCTGCCGGTGCCGATGATGAACATCATCAACGGCGGCGCCCACGCCGACAACCCGATCGACATCCAGGAGTTCATGATCATGCCGGTCGGCGCCGTCTCCGGCGCCGAGGCCATCCGCATGGGCTCCGAGATCTTCCAGGCGCTCAAGAAGAAGCTCAAGGACGCCGGCCACAACACCAACGTCGGCGACGAGGGCGGCTTCGCCCCGAACCTCGCCAGCACCGACGAGGCGCTGGGCTTCGTGATGAAGGCCATCGAGGCCGCCGGCTACAAGCCGGGCGACGACGTGATGCTGGCGCTCGACGCCGCCTCCACCGAGTTCTTCAAGAACGGCAAGTACGAGCTGGCCGGCGAGGGCAAGTCGCTCGCTCCGGAGCAGATGGTCAAGTACTGGGAGGATCTGGTCGGCCGCTACCCGATCATCTCCATCGAGGACGGCATGTCCGAGGATGATTGGGAAGGCTGGAAGGCCCTGACCGACGCCATCGGCAAGAAGGTCCAGCTGGTCGGCGACGACCTGTTCGTGACCAACCCGGCGCGTCTGGCCGAGGGCATCAAGAAGGGGGTCGGCAACTCGATCCTCGTCAAGGTCAACCAGATCGGCACCCTGTCGGAGACGCTGGAAGCCGTGGACATGGCCCACAAGGCCGGCTACACGGCCGTCCTGTCGCACCGCTCCGGCGAGACCGAGGACAGCACCATCGCCGATCTGGCGGTCGCCACCAACTGCGGCCAGATCAAGACCGGCTCGCTGTCGCGCTCCGACCGTCTGGCCAAGTACAACCAGCTGATCCGCATCGAGGAGATGCTGGGCACCGCCGCCCGCTTCGCCGGCCGCGGCATCCTGAAGGCCTAAGTTTCGCAAACGGAAAAGCCCCTCCCCGGAACACCGGGGAGGGGCTTTTTCTTTGCCGTCCCCCAAGGGGGCGCGGCTTACTTCGCCAAAGCCGCGATCATCTTGCGGATGGCGGTCGGCTGGATGCCGCTCTTCTGGTTGTAGTCGTAGCCGGTGTAGGCGAACCAGTCCCAGCAGCCCTTCGGGTTGGAGGTCGGCTTGGCGCTGTGCTTGATCTGCGGGTACAGCACGACGATGTTGTTCACGTCCGCCCAGCGGTTGTAGCCGGCGTGGACGGCGAAAGCGTCGCCGATCTTCTCCGCCGACATCTCGCAGCCGTGGAAGGCGATGTGCAGGCGGCAGGCCTGGCCGTTGGCGCAGGATTCGGGGATGTAGACGTAGCCGTATTCCAGCATGCCGGAACGGCTCTGGTCGCCGATGTACTCGACCTGGGAGAACTTCACCGGCTGGGCGTTGGCCTGCTCGGCGTTCGGCGTCTTCACGTCCGGGTAGAGGTGCGACAACAGCGCGCCGGCCTGGTCGTAGTTGCAGTTGTTGAGATAGTTGGCGCCCAGGAAATCGCAGGCCGAGCCGTAGTTGCTGGTGACGAAGGCATGTTCCGCGTCCGGGTTGCTGACGAACTTGATGTTGTCAGCCGGCACCTTCAGGGCGCGGTAGAGCTGATCCGCCGCCTGCACGACCGGGGTGGTGACCACCGTGTCCTTGACGCCGTTGAACAGGTAGACGCGCGACGTCTTCAGATTGTTCAGGTTGGCGATGCTGCCCATCTTCTCGCGCGATTGCACGTTCTGGACGAGCTGGCCGAGGTCCGGCTTGCCCGCCGTCGTCGCCATGCAGCGGTACAGGGCCACCTCGGCGGGCAGGGTGCCGGGGATGTTGTCGGCGCAGCCATACGGGCCGCCGGCCACCAGGGCGGCGCCGGCCACCACGTCGGAATAGGCCACGTGCATCTGCGTCGCCATGTAGGCGCCGGACGACACGCCGGATGTCGTGGTCTGCTTCGCGTCGATGTTCAGCTTCGGCAGCTTGATCGGCTGATCGGCCAGCGCCGGAACCGTCAGGATGGTGGAGAGCGCGACGGCGGCCGCGCCGAGGATCCGAGTCGGGGACATGTGCCTTACCTCCCAGGGGTGTTGCTTCGCGCTGAGCCTGCCGCAACGCGGAATTTCGGCGGGCATCTTCGCTGCGGTGCAGCGTAGCAAAGCAACCACGGGAGTCCACCTCTGATTTAACACAATACAATTGTACTCGCGCCGATGGGGAGGTGGCGGTCCACGGCTCGCGGCACGCCGCCCCATGCGACACCAGGGGAACTTGGCGGAACCCGATCGCGGGACCATCGTCTGGTGAAGGGCGTTCGGTGAAGGGCGGATCCGACCGCTGGCGCCCCAACCGAAAGCCCGGCCGATGTTCTTCATTCCGCTGTACGACGACAACCCGACGCGGCGCACGCCGGTGGTCACCATCGGCGTGATCGTCCTGTGCGTGCTGGTCTATCTGTGGCAGGCCTCGCTGGGGCGGCCGGGGGGAGAGCTTGCGGTCTATTCCTTCGGCGTCATTCCGGCGGTGCTGTTCGGCCACGCCGAGTTGCCGGAGCCCTTGCGGGTGATTCCGCCCTGGCTGTCCATCGTGACGTCGATGTTCATGCACGGTGGCTTCCTGCACCTCGCCGGCAACATGCTGTATTTCTGGATTTTCGGGAACAACGTGGAAGACAGCATGGGGCGGGTCCGCTTCGTCGTCTTCTACCTGCTGTGCGGGACGGCGGCGGCCCTGACGCAGAGCATTGCCCATCCGACCTCCGAGATTCCCATGCTGGGGGCGAGCGGTGCCATCGGCGGGGTGCTGGGGGCCTACCTGGTGCTGCACCCCCGCGCCAACGTCGGTGTGCTGTTTTGGTTCATCATCATCGTGCGCATCATCACGGTGCCGGCCGTGCTGGTTCTCGGCGTCTGGTTCGCCGGCCAGATCCTCAGCGGCGTCACCACCCCGACGAGCGACGAGGGTGGCGGCGTGGCCTTCTGGGCGCATGTCGGCGGTTTCGTGACCGGGGCTGTCCTGATCCCCTTCTTCAAGCGTCCGGAGGTTCCGCTGATGACGCCGGCGCACAGCCCGGCCTTCGCCGTCCTGCCGCCCGGCACGCCGATCCGCCGGGGCAGCGTTCCCGACGCGGGCGACCGCCGCCGGCCCTTCCGGTAACAGTCCTTCACCGTTCCATTTTCCACGCTGATTCAGGGCCGCCCTGCGCCTTCGAGCGCCGTCCGCATCCCCCGGTGTTTGTGAGCGCTGCCGGCCACAGTCCAGCGCAAAGGGGGTAATTTCCGGTGGCATTCCTGTGATGTAGCGCAATCTTTATCTTTCATTTACCAAACTCGCGTCACCTGTCCCTTGCCTGCATCCAGTGGGCACTGCCTTAAACGGTGACAATTGGAGGGCTATAAATGCCTCGCTTTTTTAATCGCAGGCCTGAAAAGGCCGAGAAAGAGATGGCCTTCGGGGGGCACTATTTCTCAAGGATTCTTGTTGGTGCCTTTGTCTTCAGCGCCGCCGTCAATCTTCTGATGCTGGCGATGCCGCTCTATTCCCTTCAGGTGTTCAGCCGGGCAATCCCTTCCGGTAACATCGAGACGCTGGTCATGCTGACCGTGATCGTGGTGATCGCGCTGTCGCTGATCGCCGCGATGGAAACGGTCCGCGCCCGGGTCCTGACCCGCGCCGGCAACGCGCTGGAGACGGCCTGGCGCCGCCGCCTCGCCGCCGACGTGCTGGACGCGTCGGGCCGCGGCCGCCCGGACACGTCGCCCCTGAACGATCTCATGGAGATCAAGGGCGCCCTGTCCCGTCCGTCGCTGCCGGCCCTGATGGACGTGCCCTGGGTGCCGCTGTACATCATCGGCATCTACCTGATCCACCCGCTGCTGTCCGCCCTGCTGGTCGCGTCGATGGTCATCATGACCGGGCTCGGCTTCCTGGGCTGCTGGGCGGTGAAGCATTTCGCCGACGAAGGCAAGGCCCCGGCCAGCCGCTCGCAGCGCCTGTTCGACGCGCTGATCGCCAAGTCGGAGACGGTGCGCGGCCTGCGTATGGGTCCCAACGCGCTGGACACCGTGGCCCGCGACGCGCTGACCTCCTCCGCCTACCAGGGTCTTTCGGCCGAGCGTTCCGCCGCCATCAGCGCCTTCACCAAGTGGGTGCGCATGATCCTGCAGATCGCGGTGACCTGCGTCAGCGCCTGGCTGGTGATCGAGCAGCAGATGTCCTTCGGCGGCATGATCGCCACCTCCATGCTGGTCGGCCGCGCCCTGGCCCCGGTGGAGCAGAGCGCCGGCGCCTGGACCCAGCTGCAGAAATCGCTCCAGTCCTTCCGCCGCCTGTACCCGCTGCTGAAGCGCCTGTCGCGTGAGCCGGCCCGCCCGGCGATCCCGGTCGAGCGCGAGCGCCTGACGGTCGAGAACCTGCTGTTCGTCTCGCCCCGTGACCAGAAGCCGATCCTGCGCAGCGTCACGCTGAGCATCGATCCGGGCCAGACCATCTGCATCGCCGGTCCCAACCGCTCGGGCAAGTCGGTCCTGGCGCGCCTTCTGGCTGGTGTGGCCAGCCCGTCGGCCGGCACCGTCCGCCTCGGCGGCCTCTCCATGGCTTCGCTGAACCCGGACGCTCCGGAGCACGGCATCGGCTACATGTCGCAGAACGCAGACCTGCTGCCCGGCACCATCGCCGAGAACATCGCCCGCTTCACCGAAGCGACCCGCGAGCGGATCGAGGACGCCGCCAAGCGCGCCGGCATCCACGAGTGGATCGAGACGCTGCCGAACGGCTATGAGACCGAAGTGTCCGACCCGTTCTTCCCGATCACCGGCGCCTCGGCCCGTCTGATCGCGCTGGCCCGCGCCGGCTTCGGCCACCCGCCGCTGATGGTCCTCGACGAACCGTCCGCCGGCATGGACGAGATCGGCCACAAGGCGGTCCGCGCCTTCATCGAACAGGCGAAGACCGACGGCACCACGACCATCGTGCTCACCCATTCCCCGGCCTTCGTCGACATCTGCGACAAGACCTATGTGCTGAAGAACGGCATGGCGGTGGAACTGCCGCAACGCCAGGAGCAGCAACAGCAGGGCGCCAACTGGACCCGCCTGCGCAACATCGGCCCGGCGCCGGTGCAGCAGAGCGCGGCCGGCTGACGCCGACCCTGACGCGAAACCCGGCGACAAAGGACCGATACCCATGACCGACATCACCATGAACTCCTACAAGACGAAGACCATGACGTCGATCAGCGCGCTCCGCGCGCTGGTTCCCGATACCCGGGTCAGCGGGCTTCTTACCGGCGGCTTTCTGGTGCTGGCGGTGGGCTTCGGCGGGATGACCGCCTGGGCCGCGCTTGCCCCCCTCCACAGCGCCGTGATGGCGTCCGGCGCCCTGACGCCGGAGACGGGCCGCAAGACGGTCAAGCACACCGAGACCGCTCAGATCGACGAGGTCCTCGTCAAGGAAGGCGACAAGGTGCGGGCGGGGCAGGTCCTGATGCGCCTGGACAGCACCGAGGCGGCGACCAAGCTGCAGGTGCTGACGACCTCCTGGATCGAGACGCTGGCCCTGGAAGCCCGCCTGACGGCCGAGCTGTTCGAGCAGCCGGCCATCCAGTGGCCGGACGACTTGGGCCGCCGCCGCGGCGCCGACCGCACGGTGGACAAGCTGATGGCCAACCAGGAAACCCTGTTCCAGGTCCGCCACAACCAGCTGGAGACCGAGGCGCGCCTGACGAAGGAGCGCGTCGCGACGCTGCGCGAGGAGGCCAAGAGCCTGGAGGAGCAGCGCCAGTTCCTCGCCCGCGAGATCGCGCTGAACGACGAGGACATGCGCATCACCCAGGGCCTGCTCTCCCGCGGCAACTCGACCCGGACCAAGCTGGTCGAGCAGCAGAAGATGGACGCGCAGCTGAAGGGCCGCGACCGTGAGCTGGATGCCCGCATCGCCCAGGCCAAGCAGTCCGCCGTCGACGCCGAAGGCGACCTGCTGCGCCGCCGCAGCGACTTCCGCGAGAAGGTCCTGGTCGATCTGGAAAAGGCCCGCGGCGACGTCGTGAAGCTGGCCGAGCAGATCCGCGACGCCGCCAACCGTCTGGAAAGCCGCTCCATCAAGGCTCCGGACGAGGGCACCGTCGTGATGCACAGCCACTGGACCGCCGGCGGCACGATCACCGGGAACGAGCCCATCCTGGACATCATCCCCGACGAGCGCGCCCTGCTCGCCGAGGTGAAGGTCCAGCCGAAGGACATCAAGTCGCTGACCGTTGACCTGCCCGTGAAGGTGCAGCTGACCGCCTACGACAGCCGCGTCGTCGGCTCGCTGGACGGCACGGTCACCTATGTCTCCGCCGACCGCGTGATGGACACGGTGACCCGGCAGGAGTCCTACATCGCGCGCATCCGCCTGAAGGACAGCGATTCGCACTCGGTCCACAACCTGAAGATCAAGCCCGGCATGCCGGTCGAGGCGCGCATCGTCCTGTCGTCGCGCACCCCGATGGACTACCTGATCCAGCCGATCAAGAGCAGCTACGTGAAGGCGTTCATTCAGGAGTGACGTGGCGGAGATAACCGGGCGGGGCGGCATTGGCCGCCCGGTTCGGCCGGTGCCAAAGGAAAGGGCGGCTCCCGCAGGTGGGGCCGCCCTTTCCTTTGTGCCGTCCGCGTCCCGGCCGTCTACGCGCGCGGTCCGCGCACGCGCCGTGCGGCGAGGTCGAGCGCGAGCTTCAGCTGCGCGAAGGAAAAGGGCTTGTTCACAATGCCCAGCGGATAGGTTTCGGTGATGCGCGCCATGATGGCATGGGTCGCGTAGCCGGACAGGAAGATGGAACGGATGCCGTAGTTGGCGTGCAGCCGCCGCGCCGCCTCGATGCCGTCGCCGCCGGCCAGCCGCACGTCCATCAGCGCCACATCCGGCCGCTCGCGCCCGGCGATTTCCACCGCTTCCGCCTCGGTGCGGGCCATGCCGCACACCGTGTGGCCGAGGTCGGTGACCGCAAAGCCGATGGCTTCCGCCGCGACGGATTCGTCCTCGACGATCAGAAGGCGCAGGGACCGGACCGCAGCCGGCGTGTCGGTGTGGGGGGAGCCGCGGAACTGCACGGCGTTCGCGCGTTCGCCGAGGCCTTGCTGCTGCACGCCGGAGGCTGGCTGTGCCAGCGTATCGATTTCGTCCTGTGCCACGACCGCCCTCGCGCACCTGTTCCACCCGCAGGACCCAACGCCGTTGCGCCAAGCCCGTCACTTTTTGGTAAAATTCCGTTTACCAAATAAAGTGGTAGCGCTACCCGAACGGAAGATCAAGCGAAAATACAACGAACACACATGTTCCGTGCTCGCCGAGGTGGTGATGCCACAGTGTGGGCGGATATCCCTCAGCGCTCCGGGCGGCTGAGCCAATCGACGCTGCCGTTCGATCCGGACGGGGTCGTGCTGCGCGGCGCGGGCTTGCGCGCGGCGTTGCCTGGGGCCGTCAGCCAGGAGGCGGACGGCGGGGCCGGTTCGGCCTGTGCCTGTGCTGGTGCCGATGCTGGCGTTGGGCGGGGTGAGGGCGGTGGCGCGGCGTAGACCGCCGGTGTCATGGGCGACAGTGGCGACAGCAGAGGGGCGGCGGGCGGCACGTCCGGCATCGCCGGAGGCGCGGCCGGAGGGAGTGGAGACGGGGCGGGCGACGTTGCCGCCGGGCGCGTCCGAGGCGCTTCGGCGGCGCCCATCCAGGACGGACGGTCGTCGTCGGCCATGGCGCCGGTCTGTGTGTTGAGGCGCCGCGCCCCGTCGCGGATCTCAAGCAGGGACGAGACGGCGAACTGCAGCAACGGCGCCATGCGGTCGGAGTCCGCCAGATCCTCTGGAGTCAGCGCGGCGAAGCGGTTGCGGACCTGCTCGACGGCCTCTTCGATGTGATCGCGCAACGCCTCGGTTTCCTGGACGATCCGCTCCAGTTCCTCGCGCAGGGTCGAGATTTCGCAGGCCTGGCGCAGCTCATGAAAACCGATCGGCTGCGACGGCGCGCGGCCGGGTTCGGTGGCGTGGAGGCCCTGTGGACGGAAATCATGCGGCATCTTCGCCAAAACCCTGGGTCCTGCCCTGCAATCGACCCTGGGACCAAGGACGGGCCCCGGTCACATGTTTAATGCGGTTGAACATGGTTGGAAACCGTTTGCGCACCCCCTTGGCTTGTACTATTTTTTGCGCGCCGGAGGGAACGGAATCCTGCGGTATCACAAATCCTCTCCACCTCTCCCCAACGACATACTGCCGGATAATCACGGTGTCGATTGATCGCACGGAACTCGAACGGCTCCTTGCCGATCGCCCGACCGGCAACCGCTCGGCCATGCAGGCCGTGCGCGAAAGCTATGGCGACATCAGCCTGATGCGGGAGCGCGGCCTGTCCTGGGCCGAGATTTCGGACATTCTCGCGAAGCTGGGCATCACCGCGCGCGACAACCAGCCGATTTCTCCCGTGACGCTGCGCTCCGCCTTCTTCCTGGTGGGCAATGAGGGCCGCGGCGGCACGTCGGCCGAGGAGGGGGGCGAGAGCACCACGCCGCGCGAGACGCTGGACGCTGTGCACCGCGCCGCGCTGGCCTCCGGCCGCACGGCCGAGGCCGACTCCCTGGACGTTGTCGGCGAGGAAATGCCCGAAGCCGAGCTTTCTCCGGAAGGCGAGGAAGTCACGGCGCTCCCCGAGCCCGCCGTCGAGGAGCCGCCGGTTGCGGACGCCACCGTCGACAGCAGTGCCCCGACTGCCGAGCCCGAAGAAGAGCCGGCCGTCGAGGAAACGGTATCCGATGAGTCGGACGCCACCGCCGCGCCCACGGAAAGCCAGGCGACCGAGAGTTCTGCGGCTGAAATCGCCCCGGCCAAAATCCCGGAAGCCAAAATCCCGGAAGCCGAAATCCCGGAAGCCGAAATCCCGGAAGCCGAAATCCCGGTGACCGAAATTCCTGCGGCCGAAATCCCCATGGAGATCGCGCCGGAACCAGTGGCCGAGGCGCCGTTGCCGGTGGAAGAACCGGAACCGATCGCTCCGCCTTCCGAACCGGCCGAAGCACCGGCCATCTCCGCCGCTCCGGCGCCCCTGGGCCAACCGATATCGCACGTCTCGATATCCCAAACTCCGATATCTCAAGACCTGACAACGAATAGACTCTGGAAAGGCGATCGCATGCTGGGCACGATCTTCGTCCTCAATGACCGCGGTGGCGTCGGCAAGACGCTGCTGTCCCATCACCTGATGGCGACCGCCATGCTGGAAGGCCTGCAACTGAAGGTCGTCGAGTATGAGGTGAACGAGCGCCTCAACCGTCTGTTCGGGCCGGAGGTTGTTGAGCACCGCCGCATCACCCAGGACTTCATGAACATGATGGGCTCGGGCGACGGCTTCTACGAGTTCTGGGACCAGATCGGCCCGGAACTCCAGCGCGGCGGCCGCCTGTACGACTTCGGCGGCAACATCTCCCAGTGGTTCTTCAACTGGGCCGAGGTGTCGGGCTTCGACTACTACGTCGGCGACGGCGAGCGGCTGACCTTCATGGTCCCGGTCACCGTCGATCTGGCCTCGCTGTCCACCGGCATGAACACGCTGGAGCGCATCGCCACCATCGCCCCGAAGGCCAAGCGCGTCCTGGTCGAGAACGGCTTCTCCGGCCCCTTCTCGCAGCTTGAGGACAGCCAGTACGCCCGCCGCAAGGCCGAGATGGTCGAGCGCGAGGGCGTGGAGGTCATCTCCATGTCGCCCTGCACGGCCCCGGCCTGGGCGCGCCTGACCGGGCACCGCCTGGACCATGTCGCGCAGATGACCCGCGAGGATCTGGTGAAGCTGGGCATGACCCCGCCGGTCGCCTCCCGCTCGCTGATCATCATCCACGAGTGGCTGCGCAACATGCGCCAGTCGCTGTCGCCCTATCTGCGCGACGCCTTCAACCAGACCGCCGGCGCCCCGGCCAAGGCGGGCGCCCGTTAAGGCCGCGTCCAGCGTTCAGCATGCGCATGACGGGGGCCTTCGGGTCCCCGTTTTGTTTTTGCGGGGACGTGCTTGTTCTTGTGCGGACAACAGGATTTACACGGATTCCACGGATTAAGGCACGGATTTCACGGATTAAATTTTAATATTGTTCGGTTGCTGCGTCTCGGCAACTCGCGTCCGTGTAATCCGTGAATAAATCCGTGAAATCCGTGTGAAAATGGTTGTCGTCGGGAATATCCGCACTCATCCAGTGCAAACCGCCGCCGTCAGACGAACCCCTCCACCAGCGCGGCGAACTCGTCCGGACGTTCGGCGTGGAGCCAGTGCCCGGCACCGACCAGCATTTCGATCCGCGCGCTCGGGAAATGGCGGCGGATGGCCGGCTCGTGATCCGGGGTGATGTAGTCGGACCGCGTGCCGCCGATGAACAGCGTCGGGCCGCTGTACTGCTTGTCGCCCAGGTCGGGGAATCCGATCAGGTTCGCCATGCTCGCCCCGATGGCGTCGAGGTTGATGCGCCAGTGGAACTTTCCCTGCTCAAGGACGAGGTTCTGCAACAGGAAGGACCGCAGCGGCGGCTCCGGCACGGCCTCGACGAGCTGCGCCTCGACCTCCGACCGGCGGGTGCAGCCGTCCAGGTCGGCGCGCTTCATGGCGGCGACGAAGGGCGCGTGGGTGTGGGTGTAGGCCACCGGCGCGATGTCCGCCACGACCAGCCGCTCCACCCGGTCCGGGTGATTGAGCGCCAGCGTCATGGCCGCCTTGCCGCCCATGGAATGACCGACCACCGTGGCCCGCGCGAATCCGCGATCGTCGAGGAAGCGCAGCACGTCCTCCGCCATCTCCGGGTAGGTCATGCTGTCGGCCCAGGGCGCGCCGCCGTGGTTGCGCAGGTCGAGCGCGTAGACGCGGCGCGTCTCGGCGAAGCGCCGGGCCAGCGATTGCCAGTTGCGGGCGGAGCCGAACAGCCCGTGCAGGACCAGCAGCGGCGTGCCGCCGTTCGCTTCGCCGGCTTCCAGATAGGTGAGGGGAAGACCCTGGGCCATGGAGATCCCGATGTGCGTGGTCGAAGAAGGGAGCTGCGATCCTAACAGAGCCGACGCACCCTCGGCCCCGCATTTTCCACCAACCGAGCCATGCCGAAAGGCGTGACGCGGGCGCCGAAAACGCTAGGATGGCGCCGCCGTTGAGGGCGTCACCTGGGGAACCGAACACACCGTGCTCCGCAACATCCTGTCCGTCGGCGGGCTGACGCTGGTCAGCCGCGCCCTTGGCTTTCTGCGCGACGTGCTGACGGCCGCGCTGCTCGGCGCCGGGCCGGTGGCCGACGCCTTCTTCGTGGCGTTCCGGCTGCCCAACCATTTCCGCGCCCTGTTCGCGGAGGGCGCCTTCAACTCCGCTTTCGTGCCGCTCTTCTCGGCCAAGCTGGTGCAGGAGGGGCAGGACGCCGCCAAGCGGTTCGCGGAGGAGGTGGCGGCCCTGCTGCTCGCCGTGCAGATCCTGTTCCTGGCCGGCATTCTGGCGATCATGCCGCAGTTCATGACGGTCTTCGCGCCGGGCTTCTCGGACGAGCCGGAGAAGTTCCGGCTGGCCGTGCTGTTCACCAGCATCACCTTCCCCTACCTGCTGTTCATCTCGCTGGAATCGCTGCTGGCCGGCGTGCTCAACAGCCTTGGCCGGTTCGGGGCGGCGGCGGCGGCGCCGATCCTTTTGAACCTGTGCCTGATCGCCGCCATGGTCATCCTGGCCCCGCTGATGCCGACGGTCGGGCACGCCCTGTCCTGGGGCGTCTTCCTGGCCGGCGTGGCGCAGTTCCTGTACCTCTACTGGGAGGCCAACCGCGCCGGCATGGGGCTGCGCCCGCTGTGGCCGCGCCTGACCCCGGACGTGAAGCGGTTCCTGAAGGTGCTGGGGCCGGCGGCGCTCGGCTCCGGCCTTACGCAGATCAACCTGTTCGTGGACACGCTGGTCGCCTCACTGCTGCCCACCGGGGCGGTGTCCTACCTCTACTACGCGGACCGGCTGAACCAACTTCCGCTGGGCGTCATCGGAATCGCGGTCGGGACCGTTCTGCTTCCGGAAATGTCCCGCCGCATCAAGGGCGGCGACGAGGCGGGCGCGGTGGAGAGCCAGAACCGCGCGGTGGAGCTGTCGCTGGTGCTGACCCTGCCGGCGGCGGCGGCCTTCATGGTGGCCGGCCTGCCCATCGTGGCGGTGCTGTTCCAGCACGGCGCCTTTGGCCCATCGGACGCGGCGCAGTCCGCGGCGACGCTGCAAGCCTACGCGCTGGGCCTGCCAGCCTTCGTGGTGATCCGCAGCCTCGTGAACGGGTTCTACGCCCGCCACGACACGGCGACCCCGGTGCGCGTGGCGCTGGCTGCGACGGCGGTGAACGTGGCCCTGAAGCTCGCCCTCATGGGGCCGCTGGCGCAGGTGGGGCTGGCGGTGGCGACCTCGGTGTCGGCCTGGGTGAACGCCGGTCTGCTGGCGTGGATGCTGACCCGGCGTGGGCTGTTCCGCGCCGATGCCCGTCTGCTGCGCAACCTGCCACGCATGGCCTTGGCCGCGCTGGCGATGGGCGGCGCGCTGTGGGCGGTGCAGGAGCGGCTGTCGCCCTGGCTGACCGCCCACAACATTATTGAGCGGCTGGCCGGGCTGGTGCTGCTTGGCGTGGCCGGGCTTCTTGTCTACGCGGTGCTGGCGCTGGTGCTGGGGCTGGTGCGCCGGTCGGACCTCGGCCGGATCCGCCGGCGCCGCAAGGCCGCTTAGCTGTTGTTCTTGAGGGGGCGGGTGGGATCGGCCGTCCACTCGCTCATGGACCCGTCGTAGAGCTTCACGCCGGGAAGGCCAGCCAGTTCGCTCAGCGCGAACCAGGAGACCGAGGCGAGGTGGCCCGTGTTGCAGAAGGTGATCGGCGCCTTGTCCGCCCCGGCCTGTTCGGCCAGGGCCTTCACCGACTCGCCCGACGGGAAGCGCTTGTCGGCGCCAGAATAGAAGGCGCCGTTCTCGATGTTCACGGCGCCCGGCAAGGTCCCTGCGGCGCGGGCCTGCGGGCTCTTGCCCTTCCCGGCGAACTGCTCGGCGGAGCGGGCATCGATCAGCGGAACCGAGCCCTGTGCGATGGCCGACTCCACCTGGGGCAGGGTGGCGCGCAGATCGGTGCGGGGCTCGGCCGTGAAGGTCTTGGCCGGCAGCGTGGCGGGGGACTCGGACACCGGGTTGGCCGGATCGGCGCTCCAGGCCGCGAAACCGCCGTCCAGCACCGACAGGCGCTCATGGCCCAGCGTCTTGAAGGTCCAGTAGACCCGCGTGGCGTTGCCCATGTCGGACGCGTTCAGGCCGGACGCGACCAGCACCACATGATCGTCGTTGCCGATTCCCAGCCCGCCGATCAGACGTTCCAGGGCGGCCGTCTCGGGCAGGAGGCCGGGAACGCCATCGACCGTCGCGCGCCAGCCGGCCATTGCGTAGTCGGAATGGATGGACCCGGGGATGAAGCCCCCGGCCGGCGGCGTCCTCACGTCCAGCACCACCAAACCCGGACGGCCGAGGTTGTTCCTCAGCCAAGCGCTGTCCACCAGAGGACGGGGGGAATCGGTCGTCATGGCCTGCCTTCGCTGTTCATTCACATCGGACGGGAAGGGTAACAACACAGGACGTGATCGGAAAACCAAATCTGCGCTGTTGTTTCCCTCCTTTGTCGCAGCATCTCCCCACGGTCGGCGTTGCCGAACCGTGCGCTATGGGTATAACTCTTACAGATTCGAGTGATCCGCAGCGGTTGCGGCGAAGGAGTGCACCATGGCCAACATCGACGACCTGCTCGGCGCCGCCTCGTCCGACGATGCGGGGGCTGACGGCTTCGCCATCGGCGACGCGCCGGTCGAGATCAAGGTCGTGATCGGCACGGCCCTGCTGCGCGTCCGCGATCTGCTGAAGCTCGGCCGCGGCGCCGTGGTGGAGCTGGACCGGCATCTCAAGGATCCCACGGACGTCTATGTGGAAGGCGTGCTGGTCGCGCGCGGCGAGGTGGTGATCGTGGACGACAAGATCGGCGTCACCCTGACCGACTTCGTGAAATCCAGCCGCGAGTGGAAGCGCTAAGCGCGCACAACCTTCGTTGCGACAACGGAATTTGACGTTTCGGATCCGAAACATGACGTTCCGGCTGCGGAACGGCTCGTATCGGTTCCAAAACCATGTCGGCGCGCAAAGGGTTGCTGCGTGACCTTTCCGGAGCCCTCCTGTTCCCCAGGCGGCAAGGGTGGAGGACGCGATGGCCGACAGCGCCAGAAAAGTGGAAGCCGACCGGTCGCCGACCGGGGCGATGGGGCAGAAGCTGCTCGCTTCGGGCCGGTCGGTGGCGATGCGCCTGTGGGACGAAACGCCGGACATGGTGGACAAGCAGCCGACGCGGCGCGAGTACGAAACCGTGGGCTTCGTCATCGCTGGTCGGGCGGAACTCCATGTCGAAGGGCAGATCGTGCAGCTCCGCCCCGGCGACTCCTGGGTCGTGCCGAAGGGGGCCGAGCACAGCTACCGCATCCTGGAGCGCTTCCAGGCCGTGGAGGCGACCTCCCCGCCGGCCCAGCAGACAAGTGGCGCATGAGCGAAGGTGCGGCCCCTTATTGAAAGGGGCCGCTGGCTCCCGTCACTCCGCCGGTTCGGGCATCACGACGTCGAGCGGCGTGCCGGTGGCGTGGGCGTAGAGCATCAGGTCGTTCAGCAGCTCGGCTTCCTGCTCGCTGGCGTCCTTGCGGCGGATGGCGACCAGCTTATCGAGCGCCCGCACGTTGAAGCCGGCGGCCTTGGCCTCGCCGCGCAGGTCCTTCAGGTCGGCCTTCAGGCCGTCGATCTCGTCCATCAGCCGCTCCATGCGGTCGGCGAACTGCTTCAGCTGGTCGGCGGCGGTGTTGGCGGGGCCGGTGGTGTTGGTGAGTCCGGTCGTCACGACGGAAAAACTCCCTTCAGCGAATGATCCCCACCGCCCTCCGGCAGCGGGGGCGCGGCTGTTAGCACAGCTTGTGACGCTTTGTCCGGAAACATCGCGTTGCTTGACGCGGCGTGGGTGGGAATGCTTTCGTGGTTCGGTCCCGGAGAGCGAACACGATGTCCGACCTGCCCCCGCTTGGCACCCCGCGTCTCTTTTCCAACCCGCGCGCCGATCATGAGAGAGCCTACGGCCCCTCGGAGCGCGCGATCATCAGCCGCGCGGCCTTCCAGGAGGCAATGGCGGAGATCGGGGCCTGGCCCGGCTACGCGCCGACGCCGCTGCGCTCCCTGACGGGCCTCGCCCGTGCCGCCGGCATCGACCGCATCTGGTACAAGGACGAGGGGACGCGCTTCGCCCTCAACAGCTTCAAGGCGCTGGGCGGGGCCTATGCGGTGCTGCGCCTGCTGGCGCGCGAGGTTCAGGCCCGCGTGCCCGGCGTGCCGGTGACCGCGCTGGACCTCGTGGTCGGGCAGTATGGCAAGGTCACGCGCACGGTGACGGTAACCACCGCCACCGACGGCAACCACGGCCGCTCGGTCGCCTGGGGCGCCCAGGTGTTCGGCTGCAACTGCGTCATCTACATTCCCGCAAACTGCTCGAAAGGGCGGCAGGAGGCCATCGAGGCTTTCGGCGCCCGCGTCGTGCGCGTGAACGGCCTCTACGACGACGCCGTGCGGCAGGCGGCGGCGGACGCGCAGGCCAACGGCTGGCACGTCGTGTCCGACACCTCCTACACCGGCTACATGGACGTGCCCCGCGACGTGATGCAGGGCTACGCCGTCATGGTCGAGGAGGCGATGTCCCAGCTTCCCGCCAGCGAACGCCCAACCCACGTCTTCATCCAGGGCGGGGTGGGGGCTCTGCCCGCCGCCGTCTGCGGCCACCTGTGGGAAGCCTGGGGACGCCAGCGCCCCCGGCTCGTGGTGGTGGAGCCGCACACCGCCGATTGCCTCTACCAGAGCGCCGTCGCCGGCCGGCCGATGAAGGCGGAAGGCGACCTGGACACGGTGATGGCCGGGCTCGCCTGCGGGGAGGTCTCCCTGCTCGCTTGGGCGATCCTGGAACGCGGGGCCGACGACTTCCTGACCATCCCGGACGAGGCGGCGGTGACGACCATGCGCCTGCTGGCCGACGCGGCTTACGGCGGACGTCCGGTGGTCGCCGGGGAGTCGGGCGTGGCCGGGCTCGCCGCCCTGCTGTGCGCCGCCGCCGACCCGGAGGTGCGCGTCGGGCTGGGCCTGGCGCCCGACGCCCGCGTGCTGGTCTTCGGCACGGAAGGCGCCACCGATCCGGAGGTCTACGAGCGCATCGTCGGCCGCTCGCCGGAGGCCGTCCTCAACCCCGCCTGACCGCGTCCGCGCGCAAAGGAGGGAACGCTTCATCAATCCAGTCGTTTTCCTTGGCGAAGGCATCCTTTCGGATGCGCAAGGAGGACAGCCGAGATGAAGGTCATTTCAACGTCCGTTCTGGCGATCGGTGCCGTGGCCCTGCTGGCCGGCGGCCTGACGATGCCCCGGACGGTCGAGGCGAAGGGCTGCGCGAAGGGCGCCGCCGTCGGCGGGATCGCCGGCCACGAGGTCGGGTCCGGGCATGGCGTGGCGGGTGCCGCCGTCGGCTGCGCCGTCGGGCACCACGAAGCCAAGAAGAAGGACGAGGCCAAGCAGCAACAGGCCGAATCCCAGAATCAAGCCCAAAACAATAACGGCCAAAACAACCAGCCGAAGAAGTAGAACCGGCATGGGAAAGGGAGGCGCGGGCCTCCCTTTCCGCGTTCGCGTCAGTGGTTGGCGGGACGTAACGGCGTTTCCGACTCCTCCGGCGGTTCCGGCGCGTGGTCGACGAAGTCGGTTTCGATCAGCCGATCGATCAGTTCGATGACGCCCGCCGTCGCGGCCCCGCGCGTGACGAGGTCGCATTCCTCCTTCACCGAGGGCAGGGCGTTCGCCACCGCGACCGACAGCCCGCACAGCCGCAGGAAGGCGTGGTCGTTCTCCGCATCGCCGACGGCGACGACCTCGCGCGGGTCGAGGTCCAGCTCCTTCAGCGCGGCGGTCAGGCCGGTCACCTTGCTCACGCCGTCCGGCAGGATCATCACCGCACCCTTGTTGAAGACGACGGTGTTGTCCAGCGCCAGCTCGCGGATCGTGTCGAGCACCGCCTTTTCGTGCGGGGTGTGGGTGGATACGATGACGAGGCCAACCGACAGCGGTTGCACGCCCTGGCGTTGCAACGCCTCCACCAGCGTGGCCGGGACGGGTGGGGCGAGCGCCACCGTCTCGCCCGTCCGGGGCCGGTGCAGCACCGCGCCGTTTTCCGCCACCACGCGGTCGAAGAGATCGACGCGAGGGAAGACGCCGCGCAGATCGTCCAGTTCCCGCCCGGTCACCAGGATCAACGCCCGACCCGACGCGCGCAGGCGGTTCAGCGCGTCCAGCGCCGCGTCGTCCACCCGGCCGCGGTTGGCGAGGGTGCCGTCGTAATCGGTGGCCAGCGCTGCGTACCGCATGGGGTCCGTCCGTCCGAAGTGTTCGCTTTTCCTGAAGACAGCGCGGCGCGGCGAAGGTCACGCCCCTGCAACGTCAGGTGCAACGTCAGGTCGCTTGCGCTGGCCGGCTCGGCCGGTCCACCATGCCCGCACCGGAAAAACACACGAAGACTGGACAACAGGGAATGGACCGGAGTGACGTCAACCCGCTCGTCGCCGCCACCGAGGCGCCGCCCATCGCCGAAGCCTGGCGCTGGGTGGAAGGGCGCGTGTTCCCGGCGGACAAGCCGCTGATCGACCTCTGCCAGGCGGTGCCCGGCTATCCGCCCGCCGACGCGCTGACCGCCTTTCTGGCCGAGCAGGTGCGGGCGCCGGACACCGCGCGCTACACCGGCATCGACGGGCTGCCGCCGCTGTGCGCCGCGCTGGCCCGGCGCACCGGCGCGCTGTACGGGGCCGAGGTGAAGGCCGACGAGGTGCTGATCACGGCCGGCTGCAACCAGGCCTTCGCCGTGGCGGCGATGAGCCTCGCGCGCGCCGGCGACAACATCATTCTGCCGACGCCCTGGTACTTCAACCACAAGATGACGCTGGACATGCTGGGCGTCGAGGCGCGCCCGCTGCCGCTCAGCGAAAGCAACGGCCTCGTCCCCGACCCGGCGGAGGTCGAGCAGCTGATCGACGCGAACACGCGCGCCCTGGTGCTCATCACGCCGAACAACCCGACCGGCGCCATCGCCTCGCCCGAGGCGATCGCTGCGCTCTATGAGCTGTGCGAGCGGCGCGGCATTCGCCTGCTGCTGGACGAGACCTACCGAGATTTCCCGGACTGGCAGGGGCAAGCCCCGCAAGGCCTGTTCCAGCGGCCCGGCTGGCAGCGGACGCTGGTGCATCTCTACAGCTTCTCCAAGGTCTATAGCCTCGCCGGCTACCGGGTCGGGGCGGTGATCGCGGACGCGGCCCTGCTGACGCACGCGCGCAAGGTGATGGACTGCCTCGCCATCTGCGCACCGCACATCGGACAGAAGGCGGCGCTGTTCGGGCTGGAGAATCTGGACGGCTGGGTGGCCGGAAAGCGTGGCGAGATCCTGGCGCGCATCGACGCCTTCCGCGCCGCCATGGAGGGCAGTGGCACCGGCTATCGCATCGCCAGCATCGGCGCCTACTTCGCCTATGTCCGCCACCCGTTCGGCGACACGCCCGCCCACGCCGTGGCGGAGAGGCTGGCGCGGGAGCACAACATCCTCTGCCTGCCGGGCTCCATGTTCGGTCCCGGCCAGGACGCCTACCTGCGCTTCGCCTTCGCCAACGTCGATGCCGCCGTCATGCCGGAGATCGCCCGCCGGCTGGTGGACAGCGAACGGGGGTAGCCTGCGCCGCAAGCGCCGCCGCTCCGTTATCCCGTTCGCAGACGACCGGGATGGCGGGGAGGGCGCGGCAATGGATGGGGCGATGGACGGATTGGAAGGCGTGGCGCGCCTGGCGCTCGGAGTCGGGCTGGAAAGCCGGGACATCGGGGTGCTGCAGATGATGCTGCGTGCCCTGATCGTCTACGCGGTGACGCTCGGCGTGGTGCGCCTGGGCAAGAAGCGTTTCATGGGCAAGGCGACGGCCTTCGACGTGATCCTGGGCATCATGCTGGGCTCCATCGCCAGCCGGGCCATCACCGGCAACGCCCCGATGCTGCCGGCCCTCGCCTCGACCGCCGCGTTGATCGCCCTTCATTCCGTCCTGTCGGCGGTTGCAACGCGCTGGCACGGCTTCGGCACGGTGATCAAGGGAGAGCCCCGCGTCATCGTGCGCGACGGGCGGACGGAGGAGGCGGCCATGCGCGCCGCCCATCTCACCATCCATGACCTGGAGGAAGATCTTCGCCGCCACGGCCTGACCAGCCCCGACAAGGTCGCCGAGGCCCGATTGGAGCGCAACGGCGACATCAGCGTCGTCAAGGCCAAGGACGAGCCCAGGGTGATCACCGTCGCGGTGGCCGACGGCGTTCACACCCTGCGCATCGAACTATCCTGAACCGCTTTCGCGTCAGCGCGTCAGGTCGGTGACGATGTTGGCGCCCACGGCGGCCAGATGGTCGGCACGGTCGCGGTAGTCCATCTCGCCGGAGAAGCCGCCGGCGGCCTTCACCTGCTCGATCCAGACCGGCGAGGCGCCCAGCGCGACCAGACGCTTCACCATCGTGTCGGTGGACCGCAGCGTCATCCGGCCGTTCTCGGCCAGACGCGGGGCGTGCACCATGAACTCGGCTGTCGGGGCGGCGTAGCGCGGGAAGCCGGCGAGATACAGCCCGACGCACATGCTCTCGCAGGACTCGCCGTCCTTGACGCGGGTGGCGACGGGGCGGCCGGACTGCCGCTCGGCCAGGACGAGGTCGATCATGCGGTAGCCGGCCGTCGTGAAGCCGCCGGGGCTCGACAGTTCGACCACCACCGGCTTGCCGGCGGGCAGGCTGCGCAGCGTTTCGGTGAAGCGCTGCTCGACGCCGGGGGTGATGATGCCGTCCAGGCGCAGCAGCGTCGAGCCGGTCTGATCGACCCGCACCAGCGTGGCGTCGGGGAATTCAGAGGAGGACGGCTGCGGCTGGGGCTGCGGAGTCGGACGGCTGACGGACAGGCTGTCGGCGGTCGCGGCGCCGGTGGCACCCAGCGCCAGCAGCATTCCCAGAACCATCATCCGTGCCGTCGCTCGAACCAGCATGCCAACCTCCTTGATCCGAGGAGGAAGGTGCCGGCAAAAGCTTGCGTCATGGTTAACGCACTTCCTGTCCGAAAGGGTAGCGTCCGTCGGTGATGAACGCTGGAAAGGCAAGGTGCGCCGCGGGAATTCGAAAGAAAAAGTGAGTTTGCGCATTTTGCGCCGATGTTGTGATGTTTGTGTGGCCCCGGTCGGGCATAAGGGGAAAATTCGTTAACAATGTGGCGGTGCAGCATGAGGGCGCTCACGCCGATTCGGCCGGGGGAGCGACATTGTCGGACCGGAATAGAACGCTTGAACAATGGGTTGTAAGACGTTCCTAATAGTCTGATTGAGGTCTGGCGAGGAATTCCTGAGATTCCGGGTGAACTTCAGGGTATGCCACCAACGCGTTGATCTTTATGGGTAAACGCCCCCGGCGCTAAAGCGAGGTGCCGTCGCCACCGGCATTCCGGAGTCTCTCGGCACCCGTCGGCGCGCCGTGTTTGCCGCAGTGCGACATTGTATTTCGTGCCAACCCATTGCCGTGGCCCCTTCGTTCCGCCAAAATGCGCGCAAAAGTCACAAAGGGACGAGACGCGCACATGCCTGAAGTCGCCGCCATGGCGGCCGCGCCACATGCGGAGGGGGGCGACACGCCGGCCCTGCGCATGGAGGGCGTGACCTGCACCTTTCCATCGCCCGACGGGCGGGGGCAGACCTACACCGCCGTCCAGGGGGTGTCCTTCACGGTCGCCGCCGGGGAGTTCGTGTCCATCGTCGGCCCGACCGGCAGCGGCAAGTCCACGATCCTGAACGTGGCGGCCGGGCTGCTGGCGCCCAGCGAGGGGCGCGCGGTGACCTTCGGCAAGCCGGTCGGCGGCATCAATCCGCACGCCGGCTACATGTTCCAGGCGGAAGCGCTGATGCCCTGGAAGTCGGCGCTGGAGAATGTCGCCGCCGGGCTGGAGTTCCGCGGCGTCCCGAAGCGGGAAGCGCTGGACCGCGCCCGGCCCTGGCTGGCCCGCGTCGGGCTGGACCGGTTCGGCGACCGCTACCCCCACCAGCTGTCGGGCGGCATGCGCAAGCGCGTGGCGCTGGCCCAGACGCTGATTGTCGATCCCGAGATCGTGCTGATGGACGAGCCCTTCTCGGCGCTGGACATCCAGACGCGGCAGCTGATGGAGAACGAACTGCTCGACCTCTGGTCGGCCGACCGGAAGTCGGTGGTCTTCATCACCCACGACCTGGAGGAGGCCATCTCCATGTCGGACCGCGTGCTGGTGCTGTCGGCCGGCCCCGGCTCCCGCCTGATCGGTGAATATGCGGTGGATCTGGAGCGCCCGCGCGACGTGTCGGAAATCCGCATGACCCCGCACTTCCTCGACCTGCACCGGGAAATCTGGGCGCAGCTGCGCGAGGAAGTGCTGAAGGGCTACGCCCAGACCAAGCTGAAGTGAGGACGCCATGGCCGTGGCCCGTATGAAACGCCTGCCGAGCCGCCCCGTGATCCTGCTGTTGCAGGCGGCGGTGCTGATCGGCTTCTTCCTGCTCTGGCACGTCCTGACGGAAACGAAGATCCTCAGCCCCTTCTTCTTCGGAACGCCGCTGGCGGTGCTGTCGCGCACCTGGAACGACTTCCTGTCGGGGGCGGTCTGGTACCATCTGGGCATCACGCTTCTGGAAACCGCGCTGGCCTTCGTCATCGGCACGGTGACCGGCATCGCCTTCGGCTTCTGGTTCGCCCGCGCGCCCTTGGTCTCCGTGGTCTTCGACCCCTACATCAAGGCCGTGAACGCGCTGCCCCGCGTGGTGCTGGCGCCGATCTTCGCGCTGTGGCTGGGGCTGGGCATCTGGTCGAAGGTGGCGCTGGGCGTGACGCTGGTCTTCTTCATCGTCTTCTTCAACGTCTACCAGGGCGTGAAGGAGGTCAGCCCCGTCGTGCTGGCCAACGCGCGCATGCTGGGGGCGAATTCCCGTCACCTGTTCCGGCACGTCTACCTGCCGTCGGCGCTGTCCTGGGTCTTCTCCAGCCTGCACACGGCCGTCGGCTTCGCCATGGTCGGCGCGGTGGTGGGCGAGTATCTGGGCTCCGCCGCCGGGCTCGGCTACCGCATCCATCAGGCGGAAGGCGTGTTCGACACGGTCGGCGTGTTCTCCGGCATGCTGGTGCTGACCATCTTCGTCGTGGTCATCGACGCCGTGGTGACGATGGTCGAGAAGCGCCTGCTCCACTGGCGCCCGCAAGAGGCGCACACCACCAACGCCCAGGGTTGAGGGCAATCAATCAGGTTCATCGGGCCAAACGGGTCCATCGGGAGGGAAAACATGCGTTTGAGGAGCCTCATCGCCGCAGCCGCCGTCGCGCTGGCCTTCGGCATCGGCGGGGCGGATGCCCAACAGCTTGAGAAGAAGGACATCAAGCTGGCGGTCGGCGGCAAGCCGCTGCTCTACTATTTGCCGCTGACGGTGGCGGAACGCCTCGGCTACTTCAAGGAAGCCGGGTTGAACGTCGAGATCAGCGACTTCGGCGGCGGCGCCAAGAGCCTCCAGGCCCTCATGGGCGGCTCGGCGGACGTGGTGACCGGCGCCTTCGACCACACGGTGCAGATGCAGGCCAAGGGCCAGCCGATCACGGCGCTGACCCTGCTCGGCCGCTATCCGGGCATCGTGCTGGCCTCCGTCAAGAAGGCCGGCGAGATCAAGTCGGTGAAGGAGCTGAAGGGCAAGAAGATCGGCGTGACCGCCCCCGGCTCCTCCACCAACTTCATGGTGAACTATCTGCTGACGCAGAACGGCATGAAGGCGGAGGACGTGTCGATCATCGGCGTCGGCGGCGGCCCCAGCGCCGTGGCGGCGGTGAAGCGCGGCGAGATCGATGCCATCGCCAACCTCGATCCCGTCATCAGCCAGTTGGAGGCGGACGGCGACATCAGCATCATCGCCGACACCCGCACGGAGAAGGGTACGCTGGACACCTACGGCGGTCCGTACCCGGCGGCGGTGCTGTACGCCACCCCGGCCTTCATCCAGGCCAACCCGAAGACCACCCAGGCGCTGGTGGACGTGTTCGTCCGGACGTTGAAGTGGCTCGACACCGCCAAGACCGAAGACGTGCTGAAGGCCCTGCCGGAGGAATTCTTCCTCGGCAACAAGACGCTCTACGCCCAGGCCTACGAGCATTCCAAGCCGACCTATTCGCCGGACGGCCGTTTCACCCGCGAGGGGGCGGAGGCCGCCTACAAGGTCCTGAAGGCCTTCGACCCGGCGGTGGCCTCGGCCAGCATCGACCTGGACAAGGCCTACACCAACGCCTTCGTCGAGGATGCCCTGAAGCGGCTCAAGTGATTAAACTGTAGGCATTTGCTGATTGTCCGGAGGTGCGACATTCTGTCATGCGCGCCTCCGGTGGCGCTCCGGCTAGACTGGACGAAATTCGTCCTCTTTCAAGCGGAGCGCCAACCCCATGACGGAAGTGACTTTTTACGGGCTCCCCGGCTGTGCGGCCAACGCCAGGCAGAAGCAACAGCTTCAGGCCGCCGGCCACACGCTGGTGGAGCGTGACCTGTCGGCGGAGCCCTTCACGGCCGAAACGCTGCGTCCCTTCTTCGAGGACCGCCCGGTCGATGAATGGTTCAACCGCCGCGCCGCCGCCGTGAAGTCCGGGGCCGTGAAGCCCGACGAACTGGATGAGGCCTCTGCCCTGGCCGCGCTGCTCGCCGACCGCGACCTGATCCGCCGCCCGCTGCTCCAGGTCGGGCAGGACCGCAAGGCCGGCTTCGACCCCAACGCCCTGAACGCCTGGATCGGCCTGACCCCCGCCGCCGGAGAAAGCTGCGACGACAAGCACGCTCGCGGCCAGTGCGACCACGGCCATCATCACTTCCCCAAACACGCGTGAGCTGGGCGCGCGTCCCAGCGAATCAACTGGCGGGCCGCCGGGGGGAATGGTTGAATGCCGGCTTATGGATCGGCTTGACCTCGACCTTGCAGAGCTTCGTGCGCGGCTGACCGCCGCGGCTCCCGGCGACCTTGCCCGCATGGAGGGGGAACTGCGCGCCCTGCGCGCAACCCTCGACCGTGTGCTGGACGGCGGCGCTCCCGCCGCTCCGGAGCCGGGCCGCGACCACATCCGCGCCCTGCTGTCCGACGCCATCGGCTGCGTGTCCGAGGGCTTTGTCCTGTTCGACGAGGACGGGCGGCTCGTGCTGTGCAACGAGCGCTACCGCGCCGCCTATCCGCTGCTGTCCGACCATCTGACCCCCGGCATCCGCTTCGCCGACCTGCTGCGCATCGCGTTGGAGCGCGGGGCGGCGGGGGACGAAGTGGCCGATCCGACCGAC
This sequence comes from Azospirillum mesophilum, assembly GCF_053470405.2. Classification (NCBI taxonomy): domain Bacteria; kingdom Pseudomonadati; phylum Pseudomonadota; class Alphaproteobacteria; order Rhodospirillales; family Azospirillaceae; genus Azospirillum; species Azospirillum mesophilum. The sequence goes on from NZ_JBPXMQ020000007.1 coordinate 177,332, forward strand.
TGGATCGCCGAGCGGCTGAACCGCCATGTGACCAGCGACCAGCCGTCGGACCACCGGCTCGGCGACGGGCGCTGGTACCGGATCAGCGAGCACGCGACCCGCTCCGGCGGCGTGGTCAAGATCCTCACCGACATCACCGAGTTGAAGCGGCATGAGGAGGCCATGGCCCAGAGCGAGGCGCGCTACCGCCGGCTCGTGGAGATGGCGCCCTACGGCATCCTGGTCTGGGATGGCGAGCGGGTGCGCTTCGCCAACCGGTCCGCCGCCCTGATCCTCGGCAGCGCCGATCCCGTCGCCATGACGCGCATCCCCATGGTCGAGGCGACGGAGTTCGACGGGGTGCAGCGGCTGTTCGACTGGCTGCCCGCCCCCAGCCCCGAGGCCGACCCGCCCCCGCCGGTGGAGGCCCGCGTGGTCTCGGCACTGGGCGTCCTGCGGGAGATTGAGGTCGGCATCCACCCCTTCGCCGTGGAAGGGCGTTCGGCCTGGTTCCTCGTCCTCAACGACATCACCGACCGCAAGCAGGCGGAGCGCGCCATCCATCAGGCGCAGAAGATGCAGGCCATCGGCCAGCTTGCCGGCGGCATCGCGCACGAGTTCAACAACATGCTGACGGCCATCGGCGGCTTCGCCCTGATGGCCCGGCGCGCTCCCCAGGACCGTCCGCGTGTCGAGCAGTGCCTGACCGAGATCGTCAAGGCGACGGAGCGGGCCTCGGGTCTCACCGCGCAGCTTCTCAGCTTCGGGCGACCGGGCCGGACGGAGGCGGTGAAGCCGGTGCGCGTCGGCGCCGTCATCGAGGATCTGCGCCGCTTCCTCGGCCCGACGCTGGGGGAACGCCACCCGCTGCGGATCGAAAGCCGCGACGATGGCTGCGCGGTGACCATCGACCCCGGCCTGCTGCACCAGTCGCTGGTCAACCTCGTGATCAACGCGCGCGATTCCATGCCGGACGGCGGCCCGATCACCGTGTCGGTGGAGCGGGTTACCGACGTGGCGGCGCTGCGCCAGCATCACACCGATCTGGCGCCCGGCGGCTACGTCGCCATCGCCGTGCGCGACGGCGGCAGCGGCATCGACGCGGACGTGCTCGACCGGGTGTTCGAGCCCTTCTTCACGACCAAGGAGCCGGGGGCGGGCACCGGGCTCGGCCTGTCGCTGGTCTATTCGACGGTCACCCGCGCCGGCGGGGCCGTGGAGGTGGCGACGGAGCCGGGGCCTGGGCCGGGGCAGGGCACGACCTTCACGCTCTACCTGCCGGCGGAACGGAACGCCGACCTCGACGAAGATCCCGGCTTCGCCTTCGACCTCGATGGGGAGGAGGAACCGGAAGGGCTGTCCATGGCCGCCACCGTCCTGCTGGTGGAGGACGAGGAGCAGGTGCGCGACTTCATCCGACTGACGCTGGAGGACATGGGCATGCGCGTGGTCTGCGCCGCCGACGGGACGGAGGCGCTGCGGGCCTATGACGAGCATGGCGGGGCCTTCGACCTGCTGGTGACCGACCTCGTCATGTCGCGGATGGGCGGGGCGGAGGTCGCGCGGGCGCTGCGCCGGCGGAACCCCGACCTGCCGACCGTGCTGATGTCCGGCTACCCGCCCGAGAAGGAGAATCTGGACGAGCTGATGGCGGACGGCCGCCGCATCGTCTTCCTGCGCAAGCCCATCAATCCAGACGAGCTGGCCGAGACGGTCCACGCGCTTCTCGTGTGACGCGGGCACGCCCATGACCACGCCCGAGCCGCCTCCCGATCCAACACCCCCGCCCACGCCGGAGACCATTCCCATCGGCGTCTACGACGTCGACGCGCTGCTGGTCGAACTGGGCGCCGACGCGGGCGAGGATGGGGCCGAGGCCGCCGTCTGTCAGACCGTGGAGGAGGTCTACGGCCGGGACTCCCGCTTCCTGATCGCCGAGGCACTGGCGGAGTTCCTGGAGGTCCGCGGCATCACCCCGACCGAGTTCCTGCACAAGGAGGAGCCGCAGCGCTCCTTCCTCGACTGGCCGCGCCGCGCGTCGGTGCTGGAGCGGGTCGCGAAGCTCCAGTCCCGTCCCGGCCGCCGCACCCCCGCCATGCGGCTGGAGGAGCTGAAGCGGCTGGAACAGGAGGTGCTGGCCATCACCGCCCGGCGCGCCCATCGGGGCACGGCGCTGGCCATCGACGCGAAGATTTTCGCCGGCACGGTCCCGCAGGTCATGGCGAAGACGCCGGGCTTCCTGGGGCGCTACGCGCTCGACGCCTGGCTGTCGGCCTGGCTGGGCGAGGGCGGCAGCAACGAGCTGCGGATGGTGCGCGTTCTGTCGCTGGACAGCGACGCGCTGTCCGCCGACGGCGTGGCGATCCTCGACCAGATCGTCGGGGAGATGCTGGCCAACGGCCTTGTGGTGGAGGAGCTGTTCGCCTGGGTGGATGGCCTGCGAGCCACTCTGGAGGTTATGGCCCAGGTCTGGCGGGGTGATGTCATCGCGCACGCGGAGGCCCCGGCGGTTGTCCGCCGCCTGTCCGCCTTCATCGGCGCGCACGCCAGCCTTCAAGGCACCCCGGCCACGCGGCGGGGGCTGGAGGTGACTATCCAGCGGGCGCTGTCGGGCGACGCGCGCCTGTCCACCGGCGGCGGCTTCGACCCGCGCAGCGCCGCCGGCGTGCTCGACGAGCTGACGGCGACCGGGCTTCTCGCCGCCAAGCTGAAGGGGCGCGGCGCCATGATCGGCGGGGAGCGCACGCTGCGCCTGCTCGACCGGCGGGTGGCGCTGCTGCTCGGCGGCGACCGGCTGGAAGCGGTGCTCCACGGCAAGAGCCATTACGCCCGCATCCTCGACCTGCTGAGCTTCGAAGGGGCGGTGACCGGGGAGCACAGCCGTAAGATGATCGTCGCGAACATCCAGCGCCATCTGGAAACCCGCGACTTCACCCAGCGCCTGTTCGAGACCGCGCGTACGCCGCGCGCCCGCATCAAGGCGCTGGCCGACCTGCAACGGCGCATCCTGCGCTCCACCCTGCCGGAGGGCTTGCGCGACCGCTACGCCCGCATGCTGGACGACATCCAGCACACCTATCTGCGCACCAACCGCATCTTCGCCCGCATCGCCAAGGACCGCGCCCCCGGCGTGGACGAGGTGATGGAGTTCGCCACCCTGCTGGCGGAGGGCGCCTTCACCGACGGCAAATGCGCCACGGCGGCGCGCGAGCTGATCGGCCACCACGTCCGCGCCACCGCCTTCCTGCGCGCCTACCTGACCCGCTACAAGGACGAGACGGAACGGCGGGCGGAGCGCTTCGCCCTGTTCTTCTCCACGCTGGCCGCCGCCGGGCTGCCGATGCGCGACATGAGCACGCTGCGCATCCTGCTGGCCGACGACGAGCCGGCGGCGCGCGGCTATGTGGAGATGATCCTGCGCGACCTCGGCATCACCAACATCGTGATCGCGGAGGACGGGCGGGAGGCGCTGTCGCGCTTCGAGGGGCACGAGACGGACTTCGACCTGATCATCTGCGACTGGAAGATGCCCCGCCTCTCCGGGCTGGAGTTCCTGAAGCTGGTCCGCGCGGTGCGGCCGGAGTTGCCCTTCCTGATGGTCACGGCGTTAGCCACCATCATCGCGGTGGAGGAAGCCATGGCCCACGACGTCACAGCCTACATCGCCAAGCCCTTCTCCCCCGAGCAGCTGGAGGAGAAGATTCTGGTGCTGGTGAACCGCCCGTAAGACCGTTCCGCATGCTCACCATTTCCAGGTGTCGGGCGGCGGGTTGGACAGGCCGAAGGTGGTCAGATTCACGCCAAGGTCGTTGACGGTGAGCGAGCTGGTGCCGTGGGTGATCTCCGCCCCGAGCTGGACGCCTGAGATCCAGTCGTCACCCTTGAGGATGCCGTCCCTTTCCAGCGTGTGGACGATGGCGCCCAGGTCCAGCTTCCCGGAATGGACATCCTTGTCGTACTGGACGGCCGTGTAGTCCCAGGTCCGTCCCACGGAGTTCTTCTCTTTCGGCTCGTGGAAGATGTGGGCGGAGCCCAGGCCGTCGCTGAAGGCGCCGATGGGGTCGCCGTCCGGGCTGAACCAGCCCGTGTGGACCCAGACCATGACTTCGTCCTGGATGTTCTGCCCGACGGCGTTCGGGTCGGGCTTGGTCCAGAGCGAGAAGGCGACGTTGCTGCTGTCCGGATTCTTGCCCAGATCGAAATCGAAATCGACCTTCAGGTCCTTCACGTCCTTCACCTGGACGGGAAATTCCTTGTTCGTCGTCGCGTAGTCTTCCCAGGTGTCGCGCCCAGCGGTCAGCGTCGGGTAGGACAGGACGGGGTACTTGTCCCACGGGGCTTCCCACCACCGGTCCTCGGACGGGTTTCCGTCCGGAAAGCTCCATTTGATCGTGGTGCCGGCGGGATCGTGCGTGTCGGGCACGGTGATCGACTGGCTGTAGCCCTTCCCATTCTGGATGGCCCCCGCGTTCCACACGTTGTTGTGCGCAACGAAGCCGTCCATGCGGATTTCGTCGTCGTTTCCGGTGATTGTCTTGGCCATTCTTCTTCGTTCCACAGCAGAGCCGAATGAGGCCGGCACTCATACCGCAAGAGATGGCCGCGATCCTGGTCGCACTGGTGGTGTTCTAACCCCAAGGATGGGGGATCATAGGGGAGGTTTATGGGCGACGGGGTAACCACTCGGCCGGAGCTACCCCGCGCTGAAACGCCACCCCAAACCAGCGCGCAGGCCTTGCTCCGCCTCGTTCCTCAGTGTGTTGCGGTTGCGAGGGACGGCACCGGGAGAGAGTGCCCGTCTGTACGTACGGTCTGACGCAGCCAAGCCGAAAGCCATAAGGGCCGTCTCCAGGGTGGAAACGCGCGCCCCGGGGAAAGCTTTTCGGCGCCCGCTTTTCCAATCCCCGATCTGTCCTGAAGGTGGTGATCCGTGCTAATATTGATGAAGAATAGCCTTCGGGATCATTGAATATGGCAAAAGTTTCCGTTGATACAGAGCCTGCCCTTTCTTCTGCCGGAACAAAAGAAGCCAAACGAGCTTCGCACAGTGCCATTGATAACCTGCAAGGGCAGGCGTTCGGAATAATCATGACCTCCTTCGGGATCTCGCTGTTGCACGCCGCCGGGCTGATCACCGGGCAGGCGGCGGGGCTGTCGTTCCTGATCTCCTACGCGACCGGAATCAGCTTCGGTCTGGTGTTCTTCCTCGTGAACCTGCCGTTCTACGTGCTGGCGCTGACCCGGATCGGCTGGCGCTTCACCGCGCGGTCGCTCTGCGCAGTGACAGCGATTTCCCTCCTGTCCAGCGCCTTTCCCCAGGTGGTGAGCTACAGCACGCTTCAGCCCCATGTGGCCGCGGTGCTGGCGGGCTTTTGCGTCGGCATCGGGGTGATCGGCCTGTTCCGCCACGGCTCCAGCGGCGGCGGGGTCGGCATTCTCGCCTACTACATCCAGGAAAAGACCGGCTTCCGCGCCGGGTGGCTCCAGGCGATCTTCGACGTGGTCATTTTCTCGGTGGCGGTGTTCGTGATCGACGGGCAGGCCGTTCTGGCGTCCATGCTGGGTGCCGCGGTTCTGAACGCCTTCGTGGCTTTCAACCATCGTGCGGACTGGTACGTGGCGCGGTGATACGGCTTCGTCTTGTCTTTTCATCCAAGCAGCAGCGCAACCATTGGGCTGTTGCAGAGATATTTAATTCTAAATTTCAATAATATTATCTGAGAGCATAATGGATAAAATTGAAATAATTGTGACTCGGCATCGCTTCTGCATATGGTTTTCCCTGTGCATCGCCTAAAACGAAACCAAACAGCAAAACCAGCAATCTTTCATTGTTGGCTGCGTTTCGGAGGGAGGCGCATTGATCGGATAATTTTAATGGAGCGTTGTTCCGATGGGAGCGTCGAGCAAAAAAATCAACGAGATTCAGGACGATCTGAGGGCGCAGGATTTTTCCGTACTTCATTTCGAAGATGTTGAACGCGACGGGCTTGCAGTTCAACTCGTCGAGCTTGCCGCGACTCTCGGACTCGGCGAGCCTTATGTTCCTGATCTCTACCAGTCCTACGAAGGGGTGGCCTACAGTTCCGGCTTCGGTCTCAGCGACATCGGGGGGCCGAGCGCCGGGGCCGATCATCCCGCCTTCTCGCAGGACACGGAACTGGATCTGCACACCGATGGAACGCTGGAGCCCATCGGCGTGGTGCGGACGACCATGCTGGTGTGCATCCAGCCCGCCCAATCCGGCGGCGAGACGGTGATCGAACGCACCTCGGCGCTGCTGGAAGGGATGGATGCGGCTGGGCGGAGAGTTCTTGAACCTTTGTTCGACAGTCGCGCCCTTCGCCGGCACGCCACGGTGAAGGAGCGCCACAGCGACGGGCCGGTCTTCGCGACGGACGGGGACGGGCGCATCATCGGCCGCTATAGCGTGTCTCCGCGCGACGAATGGCGTTACGACGACGTTCCGGGCTTGCGCGAGGCGCGGCAACTCTTCGAGACGCGGCTCGCCGAAGCCTCCGGCGTCCGCCACGCGATCCGGCTCACCACCGGGCAGGCGCTGATCATGAGCAACAGCCGGGTCAGCCACGCGCGGCGCCGGTTCCAGAACGCGCCGGGCGCGCCGAGGCATCTTATGCGCGGCCTGTTCTGCCGCAGCCTTTAAGCGAAATGAAATCCGGTTTAGGATCGTGGGAGGAGGTGCCCATGATCCTGATCGGCCAATACGACTCCCCCTTCACGCGCCGCGTGGCGATCGCGCTGCGGCTCTACGGCTTTCCCTTCGAGCATCGTCCCTGGTCGGTCTTCTCGGACGCGGAGACGGTCGCGCAGTACAACCCGCTGCGCCGCGTGCCGACGCTGGTGCTGGACGATGGGGAGGTGCTGATCGAAAGCGGCGCGATCCTGGATCATCTGGACGAGTTGGCCGGTCCGTCCCGCGCCATGATCGCGCAGAGCGGAGCGGAGCGCCGCCGGGCGCTGAAGGTCTGCGCGCTGGCGACCGGCCTCGCCGACAAGGCGGTCAGCCTGATCTACGAACGCGCGCTGCACAGCCAGACCTCCGCCGCCTGGATCGAGCGCTGCACCGCCCAGATTGGCGACGTTCTCGACGTGTTGGAGGCCGATCGGGCGGCCCGTCCCGATCCCTGGTGGTTCGGCCGGTCCATCGGGCACGCGGACATCGCCGTCGCCTGTGCTCTGCGCTTCCTGCGAGAAGGCCATCCCGCGCTGTTCCAGGAGGAGCGCTGGCCGAATCTGGCGGCGCACGGCGCCCGCTGCGAGGCCCTGGAACCGTTTCAGGAGATTTCGCAGACCGTCGTGCCGCCTTCCTGAACATAACCTTCGGTTGCTGCCTGTCGGTTCGCGAAAAAGGCGAACCGATATCGGACGATTGCAGTCCTGAAACGTCACGTTAACGCCTTCCCGCCTATGACGGTGTGTCGCCGCGCGCCCGCGCGTGTCCAGACCGCCATTCATCGGGAGGCTTCATGGACGTCTCCAGCACCCGCGAACACCACAGCCAGCCGGCACCGCCCGCGCCCCCGCGCTGGGTCGCGGTGCCGGAGTTGCTGCTTGTTCTTCTCGTGGCGGTTGTGGTTCTGGCCATGCTCGCGTTGAACGAGGAGGCCGACCGGCTGGCCCTGCCCATCGGCATCCTGCTGTCGGCCATGGCCGCGCTGGCTTTCCTGGCCGTTCGCCGCGCCCATGCTGCCGCCCGTGAGGTCGACCGCTCCGCCCACCTGCTGCGCGCCGCGAACGAAGAACTGGAGGCGAGCCGCCGGCGCTTCCGCGATTTCGCGGAAGCCGCGTCCGACTGGTTCTGGGAGAGCGGGGCGGACCACCGCTACACCTACACCTCCGACCGTCTGGCGACCCTGCTGGGGCGCGACCCGGCGCCGGTGTTCGGGGACTCGCTGCTCGACCTCCGCCCGCTGGTCGAGGATGCCGACACCTGGCTGGAGTATCTGGCCGACATCGAGGCCGGTCGGCCATTCCGCGACCTGGAGGTGACCCACCAGGACGAGACCGGCGCCACGCGCGTCTTCCGCCTCAGCGGCCAGCCGGTGTTCGACGGGGCCGGGCAATTCGCCGGCTATCGCGGCACGGGCATCGAGACGACGGCGGAGACGCTGGCCCTGGTCGAGGCGCGCTTCATGCAGGCGGTGGTGCACGACGCGCTCGCCAGCATTTCGGAAGGCTTCGTCCTGTTCAGCGCCGACGGGCGGCTGATCTTCTGTAACGAGCGCTACCGGCAGGCATACCCGAACCTTGCCGACGTTCTGGTGCCGGGCGCCGCCTTCGAGGACATCCTGCGCGCTGCCGCCGAGCGCGGCGGCTACGAGGGCGACGACCGCGACATGGCCGCCTGGATCGAGGCGCGGCTGAAGCGTCACCTCCTGCACAGCGACCCGGTGGACGGCCGCCTGTCCGATGGGCGCTGGTACCGCATCAGCGAGCACGCGACCGGCTCCGGCGGCATCGTGAAGATCCTGATGGACATCACGGAGCTGAAGCGGCGCGAGGAGGAGCTGGCCGGCCAGACCGAACGGCTGGAGTCCACCGTCAGCGCGCTGCGGGAAAGCGAGCGCCGCTACCGGCAACTGGTCGAGTTGGCACCCTACGGCATCGCCATCTGGGACCGACAGGCCATCCGCTTCGCCAACGCGGCGGCGGATTCGATCTTGGGAGTGGGGCGCGAAGGCGGGCTGGCCGGTGCCGATCTCGGCCGCTTCATCGAGGATTTCGGCGCGGTGGCGGAGCGGCTCGGCCGGGCCGCGGAGGGTGACGGGCAGCGGCTGGAGTGCGAAATCCTCCGACCCTCCGGCGAGCGCCGCCATGTGGAGATCGGCGCCTATCCGGCGGTCTACCAGCGTGGAGCGGCGGTGCTGCTGGTGCTGAACGACGTGACCGACCGCCGCCGGGCGGAGGCGGAACTCCAGCGCTCGCAGAAGATGGAGGCGGTCGGCCGCATGGCCGGCGGCATCGCGCACGAGTTCAACAACATGCTGACCGCCATCGGCGGCTTCGCCCGGCTGGCCGAGCGCAACCCCGGCGACGAGGCGCGTGTGGTCACCTGCGTGCGGGAGATCGCCAAGGCGTCCGACCGGGCGGCGGCGCTGACCGCGCAGCTGCTCGACTTCTCCCGCCGCCGCGCCGCCGACGAGACGGAGGTGGTGGCGCTGGCCCCGCTGGTGCGCGACCTGCGCGTCTTCCTGAAGCCGCTGATGAGCGCCGGCATCGACCTGGAGATCCGGATCGAGGACGACGGGGCGCACGCGGTCGCCAACCCGGTGACGCTGAACCAGGCGCTGCTCAACCTCGCGCTCAACGCCCGCGACGCGATGCCGGAGGGCGGGCGGCTGACCGTGTCGCTGGGCACGGAAACGCCGGACGCCGCCTTCTTCGCGCGGCACGACGGGCTGGCGCGCGGTTGCTACGCCGTCATCCGCGTCGTCGACGAGGGAAGCGGCGTGCCGCCGGAGATCCGCGACCGCATCTGGGAGCCCTTCTTCACAACCAAGGAGCCGGGCAAGGGCACGGGCCTCGGCCTCTGGATGGTCTACGGCACGGCCCAGCAGGCCGGCGGCGCTGTGGAGATGGACAACGGGCCGGAGGAGCGCGGCAGCGTCTTCTCCATCCACCTGCCGGCCGTCGCGGCCCCGGCATGCTCCGCGGGCGGGGTGGAGCCCCTGCGGCTGGGGGAGGACGACGGCGCCGCGATCCTGCTGGTGGACGACGAGGACTCCGTGCGCGCCTACCTGAAGCTGGCGCTGGAGGAGGCGGGCTGCACCGTCACCGAAGCCGCCGACGGGGTGGAGGCTCTGGCCCGCTGGGACGAATGCGGCGGGCTGTTCGACGCGGTGGTCACCGACGTGTCCATGCCGCGCATGAACGGGCTGGACCTCGCCCGCGCGCTGGAGGAGCGCAACCCCGGCCTGCGCATCCTCTTCCTGACCGGCTACGCCTCGAAGGAAACGGCGGCGGGGCTCACGGCGCTGCCCGGCCGCGACATCATCATGAAGCCCGTGCCGCCCGAGCGCCTGCTCGACGCGGTGCGGACCCTGCTGGCCGACTGAGGACTGGGACGCGTCTATGGCATCGGACATCGCAAGTGCGGACGCTCATGACATCGACGCCGACGGCGGGACGGACCTCGCCGTCTGCCGCGAGGCGGACGATTTCTACAGCCCGCAGGCGCGCGAGAGCGTCGGCCGTTACTGCCAGCGCTTCTTCGACGAGAACGCCCTGACGCCGACGGAGCTTCTGCACTCCCCCCGGCACCAGCAGAGCCTGTCCAACACGCCGACCTTCGTCGCCATCCTGACCCAGGCCGAACGGGTCATGGACCGCAAGGGCGCCCTGACGCCCCTGGTCAACGAGGTGGCCCGCCTGACGCGGGAGCGGCTGAAGGACGCCCTTCCGCCCGACCTGCTGCCCGCCACCTACGCCGCCACCGTCACCCGCCTGACGGGCGGGAAGGATCCGTTCCTCGGCCGCTTCCATGTGGACGCGGCGCTGACCACCCATCTCTATCAGGCGCGGACCTTCGCGGAGAAGGCGCGGCTGCTGCTGGACTTGGCGGCGGAGCTGGACGACCCCGACGCGCTCGCCCCCATCGACCGGCTGCTGGGGGAAATCCTGCGCAGCGACACCGGCACGGCCTCCTGCGCGCAGGACGCGCCCTTCGCCGATCTGGTGGAGATGATCGTCACGCTGATCGTCGGCGACCGCACGCTGCCCGACACGGCGCCGCCGGTCTTCGCGTCGCTGGAAACGCTGGTCCGCCGCACGGCGATGCCGTTCGTCAGCGACAGCCTGATCGTCGCCTTCCGGCGCGAGCTGGCCAAGCCCACGCGCTTCACCATCGCCGGGGTGGGCGACCTGTTCGGCATCGAGGCGGTGCAGCGGGAGATCATGGCGCTCAGCCAGCTCGCCCAGCGGCTGCGCACGGGCGAAGGCTATTTCGGCGGCGAAAGGACCGAGGCGGCGCTTCAGCGGCGCACCGCGCTGCTGGTCAACGAGGACACGCTGCCGGAGATCACCAAGGGCCGGACGCTGATCCAGAAGCTGCGCATCCTGTTCGTGCTCCAGAAAATGCCGCTGTCGCCGAGCGCGGAGCGCGCGGTCAACGGCTACCTGCGGCAGTTCTTCGATGGGCGCGACTTCTCCGGGCGGCTGCTCGACTGCTGGAAGGAACGCCACGACAAGCTGAAGGGGCTGGGCGAGGTGCAGAAGCTCGTCCTCGACAGCGTCTTCCCGGAGGAGGACCGGGAGTACATGGCCCAGCAGATCGACGACATCCAGAACGCCTTCATCCGCACCCAGCGCCTGCTCAGCCCCCTCCAGGCCAAGGAGGAGCCGAACCCCGACACGGTGCTGGAGATGGTCAAGCTGGCCGGCGAGGGCGCCTTCTGCATGGGGAAGAGCCGCTCGGCCGCCGCCAAGGCGCTCTACCGGCAGGTGCACCGCCCGCGCTTCGTGCGCTCCTTCCTCCTGGCCGCAGCTGGCGGAAAGGAGCGGTCGGCCCGCGCCTCCTGGCTGCGCGGCGCGCTGGCGGTGGTGGGGGTGCCCTTCATCGACCTGGGCAGCCTGCGCGCGCTGGTGGTCGATGACGAGGACGGCCCGCGCGCCTTCGTGGAATCGGTGCTGCACGACCTCGGCATCGGGCAGATCGACACCGCCGTGGACGGGCAGGACGCGCTCGACAAGCTCGTCGGGCACGAGGAACGCTACGATCTGGTCGTCTGCGACTGGATGATGCCGAAAGCGAGCGGGCTGGAGGTGCTGAAACGGGTGCGGGACGCACGGCGCGACCTGCCGTTCCTGATGGTGACCGCGCTCGCCACGCTGAAGGCCGTGGAGCGCGCGCTCGCCCACAACGTCAGCGCCTACATCGCCAAGCCATTCACGCCCGACCAGCTTGAGGACAAGGTCTTCATCGTCCTGACGCAGAAGAGCGCGCCGGCAGCGTGATCGGGGCTGTTTTGCGCTACCAAAGGCTGCTGAGAAACAAAGTTCCTGGTAAATGGAAGATTATTTCGCGGCAGCGGAATTGATTTCCACTGGGGTGTTCAAGTTGATATCTGCTTTTGTCTTTTTGTGTTTGTTAGGCTATGAACGTATTGTGCCTATCTCTTTAACCCAGAATAAACAAGTTGACCCATAAAAATTCCGAAAGTCTGCGACGTGGCAAGTGCGCCGGGCATCAGAACTTTCGGAGGGGTTGTTTTGTTTGCAAATCTCTCAATCCGCGCGAAACTGTGGTGGTTGGTGGCCCTGGCCTGTGCAGCATCAATCACCATTGCAGGTTGCGGTCTGTGGATCAGCCACCAGCGCATGCACGAGGATCGGGTCCAGGCGCTCCGCTTCATGGTCGAAGCGGGCTACAGCATGGCCGCCGCTTACGAGGCGGAGGCCGCCGCCGGCCGGATGACGCGCGAGGAAGCCCAGGCGCGCTTCAAGCAATCTCTTCTCGGCATCCGCTACGACGGCCGGGAGTATCTGTTCGCCATCGGGCTGGACGGCTACGGGTTCGCTCACCCAAGCTCGAAGCTGATGGGGCAGGACACCGCCGGAGTGAAGGATTCCACGGGCACCCCGATCATCCTGGAGATGGCCCGGATTGCCAGGGAGCGCGGCGAGGGGACCTACGAGTATCGTTGGAACGTCGCGCCCGACAGCCCGAACACGGCGGTGAAGCTGTCCTACATCAAGACGTTCCAGCCGTGGGGGATCTTCATCGGCACGGGCGTCTTCATCGACGACATCCAGGCCGCCTTCCTGGAAACTCTGTGGAGGATGCTGGGGCTGGTGGCGATCCTGGCGCTGCCGGCGGTCGCGATGGTCGCGCTGACCGGCGTGAAGCTCAGCGGTGCGATCCGCAGCCTCAGCGACCGCCTGCGCGCCTTGGCGGACGGCGATGTGGCGGTGTCGTTCCCGGAAGCCGGGCGGGCCGACGAGATCGGAGCGATGGCGCGCGCCGCGCAGGTGTTCAAGACCAACGCGGAAGAGAAAGCGCGGCTGGAGGCGGACAATGCGGCCGCGGCACGCCGCGCGGAGGAGGAGAAGCGCCGCACGCTGGAGCGCTTGGCGGAGCGGTTCGAGCACACCGTCGGCGACGTCATGCGCGCCGTCTCGCACGAGACGGAAGCCTTGGAGACGGAAGCGCAGGAGATGACACGCGCCGCCGGCCAGACCGACCGGCTGGCGACCGCCGTGGCCGAGGCGACCGAACAGACGACGCTGAACGTGCAGACCGTCGCGGCCGCCACCGAGCAGCTTTCCAGCTCCGTCGGCGAGATCGGGCGTCAGGTGACCGACGCCTCGCGCATCGCCGGGGAGGCGGTGACGATCTCGGCCCGCGCCACCGGCAAGATCACGGGGCTCGCGGAGGCGGTGGAGAAGATCGGCGCCGTCGTCGGCCTGATCACCAACATCGCCTCGCAGACCAATCTCCTGGCGCTGAACGCCACCATCGAGGCGGCGCGCGCCGGCGACATGGGCAAGGGCTTCGCCGTGGTGGCCGGGGAGGTCAAGCACCTCGCCAACCAGACGGCCCAGGCGACCGGCGAGATCGCCGCCCAGGTGGCCGACATCCAGACGGCGACCGGCGAGGCGGTCGGGGAAATCGAAAGCGTGGCGCGCGTGATCGACCGCGTGAACGAGATCGCGACGATCATCGCGTCCGCCGTCGAGGAGCAGAGCGCGGCGGCGCAATCCATCAGCCGCAACGTTCAGCAGGCCGCCGAGGGCACCCGCGACGTGGCGCAGAACATCGCGGGCGTGAGCGGCGCCGCCGACCAGAGCGGCAAGATGGCCTATGCCGTGCTGGAAGCCTCACGCCAGCTCGCCCAACAGTCGGAGACGCTGAACGGCGAGATCGGCAGCTTCCTTCAGACGCTCCGGGCAAGCTGAAACAGGGCGCGGCGGATGCCTCAATCCGCCGCAGCGCGCTCCTCCTCCGCCCCTCCCACGGCGGACTCCACCCAGCCGGCGACATGGCGGGCGACGGTTTCCCAGCCCGTTTCCAGCATCATGGCGTGGCCCATACCGGGGAAGAAGACGGGCTCGGTCCGTAAGGCGCGGGCGGTGGCGCGCACTTGGTCGGCGGGAAACAGCAGGTCCTTCTCCGCGCCCAGCACGGCGACCGGAATGCTGCGGTCGGGCATGGGCGGGAAGGGGATCCAGCCGCCGATGTCCAGCATCACCCGCCGCGATTCCTCCTGAAGGTAGGGCTCGTACCGGCGGGCCTCCGCAGCCGGCATGGTGTCGGAGAACATGGCCCGCCGGATCGCCTCCGGGTCTATGCAGTCGGCACCGAAGGTCATCAGCAGGCTCATCTGCTGGAACACGTAAGGGTCGCGCCAGGCCAGCCCGACCGTGGACTCCCACAAGCCATGCGGCGGGGCCGAGGCCATCAGGACGGCCGCCGGCAGCCGGCGGCGGATCAGCGCGCGCTGCACCACCATCCCGCCCATGGAATGGCCGATCAGAACCGGCGGGGCAGAGCAGCGGTCGACGGCGGCGAGCACGTCGTCCACATAGTCGGCGATGCCGAAGCAATGCAGTCGGTCGCGCCCCTCGCTGCCGCCATGGCCGCGAAGGGACACGGCGTGCGCTTCCCAGCCTTGTTCCGCGAACCAGGGCAGGAACTTCTCCGCCCAGATCCAGGCGCCGCAGAAGGCGCCGTGGACGAACAGCAGGGGCACAGGCTTCGCCGGGCCGGAGGGCATCCGGCTGAGGATTTCAAGCTGCGGCATGGTCGATCCGGTCGGGGAGGGATAATCAGGGACGGGTCGGGCCTTGAGTTAGACCGCAACGTCGCGTCTGTCCACCGTCGCTCAACCGTTGGCTGCCTTGAACAAATGCGTGCCGAACCAGGACCGCGCGGAGTCCGCCACCATGTCGAGCTTCCCCGGTTCCTCGAACAGGCGGCCGGCGCCGGGCACGACCTCCAGCGCCTTGGTGCAGTGCAGGCGGGAGAAGGCGTCGGTGTTGAGGTCGAGCGCCGGGGCGTCCTTGCTGCCGACGATCAGCAGCGTCGGGGCCGCGACCCCGTTCAGCCACTCCTCGGCAAGGTCAGGGCGCCCGCCGCGGCAGACGACGGCGCCGACCCCGTCATGCTCGGCCGCGCGCCCGGCGGCGATCAGGGCGGTCGCGGCCCCGGTCCCTCCGCCGAAATAGCCGACGGGCTTTTGCGCCACGTCGGTCGCGGTGCGCAGGTGACGGGTCGCCAGGAGCAACCGTTCGGACAGGCGGTGGACGTCGAAGACGTTGGCAGGGTCGGCCTTTTCCTCTTCGGTCAGCAGGTCCACCAGCAGCGTGCCGAAGCCCGCCTCCCGCAGCTTCGCCGCGACGTGCCGGTTGCGCGGGCTCATGCGGCCGCTGCCGGTTCCGTGGGCGAACAGAACCGCGGCGGTGAAGTCCGTGGGCAATTCCAGCAGTCCTGGCAGATCGAGCGGCGGAATGCGGACGTTCGGTTCCATGCGCGGTTTTCCCCCTTCGATGCGCCATGCCGGAACCTTCAACAGGGCGGATGGCCTGTCGGTGCCACCCGATGTAAAGTTGCGCTTCGGATGCGCATCGAACCAACGGAAGGGAACCGCCCGTGACCACACCGCCCAACCCGCCCGTCCTCGACCCCGCCACTCTGGAGGCCAAGACCGGTGTCACCGGCTATCCGGAGCCGTTCCGCGCCGCCGTCGCCGGCCGCACGCGCAAGCGGCTGGGCAACCCGCTGGGCCTGACGAACTTCGGGGTGAACCTGACGCGGCTGGAGCCGGGCTCCGCCTCGGCCCTGCGCCACTGGCACACGCGCCAGGATGAGTTCGTCTATGTGGTGGAGGGCGAGCTGGTGCTGGTCACCGACGCGGGCGAGACGCTGCTGCGGCCCGGCATGTGCGCCGGCTTCCCGGCGGGCAAGCCGGACGGGCACCAGCTGGTCAACCGCTCCGACGTGCCCGCCGTCTATCTGGAGGTCGGCGACCGCACGGCCGGGGACGACGCGTTCTACCCGGACGAGGATCTGGTCTACAAGAGCGCGGACGACCGCTTCTACCACCGCGACGGCACGCCCTGGTAACGCGGGGCGATTTGCGCTAACCATCCGGCCTTCGCAGCCGGGGAAAGCCTGACCGCCATGAGCACCGACATCACGCTGGTCCTGGGCGGCGCCCGGTCCGGCAAGAGCCGCCATGCGGAAGGGCTGGTTACCGCTGCCCCCGGCCCGCGCGTCTACATCGCCACCGCCCAGGTCTGGGACGAGGAGATGGCCGACCGCGTGTCCCGGCACCGGCAGGACCGCGGCCCCGGCTGGACCACGGTGGAGGAGCCGCTGGACCTGCCGGGCGCGCTGCGCCGCCACGCCGTGGCCGGGACGAACGTGCTGGTGGATTGCCTGACGCTCTGGCTGTCCAACCTCATGATGGCGGAGGCGGACGTCGCGGCCCAATCCGCGCATCTGCTGGACGCGCTGGCCGAGGTCGAAGGGCGGGTGGTGCTGGTGTCCAACGAGGTCGGTCTGGGCATCGTGCCGGACAACGCGCTGGCCCGGCGCTTCCGCGATCACGCCGGACGGCTGCACCAGGACGTCGCGGCGCTGGCCTCCCGCGTCGTCTTCGTCGCGGCGGGGCTGCCCATGATTTTAAAGGGTTAGGGAAGAATGACGGACAAGTCGAACGAGGCGGAGGTCAACGCCCGCCACGCCGAGAAGATGAAGCGCCGCAAGGCCCTGCGCGACCGCGTGATGGCGTCGAAGACGGAGGAGAAGGGCCTCCTCATGGTCAACACCGGCAACGGCAAGGGCAAGTCCACGGCGGCCTTCGGCCTGATCCTGCGCGCCGCCGGGCACGGGATGCGCGTCGGCGTGGTGCAGTTCGTCAAGGGCGCCTGGTCCACCGGCGAGACGGTGGCGCTGGAGCGCTTCGACGATCTGGTGGACTTCTACACCATGGGCGAGGGCTTCACCTGGGAGACGCAGGATCGCGCCCGCGACATCGCCGCCGCCGAGGCCGCCTGGGCCAAGGCCAAAGAGCTGATGGCCGACCCCCAATACAGCCTCGTCGTGCTGGACGAGCTGAACATCGTCCTGCGCATGGACTATCTGCCCGTGGCCGAGGTTCTGTCGGTGCTCACGTCGCGCCGGCCCGGCCTGCACGTCCTGGTCACCGGCCGCACCGCCAAGCCGGAGCTGATCGAGGCCGCCGACCTCGTCACGGAGATGACGCTGGTCAAGCATCCCTTCCAGGCCGGCATCAAGGCCCAGCCGGGCATCGAGTTCTAAGCCATGGCCGCGCGCTGCATCATGCTCCAGGGCACCGGGTCGGACGTCGGCAAGTCGCTGCTGGTGGCGGGGCTCTGCCGGGCGCTGGTGCGGCGCGGGCTGACCGTGCGGCCCTTCAAGCCGCAGAACATGTCCAACAACGCCGCCGTCACCGCCGACGGCGGGGAGATCGGCCGCGCCCAGGCGCTCCAGGCGCGGGCCTGCGGCGTGGCGCCGACCGTCCACATGAACCCGGTGCTGCTGAAGCCGCAGTCGGAGATCGGCTCGCAGGTCGTCGTGCGCGGGCAGGTCACCGGCACGGCCAAGGCCGGCGATTACCAGTCCCGCAAGGGGCAGCTTCTCCCCATGGTGCTCGACAGTTTCGAGCGGCTGAAGGGCGAGGCCGACATCGTGGTGGTGGAAGGCGCCGGCAGCCCTGCCGAGGTCAACCTGCGCGCCGGCGACATCGCCAATATGGGCTTCGCCACGGCAGCGGACGTGCCGGTGGTGCTGGTCGGGGACATCGACCGGGGCGGCGTCATCGCCAGCCTCGTCGGCACCCACGCGCTGCTGTCGCCGGACGAGCAGGCGCGGGTCCGGGGCTTCCTGATCAACAAGTTCCGCGGCGACGTGCGGCTGTTCGACAGCGGCCTGTCGATCATCGCGGAGCGCACCGGCTGGCGCTCCTTCGGCGTGGTGCCCTGGCTGTCCGAGGCCGCCCTGCTGCCGGCGGAGGATGCGGTGGCGCTCGACACCTGGAAGGAGAAAGCCGGCGGTTCGCTGAAGGTCGCCGTGCCCATGCTGTCGCGCATCGCCAACTTCGACGACTTCGACCCGCTGGCGCAGGAGCCGGACGTGGCCTTGACCATGGTGCCGCGCGGGCTGCCGCTTCCCGGTGACGCCGACCTGATCATCCTGCCGGGCACCAAGGCGACCATCGCCGATCTGGCCGTCCTGCGCGCCCAGGGCTGGGACGTGGACCTGATGGCGCACCGGCGGCGCGGCGGGCGGGTGCTGGGCATCTGCGGCGGCTACCAGATGCTCGGCCGCCTCATCGCCGACCCGGAAGGCATCGAAGGCCCGCCCGGCGAGGCGGCGGGCCTCGGTCTTCTCGATGTCGAAACGGTCCTGAAGGGTCCGAAGGTGCTGGAGGAGGCGACGGGCACCGAGCGCACGACCGGCGCCGCCGTGGCTGGCTACGAGATGCACATGGGCCGCACCGACGGCCCCGACCGCGCCCGACCCATGCTGTCCCTGGGCGTTGGCCAGACCGACGGCGCCATGTCCGCCGACGGGCGGGTGCTCGGCTGCTACCTGCACGGCCTGTTCGGAGCCGACGGTTTCCGCGCCGCCTTCCTAAAGGGGCTGGGCGCCGCTCCCTCCGGCCAATCCTACCAGGACACGGTGGAGCAAGCCCTCGACCGCATCGCCGAACGGCTGGAAACGCACCTGGACATCGACGCCCTGCTGGCGGTGGCGGAGTAGGGGCGCGTTACAG
Source organism: Azospirillum mesophilum (assembly GCF_053470405.2). Lineage (NCBI taxonomy): Bacteria > Pseudomonadati > Pseudomonadota > Alphaproteobacteria > Rhodospirillales > Azospirillaceae > Azospirillum > Azospirillum mesophilum. The sequence goes on from NZ_JBPXMQ020000007.1 coordinate 196,069, forward strand.
GATGGCCAGCACCAGCGCTCCGACGACCAGCACCATGCAAGCGCGGCGGTAGAGGAACAGCGCGCGGTCGATGTCCTGGGGGGTGGCGGCGGTGCGGCCCGGTCCCATCCAGGCGTCCTCGATCCGCACATCCCCATAGACGCGCGGACCGCCGAGCCGCAGGTCGAGGGCGCCGGCCATGGCCGCCTCCGGCCACCCGGCGTTCGGGGAGCGGTGGCGGTGCGCGTCGCGCCGGACGGAGCGGAGCGCCTCGTTCGCATCGGCGCCGGCCGTGAAGCGCGCGGCGGCGGCGATCAGCAGCGCGGACAGGCGTGAGCCGGGCAGGTTCACCAGATCGTCCAGCCGCGCCGCCGCCCAGCCGAAGGCTTCGTGGCGGGGCGTGCGGTGGCCGATCATGCTGTCGGCGGTGTTGATCGCCTTGTAGAGCGCAATCCCCGGAAGCCCGCCGACCAGCAGCCAGACGGCGGGGGCCACGACGCCGTCCGAGAAGTTCTCCGACAGGCTCTCGATGGCCGCGCGGCAGACGCCATGCTCGTCCAGCGTGGCCGGATTGCGCCCGACGATGCGCGACACCGCCTCCCGCGCGCCCTCCAGCCCCCCGGTCCGGAAGGCGGCGGCGACCGCCGCCACATGCTCGTACAGGCTCTGCTGCGCGATCAGCGTGGAGGCCAGCGCCGCTTCCCACAGCCCGCCGAACGGCAGGTGCCGGCACAGCCACGCCACGGCGTAGGCCACCCCGCCGACGACCAGCAGCAGCACGAGCACGGCCAGCGCGCCCGCCGCCTTGCGCAGGTCGAAGGAATCGCCCTCGCGGTTGAGCGCGCGGTCAAGCTGGGCGATAAGCGCACCGATCCACACCACCGGGTGACGGATTTGGGCGTACAGTGCGTCCGGATAGCCGGCGGCGGCCTCGATGACGAGAGCGGCGGCGAGCACGGACGGATGAAGCTCCACGGCACAGAGTCCTGACGGGGAAAGGGAAGGGCGCGATCATGGCGGAAACGGTGGCTCGGTCCAAGGGTATCGTCCACGGAGGCGATCTGGACGGCGCGCGGGCGGCCTTCGCGGGCGCGCCGGAGCCTTGGGTGGACCTGTCCACCGGCATCAACCCGTGGCCCTATCCGCTGCCCGCGATCCCGCCCGAGGCCTGGAGCCGCCTGCCCGCCCGCGGGGCCGAATCCGCTCTGCGCGAGGCTGCGGCGGCCTGCTACGGCGCGCCGTCGGCGGCGATGGTGGCGGCCGCGTCAGGGTCGCAGGCCCTGATCCAGCTTCTGCCCAGGCTGCGCGCGCCGGGCACGGTCGCGGTGCTGGGGCCGACCTACGCGGAGCATGCCGCCGGCTGGGCGGGGGCGGGGCACCGGGTGACGGAGGTCCCCACGCCCGACGGCGTCGCGGCGGACGTGATCGTGGTCGTCAACCCGAACAACCCCGATGGGCGCATCCTGCCCCCGGCCGACCTGCTGGACCTTGCCGACCGGCAGGCCGCCCGAGGCGGCTGGCTGGTGGTGGACGAGGCCTTCGCCGACGTGACGCCGGAGGCCAGCGTCGCGGCCCAGGCCGCCCGGCCGGGGCTGATCGTCCTGCGCTCCTTCGGCAAGTTCTTCGGGCTGGCGGGCCTGCGGCTCGGCATCCTGCTGGCCGCACCGGCGCTGGCCGAGGCGGTGCGCGCCGCCGTTGGGCCGTGGGCGGTGTCGGGGCCGGGCCTTGCGGTCGCCACGGCGGCGCTGTCGGATTCGTCTTGGATCGCCGCGACGCGGGAGCGGCTCGCCCGTGAGGCCGCCCGGTTGAACGCGCTGCTGACGGACGCGGGGCTGACCGTCGCCGGGGGCATATCCCTCTTTCGTCTCATCCGCGAGTCGAGGGCCACGGAGCTGTACCACGCGCTTGGACAAGCGGGTATCCTGGTGCGCCGCTTCGACTATCGGACGGATTGGCTCCGGCTGGGCTTGCCGCAGGATGAGGCGGCGGCGGGGCGTCTTCGTTTTGCCTGCCGATTGTTCACAAACACATCGACTTTGCTTTGATTTTGAGCGATCAATGGGCGAGCGCGACAAGATGGCGCACATGGGCAAAAACGGGCATCGGCTAACGTACAGGCGTATCCCACGGTTGCAGCGCAATTATCTTCCATGAGACTGTAGCCGCCATGCTCGACTCAGTTGGCACAACGATGAATCCGCAAGGACAGGTGGAGGAGACGCAGGCGACGCTGCGGCGCGCGTTCGACGCGCTGCCGACCGGCGTCTGCATCACCACGCCCGAAGGGATTATCGTCTATGCCAACCCCGCCCTGCACGATCTGCTGGGCTACCCACCATCGACGCTGGCCGGTCTCGGCTACCGCAGCCTGGAGCCGCCGGACAGCACCGCGCTTGCGGATTCGAACGGCGAGCCGGCGGCCTGCGAGCGGCGCCTGCAGCGCCAGGACGGCGGCATCGTCTGGGTGTCGGAGGCGGTCGGTCCCGTCGCCGGCGCGCCGGAGGAAGCCCTGTGCCTGCGCGTTCTCACCGACGTCACGCACCACCGCCGGGCCGAGGCGGCCCTGCGCGACCAACTCCTGATGAAGGAGGTCCTGTTCGAGACTCTGCCCGTCCCGGTCTTCGTGAAGAACGGGGACGGCGCCTATGTCGACTGCAACGACGCCTTCGAACGCTACACCGGCCTGTCCCGCGGCAAGATCATTCAGAAGACCGCCTTTGCGGTGATGGACCCGCGCCTTGCCAAGGCGCATGAGGAGCAGGATCGCGAACTGGTCGTCACCTGGGGCCAGCGCAGCTATGAGGAGGCGGTGCCCTTCGCCGACGGCTCCACCCGCATGGCCAGCCTGACCAAGGCGGTCTTCTGCGACAGCGTCGGCAACTTCGGCGGCATCGTCGGCGTCATCCACGACCTGACGGAGGGGCTGCCCAGCGAGGAGCGGCTTCAGGCCATCCTGGAGCAGAGCCCCATCGGCGTGTCCGTCTCCCGTCGCGACAACGGGCGGATCATCTTCGCGAACACCCGCTTTGCCGAGCTGATCGGGCTGAAGCGCGAGGACGTCATCGGCCGGCAGGCGCGCGACTATTACCTGGATTCCAACCAGCGCGACCGCGTGGTCGAGCGGCTGCGCACCTCCGGCTCCGTCGTGAACATGGAGGTGCAGTTCCGGCGCGCCGACGGCTCCGCCTTCTGGACGCTGTTCACGGTCAACCAGGCGGTGATCCAGGGCGTACAGGTGAACCTCGCCTGGATCTACGACTACACCGAACGCCGCAACATGGAGGAGGCCCTGCGGGACATGGCCTCCCGCGATCCGTTGACCGGCATCTACAACCGGCGTTCCTTCATGGAACTGGCGCGTTCCCAGCTTGCCCGCGCGCACCGCTTCAACGAACCGATGTCGATCTTCGTGCTCGACGTGGACCACTTCAAGCGCATCAACGACAGCTACGGCCACGCCACCGGCGACGATGCCCTGCGCATGGTGGCCGGCGGATGCCAGGCGATCCTGCGCGAATACGACATCCTGGGCCGCCTGGGCGGCGAGGAGTTCGTGGTCGTCCTGCCCGGCGCCACGGCCGACGAATCCCGCGTGGTCGCGGAGCGGGTGCGCCGCCATCTGGCGCGCATGGCCATTCCGGGGCCGGAAGGACGCTTCCACCTGAGCTGCAGCATCGGCATTTCGGCGCTGGACGGTCCCAACGACACGCTGGAAAAGGCCATCCACCGCGCCGACCTCGCCCTCTACCGGGCCAAGCGCGAGGGGCGCAACCGCGTCGTCGTCTTCGAACCGGGGATGTAGCCCCAAACCATCCTTTTCCGGGAGGCTGTTCGCGTGGTTGAGACGTTCGAAACGGATCGCGTGCGTGCCCATCCCGTTCGCGAGGGTGATTTCGACGACCTTCTGCGCATGCACACCGACCCGGCCGTGATGGCGACGCTGGGCGGGCGGCTGTGGACCGCCGACGAGACGCGCGCCTTCATCGGACGCCTTGTCGACCATTGGGACCGTTACGGCTACGGCGTCTGGACCCTGCGCGACAAGGACACCGGCCGCTTTCTCGGCCGCGCCGGGCTGCGCCGCAAGGACATCGAGGGCGTGACCGAGACTGAACTGCTCTACGGCCTCGCGGCGGAGTCCTGGGGCCGGGGGCTGGCGACCGAGGTCGCGCGGACCATCGCCGGTCTGGCCTTCGACCGGCTGAAGCTGCCGAGCCTCGTCGCTTTCACCCTGCCCACCAACCGGGAGTCGCGCCGCGTGATGGAAAAGACCGGCTTCACCTACGAGCGCGATTTCATCCACGCCGGCCTGCTGCATGTCCTGTATCGACTCCGGCGGCCCGTGACCGCAGCGGACTGATCCCACCATGAGCATCGCCACCCGGCAGCAGCGCCGGTTGCAGGAGCGCGAGGACGACAAGCTTCTTCGCAACGGCATCCCCGCCGGAACCGAGGACCCCGCACCGATCCTGGCCGAGGCGCGGCGCCTGCTGCGTCTCCTGCGCCGTGACAAGGTCGATCATCCCGCCAGCGACGCGGCGGCGGAGATCCACGGCGGCTACGACCTCGCCCTGCGCCACGCCCGGCCGGAGCGCACGGCCTGCAAGCGCGGCTGCGCGCACTGCTGCATCAGCTACGTCGCCGCGACCGCGCCGGAGGTCTTTCTGATCGCGCGCAGCCTGACCGGCAAGCGCCGCGATGCCATCGCCGCCCGCGTGGCGGAGGCCGACGCCGCCACCCACGGCCGGTCCTTGGAGGAGCGTTTCGCCTCCCCAACGATGTGCCCGTTGCTGGAGACCGGCGCCTGCGGCGTCTACGCCGTGCGCCCGACCGCCTGCCGCAGCCTCGCCTCCTTCGACGCGGACCTGTGCGCCCGCAGCTTCGGCGCCAACAGCGGCGAGACCCTGTCCATGCCGGGGCAGGGCATGGCGCTGCGCAGCAGCTACCAGGCCGCCCTGCGCGCCGCGCTGGCCGTGGCCGGCCTGCCCGCCGACGCCTACGAGCTGAACGCCGCCCTCAACCGCGTCCTGACTATGCCCGACGCCGAGGCGCGCTGGCGTGCCGGCGAACCCATCTTCGCCGGCATCGCCCCGGAGAACGCTCCAAAACCGCATTTCGACGAGCTGGTGCGGTATCTCGAAGGCGAGTTGCGCGCGGAGCTTTGAACACCCTCGCCCGCCCCCGGCGGGAGAGGGAAGGGGCCCACGAAGTGGGAAGGGTGAGGGCAAGGTTTTCCGAGAATCCATCCTGCGCTTTATCAGGATTCTCGCCTAAACCTTGCCCTCACCCTCCGATAGCTCCGCTATGGGTCCCTCCCTCTCCCAGCGGGGCTGGGCGAGGGAACTTGTTCAAAGCGCGCGCACCATCGGGGTTGCCCGCACTTCCGCAACGTAGGTCTCAAGCTCTGCGGCGCGGCGTATGCCGGTGTGGGAGGCGAGCACGCGGCGGCGGGCGGCGCGGCCCAGGCGGCGGGCCTTGTCGCCGGGGGTGTCGCGCAGCCAGCGCATCACCTGTTCGCTGTCGTCGGTGATGAGGATTTCCTCGTCGGGCTTGAGCAGCGTCTCCAGCCCCGGCCACGGGTCGCTGATGATCGGGGTGCCGCAGGCCGCCGCCTCGAACAGGCGTACCGACGGCGACCAGCCGGCGGCAACCATGTCGGCGCGGGTGACGTTCAGCGTGAAGCGCTGGGCGTTGTAGAAGCGCCGGTGCTCCGTCGGCGGCAGATGGTCGATGCGGGCGACGTTGTCGGGCCAGCCGATCTCGGCGTCCGGATACTGCGGCCCGGCGACGATGAAGGATCCGCGCTCCCACGCCCGCGCCGGTTCGACCAGCAGGCGGTTCAGGGTCGGCTGCCGGTCGATGCTGTAGGTGCCGAGATAGCCCATGTCCCACCGCACCGGCCCCAGTTCCGGATAATAGTGGTCCGGATCGACGGAGCAGTAGAGCGCCCGCGCGCGCTGCGCCCCGAACTCCCGCTCCAGCCGGTCGAGCATCGGCCCGCCGGTGAAGGACAGATACAGGTCGAATCCCGGAATGACGTCGGGCGAGACGTATTCGGTGTCACCGCGTTCCAGGCGCGCCACGGTGACCGGCGTGTCGATGTCGTAGAAGGCGGTGACGCCTTCAGCCGTCTCCTGGACCCAGCGGGAGACGGCAACTCCCTCCGGCACGTAGGAGCCGACCACCACCAGATCCGCGTCGCGCACCGCCGCCGCGTGGCGGTCAGCCAGTTCGTCCAGGCTGTCATAGAGCGCGAGCCGGCAGAAGTCCGGGGAGGGCAGGTCACGATTGCTGGCGTACCAGGGCTTGTCGCGTTCCAGGAACAGCACCTTGTGCCCGCGCGCCGCCATGCCCTTCAGCAGAGCGCGGTAGGTGGTGGCGTGCCCGTTCCCCCAGGAGGAGGTGATGGACAGCCCCAGAACGACGACGTTCAGCTTGCGCATTCTCAGACGCCCTCCCGAATCCCGGTTTCCGCACCGGTCAGCAGCTTTTCCACCAGCACCGCGCGGTTGTCGTAGGTGTGATCGGCCAGCACCCGGCGCAGGGCCGCCTGGCCGATGGCCTGCGCGCGGTCCTTGGTCAGCGCGGCCACATGCTCCGCCACCTCCGCGCCGTCCCGGGCGACCAGCACCTCGGTGCCCGGCTCCAGGAATTCCTCGATGCCGACCCAGGCGTCGGTGATCAGACAGGCGGCGGCCCCGGCGGCCTCGAACACGCGGGTCGCCGGGGAATAGCCCATCTCCGCCATGCTCTGCCGGCTGATGTTCAGCACGGCGAGGCCCGAGCAGTTCAGCGCGTTGTGGTCGGCGGTGTAGACGTGCCCGATCACCTGCACGTTCGACGGCACCGGCTTGTCGTGCCAGCCGTTGCCGGCCAGCAGGAAGCGGCGCTCCGGCAGCCGCGCGGCGGCGTCCAGGAAGAACTGCTCCACCCGCGCCTCGCGGTCAGGCAGGCGGTTGCCAAGGAAGGTCAGATCGGTGTCGAAACGAGCATCAAAGGGTACGGGGTGGTGCGTGTCCGGGTCCAGCGCATTGTAGACCGGCACACAGCTCCGCGCCCCCAGCGCCGCGAAGGCCGCGATCACCGGCGGCCCGCCGCCGTAGGTCAGCACCATGTCGTAGTCCGGCACCAGCCGGTTGAGCGCCGCACCGGGGTTGGCGTTCAACTCCGCCAGCGTGGCCGGGGCGTCCACGTCCCAGTAGATCGCCAGCCCGTCCGGACGGCGGATGGACAGAACGCCCTCCGCCAGCTCGTCGTCGAAGACGCCGACGCCGCTCGCCTTCACCACCACGTCGGCGCCGCGCCCGGCCTCCAGCGCGCGGTGCAGCCCGTCGGGCGTGGCGGGATAGACGACGACCTTGGCCCAGGGCGGGTCGGCGATGTCGCGGTGCTTCTGCCGGTCGTAGGCGTCGGGCTCGTAGAAGGTGACGCGGTGGCCTCTCGCCGCCAGGGCCCGGATGATGCCGCGATAGTAGGTGGCCGCCCCGTTCCAGTAGGCGGAGACGAGGCTCGATCCATAGAACGCGATGTCGAGGCCGGCCATCAGGCGATGCCCTCCTTAACCGTTTCGGCGGTGGTTTCATTGTCGGCGTGCGGCGCGCCCAGCGCCCGGCAGACGGCCAGCAGCTCGTCCACGCGGTGGGCGCAGGTGTGGCGCCGGCGGATGGTGTCGAGCCCGCTGCGGGCGAGGCTGAGCGCGATGTCGCGGTCGTTCAGAACGACGCGCAGCAGCTCCGCCATGGCCGCACCGTCGCGCGCGACGAGATAATCGGCGCCCGGCCGGAACAGCCCCTCCGTGTCGTGCCAGGGCGCGCAGATCAGCGGGATGCCGCAGGCCAGCGCCTCGAACACCCGGATGGTCGGGATGCCGGGCAGCGCCTCCACATAGGGGCGGCGCGGCACATGGACGGTCACGCGGTGGCGGGCGAACAGGGCCGGGGCCTTGTGGTTGGGCAGCCAGCCGCCGTAGGCGATACCCGCCTCCTTCAAGGCCGCCAGCGCGTCGTCGGGGTAGCGCACGCCGTGGATGCGCGCCTTCAGCCCCAGCTTGCGGACGGGCTCCAGCAGGAATTCGTGCAGTTCGGCGGTGCGCTCGTCGTCGCCCCAGTTGCCGACCCAGACCAGATCGCCCTCCGTCGGCTGGCCCGGCATCGGCTGGAAGAGGGCTGTGTCCGCCGCCTCGTGCCAGGTCCAGGCGCGCCCGGCCCAGCCCAGTTCCAGATAGCGCTGGCGCAGCACCTCGCCGAAGGCGAGCACGCCGTCATAGGCGCCGAGGTCCAGCGCGGCCATTTCTTCCGGCTTCGAAACCACCCTGTGGTGCGTGTCGTGGAACAGCAGGCGGAAGCGCCCGCGCGCCGCGCGCTTTCGCCCGATGGCGGCGACCAGCGACGGGTCGGTCCACTCGTGCACCAGCACCACGTCGGCCCCGTCCAAGGCCTCGTCGAGGTCGAGCGTGGCGAGGTCGTAGGTCTCCGACGTTAACCCTGGGAAGCTGCGGGCGAATCCGGCGAGCGCCTCCGGCCCCGTCGGTTCGGCGAGCAGGTTGGCGCGGCTCCACCCGTCGGCGGGCTCCAGCACGCGGACGGAATGATGCTGCGCCTGCAATTCGCGCACGACGCCGCGCAGGAAATGGGCGTTGCCGTGGTTCCAACAGGACAGGAGGGATTGGCAGAAAATGACGAAGCGCATCGGCTCCCGCTATTCGGCTGTATGGTGTGGCGGCGCCGGTCGGGCCGCGGGTCGGACACTCTTCCGCGCCAAGGGGGCGCTGCGAAGTCCGGGAAAAGCATTACTCTTGCGCGCCTAAGCCTTTGGCGCCGATGAGGATAGGTCCTAGTCCGGCGGTCGTGGCCTATGCCCCAAGGTCGGGTGGCAAGGTCGGTGACCGCGTCAAATCACGGGCGAGGCGGTCGCGCGCAGGGCCGCTTTCGCAAGAAGTTCGGCGTAGGCGTCCATGGTTCCGCGCACCATGCGGACGGCGGTGTACCCGTGCGCCCGGCGGCGCGCGGCGGTGCCCAGCGCCTTCACCCGCGCGGGATCGTCGGCCAGTGCCGCCAGTGTGCGGGCCAGCGCGTTGCGGTCGTCCGGGTCGACGAACAGGGCGGCACCGTCCCACAGCTCCCGCAGGCTCGGGATGTCGCCCAGCACCAGCGCGCAGCCGGACAGCGCGGCCTCCAGCGGCGCCAGCCCGAAGGGCTCGTACCGGGCGGGATGGGCGAAGATCGAGGCCCGGCCGAACCAGCGGGCGAGCTGTTCCGCCGGCAGTTGGCCAAGGTGCCGGGCGTGGCGCAGCGGCTTGGGCTGCCCGTCCGGCCCGTCGATGCTCCCTGCCACGAACACCGACCAGGGCAGGCGTCCGGCAACCCCGTCCAGCGTGCCAATGTTCTTGGCCTTGTCCCAGACGCGCCCGGCGGCGAGGATGATGGGCTGCTTGGGCAGGGGCCGGTAAAGCTGCGGGTCGCGTCCGTTCGGGATGACGCGCGCGCGCGGCAGCGGCCCGTAATGGCGCACCAGCGCGTCCAGCATGGCCTGCGTCGGCGCGGCCACAAGATCAGCCAGCCGCAGCCCGTCGGCGACGCGCTGCGCGTAGCCGGTCCACTCCGCCGGCGCGTCCTCCCCATGCACGGCGCGCCACCAGGACAGCACGCAGCTGTGCCCGACGCAGAGCACCGGCGCGCGGAAGGGCAGCGCCGCGGCAGCGTAGCCGTTGACGTGAACGATGTCCGGTCGCAGCCGCTTTTCCAGGTCGAGCAGCCAGTCGCCGGCCTTGCGCAGGTCCTTGTCCAGATCCCCGGCCGGGTCGGCCATCCATTCCAGTTTGAAGGGCTGGTGATGGAGGGTGACGCCAGGGATGCGCGCGGCGGCCTTGCGCCCGTCGTCCGGCCCCATGACCGCAAGGTCGGTGGCCGTGCCCATGCGGGCGAAGCCGCGCGCCAGTTCCAGCGCGTAGTCCCACACCCCCCCGACCGCGTCGGCGGTCATCAGCACGCGGGACGGGCGGAGGGGGGGGGAGGCTTGCCCCATGGCGCTACTCCGCCGCTTTCAGGGGAAGGGGGGCGATGTCTTCCAGCTCCGGAAGACGCTTGGGCGTTTGGTCCTGGATGTCGCAGAAATGGCCGTGGTGGGTCAGGTAATGGTCCACCGCCCGCTCCCAGGCCTGATCGTCGGGCAGGCCCCAGCGCAGCCGGTAATCCGGAGAGCCCGGATAGGGGAACAACGGCACCGGGTCGTTGGCCCACACGCCGTGGGCGCGCATGTGGTCGCGCCATTCGGCGATCATCGCCGGGTCGTCGCCATCGGACAGGATCAGGTTGGCCTGAACGAAGGGCACGACCCTCTTCGCCAGGATCAGCCGTTCCGACAGCTCGTCCGTGCCCATGCGGCACTTCTTGTCGAGCGCGGCGCGCCCTTCCACCGTCAGGCTTTCCACGCCGGCCTCGATGGATACGCAGCCGGCCTTGCCCAACAGCTCGATCATCGGCGGCTTCCACAGGTCCAGCCGGGTCTGGATGCCGAATTTGATGGTGCGCTCGGCCAGGGCCTCCAGCAGCGGCTGGTTGGGCAGGAAGATCTCGTCGATGAAGTAGACGTACTCCACGCCCTGCGCGATCAGCCGGTCCAGCTCCTCCATCACCACCGGCACGGGGCGTTTGCGGTAGCCGTCGCGGAAGTTCTCCTTCGCGCAGAAAGTGCAGGAATAGGGGCAGCCGCGCGAGGTCTCCATCTCCGCCCCCGGCCCGGTTGGGGCGCCGTCGAAGCGGTGATGGTGGTGGTGATGGCGGCGCACCCAATCGTCGGGCCAGGACAGCGCCGGCAGGTCGGTGAAGGTCGCCGCCGCCGGCCCGCCGTTTACGCGGACCTCGCCCCCGTCCCAGCTGCAGACGTGCGGCACCAGCCGCCAGTCCTCCTCGGCGGCGAGGCGGACGAGAACCTCCTCACACTCGCCCATCACCACGGCCTCGACGCCCAGCTTGCGCAGCGCCGCCTTCGGGGTGGTGGAACCGTGCGGGCCGACGCCGACCATCCGGCCACCGACGTCCTTCAGCCGGGCGACCGTCTGCATGGGCACGCGCAGTTCCGGCGGGGCGCAGCGCCAGAACAGGTAGCTGGGGGCGGTGGTGACGACGGTCAGGTCGGGGGCGAACGCCCCGACCTTTTCCCGAACCTCCTCCAGCGTCAGCCCGAAGAGCTGCCCGTCGATGATCTCCACCGTATGGCCGGCGCGCTCCAGCAGGGCCTTAGCGCAGCCGTACTCCAGCGGCAGGTGGGGCTCCCGGCAGCCGAAATAGATGCTGCCGTCGAAGCTCCAGGGCGGGTTGACCAGGGCTATGCGTTTGGACACCGTCATCCGCAATTCCTCACGACGCCACGCGCTGGCGGTCCGCCGGGACCGCGCGGGCGTCGCTCAGCCAGCGGGCCAGCCGCATCAGGCCTTCCTCGACCCCGACCCGCGGCCGCCAGCCGGTGCGCGCGAAGTAGCGCCCGGTGTTGGACACGTACCAGGGCTGGTCGCCGGGCCGCCATTCGTCGAAGCGGACGTCCGGCTTCACCCGGATCAGGGCGGGGAAGCGGTCCAGCAACTCCAACAGGCTGACCGTGTTGGCCGTGCCGCCGCCGATGTTGAAGGCGTCGCCCTGAAGCGATCCCATGCGCTCCTGCGCCAGGATCAGGGCATCCACCAGATCGTCCACGAACAGGATGTCGCGCACCTGCCGCCCGTCGCCGTAGAGCGTGATCGGCTCGCCGGCGAGCGCCCGCTTGATGAAGTGCGCGACCCAGCCCTGGTCCTCCGTCCCGAACTGGTGCGGGCCGTAGATGCAGCTCATCCGGAAGACGGCCATCGGCAGGCCGAAGGTGCGGGCGTAGTCCAGCACATACTGGTCCGCCGCCCCCTTGGAGCAGCCGTAGGGGCTGACGAAGTCCAGCGGCTGTTCCTCGCCGACCCCGCGCCCGGCGAGCAGAGCGTCCTTGGGGCCGTAGCGGTCCCCATGGGCGGCGAAGTTCACGCCCGGCAGCTTGCCATAGACCTTGTTGGTGGAGGTGAAGACCAGCGACGGTGGCGCGTCCTGCGCGCGGATGGCCTCCAGCAAGTTCAGCGTGCCGGCCGCGTTGACGGAGAAGTCGTCCAGCGGGTCCACGAGGCTGGTGGTCACCGCGACCTGGGCGGCGAGGTGGAAGACCTGCCCGGCGCGGGCCACGGCGGCCGCGACGGTCTCCTTGTGCCGGATGTCGGCGACGATGGCCTCGACGCGGTCGCCGTGGGTGGCCTTCAGCCAGGCGAGGTTCTGTTCCACCCCCGCCCGCGACAGGTTGTCGAGGATCAGCACCTTGCGGCCTTCGGAGGCCAGCCGGTGCGCGAGATTGCAGCCGATGAAGCCGGCGCCGCCGGTGATCAGGACGCCATCGCGCCGGTCTGCTGACCGCCGTTCGGGATGGGGCTCCGTCATGCCGAAAGCCCCCGGCAGGCCAGTTCGCGGCTCGCCTGCTCCACGCGGTCCTCGGCGACCTGCCGGCTCAGCCATTCCGACAACTCGGCCAGCCCGTCGCCGAGCGTCACGCGCGGCTCGAAGCCCAGCGTCTCGCGGATCAGCGTGATGTCGGGGAAGCAGTGGCGGATGTCGCCGACGCGGCAGCGGCCGGTGATCTCCGGCGTGATGTCCGGGCGGCCGACGGCCACGGCCAGCTCCGCCGCGACCTCCTGCACGGTGCGGCAGATGCCGCTCGCGACGTTGAACACCTTGCCCGGCGCGTTCGGGTGGGTGAGGGCGAGGCGGCAGGACTGCACCACATCGTCCACATGGACGAAGTCGCGGCGTTGCAGCCCGTCCTCGAAGATCATCGGCGCCTTGCCGTTCAGCAGGCGCGAGGCGAAGATCGCCAGCACCCCGGTGTAGGGGTTGGACAGCGCCTGCCGCGTGCCGTAGGCGTTCCAGAAGCGCAGCGCGGTGGTCGGGATGTTGTAGGCCTCGCCGATGATGAGGCAGAGGCGTTCCTGCATGTACTTGTTCAGGGCGTAGACGGAGGCGAGCCCCGGCCGGTGCGTCTCCGGCGTGGCGACGGGGATGAGCGCGGCGCCGTTGGGCGCCGACGGTTCCCACTTGCCGGCCTTCAGCGCCTCCACCGGGCGGGGGCCGACGTCCACGGGGCGGCCATGCTGGTCGAGGTAAAGGCCTTCACCGTAGATGCTCATGCTGGAGGCGACGACGAGCCGTTCGACCGGCTTTTCGATCAGCGCCTGGAGAAGGACGGCGGTGCCGTGGTCGTTAACGCTCACATAGTCGCCGACCTGATACATGCTCTGGCCGACGCCGACGCGGGCCGCCAGATGCACGACGGAATCGACGCCCTTCAGGGCGGCGGCGACGGCATCCGGGTCGCGCACGTCGCCGACCATCAGGTCGATGTCGGGTGCGAGGTAGTCGGGGCGGCGCCCTTTTTCGCCGTGGACCTGCTCTTCCAGGGAATCCAACACACGGACACGGTGCCCCAGGGCCAGCAGCTCATCGGCCAAATGGGACCCGATGAAGCCGGCGCCCCCGGTAATCAGCACTCTGTGTGTCATCTGGCGACCTCCACCGCTTCTTTGTTCAGCGGCAGAACGGGCGGCCAAGGCGGCAAGTTCCTTAAAAAATCGGTGATGTTTGAATCTTAGGTCGTAAGCCCAGCGGAAGAAGGCGATGTCGGCCGCACCCGCGATGCGTGTGGAGCATTTTGTCGCAGGTGCCGATCATGTGAATTTGAAGCAATTTGTTGATTACGTACGGTATCTGTGAATCGTTAAAGGTAGTACCAATGTAGGGCCGCGCGGCGGCCGGAGCGGTGCTGGAAGGGGCGGCCATGGCGTTGACCGGTGTAACCCTGAGCGGGCGGGAACGGACGTTCCACGAGGACGAAATCATCGTCTCCAAGACGGACCTGAAGGGGCTGATCACCTACGCGAACGACGTCTTCCTGCGCGTCAGCGGCTATGCGGAGGCGGAACTGCTGGGCAAGCCGCACAACATCGTGCGCCACCCGGACATGCCGCGCTGCGTCTACAAGCTGCTGTGGAGCCGCATCCAGGCCGGTCACGAGATTTTCGCCTACGTCATCAACAAGGCGAAGAACGGCGACCATTACTGGGTCTTCGCCCACGTCACCCCGGTGCTCGCCGGGGGCCAGACCATCACAGGCTTCCATTCCAGCCGGCGCCTGCCGTCGCGGGCGGCGGTGCAGGCGGCGGCCGGCCTCTACGCCCTGCTGCGCGCCGAAGAAGCCAAGCACGCCGACCGGGAGGCCGCGATGGCCGCCTCCACCTCCATGTTGGACTCCATCCTGCGGGACAAGGGCACGACCTATGACGAATTTGTCTTCAGTCTCTAAGGCTCTGGTCGCCGTCTTCCTGCTGGGGCTGCTGTCCGCGACGCAGGTCGTGGCCGGCCTTGCGACCGGCGACGTCGCCGCGGCAGCGCTTGGCGCGGTGGCGCTTGTGCCGTGCCTCGCGGCCTACCGCTGGCTGGCGCTCACCAACCGGTCGCTGGGGAAGGCCTGTGACGTGCTCGCCGCGGCGGAGAAGGGCGACCTCCAGCCCCGCGTGCTCCACATCCACGGCAACAGCCGCATCGCCGAGATGCTGCACACGCTCAACCGGCTGCTCGACCGTGTGGAGTCCTTCGGCAAGGAGGCCAACGCCGCCATGCAGCACGCGGCGGAAGGGCAATATTACCGCCGCATCGTCATGACCGGCATGGTCGGGGAGTTCGGAACCTACGCCCGCCAGATCAACGACGGGCTGGAGGCCATGGACGCCAAGAGCCGCGAGTTCGTGGAAAGCGCCACCCGCATCGGCGCCAACATCAAGGAGGTGGCGCAGAGCCTGTCGGCCAGCGCCGCCCAGCTGGAGGCCGCCTCCACCTCCATGACCAGCGTGGCGACCGCCACCAGCGAGCAGTCCTTCTCTGCGGCGTCGGCGGCGGGGCAGGTGTCGTCCAACGTGGACGGCGTCGCCACGGCCACCGGCGAGGTGTCGGGCGCCATCGGCGAGGTGGCGCAGGGCGTGGCGCGCACCGCCGATCTCGCCCGCAGCTCCGTGGAGAAGGTGAGGGAGGCGGACGAGACGATCCGCTCGCTGCTGGCCGCGGCCGACCAGATCGGCGCGGTGGTGCAGTTGATCAACGAGATCGCCAGCCAGACAAACCTGCTGGCGCTGAACGCGACCATCGAGGCCGCGCGCGCGGGTGAAGCGGGCAAGGGCTTCGCCGTCGTCGCGACGGAGGTGAAGAACCTCGCCAACCAGACGGCCCGCGCGACGGAGGAGATCACCGCCCAGATCGCCCAGGTCCAGGCGGTGACGCGCGACACGGCCGAAGTGATCCAGCATGTCGGCGGCATGATCCACGACATCGACGAAATCGCCGTCGGGATCGCCGGTGCCGCCGAAGAGCAGAGTGCGGCCATCGGCGAGATCAGCCGTTCCATCAGCGAGGCGTCGGCCGGGGTGCGGACGGTGGCGGACGCGGTGACCCATGTGTCCACCGGCGCGCAGGACGCCAGCGCCGCCGCCAGCCAGGTGCTCGCCTCCGCCGGGGAACTGGCGCGGCGGGCGGTCACGCTCAACGGCGACATTGACAACTTCGTGGCGCGCGTCTGCGGAGCGACGCGGTAGGGATCTGGCCAAGATATTCTCGGCAAAAGGTCATATGCTTTCGCTGGGACGCCAATCGTTATCATCAACCTGCGGCCATATGTCCTGTTCGTTGTCGAATTGAACATCATTCGATCACTCTGATACACTGCGCAGCAGCGGATTATCGGAGTGTACGAATGAACGGCCTGTTCGCCCGCATGTCGATCTCGGCCAAGGTGGTTACCTTGAGTCTTGGCGGGTTGCTGCTGCTGGCGGCCTGCACGGTGGCCGTGTCGCTGCACCTCATCCGCTCGGAAATGGTCGATCAGGCCACCCGGCGCCAGGACGCCAATCTGGGGATCGCCTGGGAGGTGCTGCGCAACCTCGGATCGGAAGTCCGTGTCCAGGACGGCAAGCTCTACGCCGGGACGACGGTGCTGAACGACAATGTCGCGCCCGTCGACACGATTGCCCGAATCGGCGGCGGCGTGGCGACCATCTTCATGGGCGACACGCGTATCGCCACGACCGTGAAGAACCCGGACGGCAGCCGCGCCATCGGCTCCAAGCTCGGGGCCGGGCCGGTCTACGACGCGGTGCTGCGCAGCGGAAAACCGTACCGGGGCGAGAACGACGTCCTGGGCGAGCCCTATTTCACCGCCTACGACCCGATCCGCAACGCCAAGGGCGAGGTCGTCGGCATCCTCGTCGTCGGGCTGAAGAAAAGCGACTTCTTCGCCATGGTGAACCCGCTGGTCGGCGTCATCGCGCTGACGGCGGGCGGCGTGGCGCTGCTGGTCTGCGCGGCCTCCTTCGTCCTGGTGCGCCGCCTGCTGGCGCCGGTGGGGCGGCTGAACGCGGTGCTCGGGCGGCTGTCGCAGCAGGATTTCTCCGTCGCCGTGCCGGCCACCGACCGTGCGGACGAGATCGGCTCCATCGCGCGGGCCATCGTCGCCTTCAAGGACAGCCTGCAGCAGGCTGCCAGCCTGAAGGCGCAGCAGGAGGCGGCGACCCGCGCCCAGATTGCCCGCGCCGAACGCATCGAGGCGCTGCTGCGCGTGTTCGAAGGCAAGGCGGAGGAAACGCTGTCCGCCGTGACCGCCGGTGCCGACAAGATCCAGAACACGGCGGAGGACATGGGCAATGGCGTCAACCGCACCTCCCGCCGCACGCTGGAGGTCGCCCGCTCCTCCGAACGGTCGCGCCAGAACATCCAGCAGGTCGCGGCGGCGGCGCAGGAGCTGTCCGCCTCCATCCGCGAGATCGGCGACCAGGTGGTCAACTCCTCCGCCATCGCGGAGGAGGCTGTGCGGGAGGCCCAGCGGGCCAACGGCATGGTGCAGGGCCTCGCGGAGGCGGCCGAGCGGATCGGGCAGGTGGTGAAGCTCATCACCGCCATCGCCAGCCAGACCAACCTGCTGGCGCTCAACGCCACCATCGAGGCGGCGCGCGCCGGGGAGGCCGGCAAGGGCTTCGCCGTGGTCGCCAACGAGGTGAAGAACCTCGCCAGCCAAACGGCCAAGGCCACGGAAGACATCGTCCAGCAGATCGGCGCCGTTCAGGAAGCCACCGGATCCGCGGTCGGCGTCATCGAATCGATCGGCGGCATCATCGAGCGCATGCGGGAGATGTCGGGCACCATCGCCTCGGCGGTGGAGCAGCAGCGAGGCGCTACCGAGGACATCTCGCGCAACGCCGTGTCGGTCAGCGACGACACGACCACGGCCGCGCACAGCGTGGTCTCGCTGACACAGGCCAGCGCCACCTCCTACGGCGCCGCCTTCCAGGTGCTTTGGGCGGCCAAGGACCTGCGGGAGCCGGCTGCGGCCCTGCGCAGCGAGGTGGATGCCCTGCTGAACGGCGTGCGCAGCGCGTGACGGCATGATGGGCGCCGCAGACGACCAGGACAGGTACGATGAAAACAGAACCGAAGGGTGGGCTATGAACTACACCGTCCGCGACCAGGGCGGCGTCCGGGAGATCGACCTGCGGGGGCAACTGACCTTCGAAGCCAACGATGATTTCCGCAAAATCATCGAGGGAATGGAGAAGGACACGCTGACCGACTGCGTGCTGAACCTGGATCACCTGGAATTCATCGATTCGGCAGGTCTTGGCCTTCTGGTTCTGGCCAACAACACCGCCAACCGCTCGCGCGTGCGCCTGAAGCTGAAGCACCCCAAGGGGCAGGTTCGGGAAATGATCGAGATCTCGGAGTTCCACACCATAATCCCCTGCGATTTCTGACCCCGTGGCGGCGGACCCCGTCATGGAAAGGCCGGCCCCGGAAAAGCTGGCGTCTCCGCCCGCCGCGCGGTCGGTCGGCGGCCAGCGCGTGCTCGTCGGGCAGCCGCGCCGCGGCATCGCGGAGGCCTTGCGCCGGGCGCTCGGCACCATCGGCGTGCGCCACGTCGATCACGCGCTGGACGCGGCCGGGGTGCTGGCCGCGTCGGAAACGGCGAAACCCGATCTCATTCTGCTCGACCGCAGTCTGCTGGCCGAGGTGCCCGACCTGATCCGGACCCTGCGCGCGGCCGAGGGCTTGGGCGAGGTGCCCGTTCTTGTGGTCGGTCGCTTCCCGTCGGCGGCGGCGCGGCGCGCGGTGATCACGTTCGGCGCCACCGACCTGATCGCGCGGCCGATCACGCGGGCGGAGGTGGCGGCGCGGCTGCGGGTGCATCTGGAGAACCGCTCGCTCAACCGGTCTCTTCAGGAGGTCATCCGCAGCCTCCAGACCTTCCACACGGGCGCCGTCCAGCGCATGCAACTCGCCCGCGACATGCAGTTGGACCTGCTGCCGGACGCCGAAGCGCGCCGCGACATCGAACGGCGCTACGGCGTGCGGCTGGACAGCCATTTCGAGTCCAGCTCGGAGCTGGGGGGCGACATCTGGGGCGCAAGTCCGCTCGATTCGGAGCGGTTCGCGGTCTTCCTTTGCGACTTCACCGGCCATGGTGTCGCCGCGGCGCTGAACACCTTCCGCCTGCACGCTCTGCTGGAGAAGATCGACCTGCCCGGCGACGACCCGGCGGAAATGCTGGCGGCGATCAACCGTCTGCTGGTCGGGCTGTTGCCGGAAACCCAGTTCGCCGCCATGCTCTACGCCGTGGTGGACACCGGCGCGAATCGCCTGACCTACGCCACGGCGGGAGCCCCGAAGCCGATCATCGGTCTTCCCGGCCGCGACCTGCTGGTGGGGGAAAGCGTCGGACTGCCGCTCGGCGTCTCGCCCAAGGCCGGTTACCGGAACCGCTGCCTGGACTTCCCGCCGGGGGCATTCCTCTTCCTGTTCAGCGACGCGCTGTTCGAGGCGCGGGACTGGGAAGGCTGCCCCTTCGGCTACGCGGGCGTGCTCGCCCTCGTGGACCGGTGCAACCGGGAGGCCGAGGCCGGGCAGGGCGATGTCCTGGCTGGGCTGTTGGACCGCTACTTCGCCGTCATGCCCCGCCCGCTGGCCGACGACCTGACGGCCCTGTGGCTCGCACGGGCGCCGGCCTGAGCAAGTGGCCCCTACGATTGACCTCTACGCCGGCAGGCGCGACAGGTCGACCGTCGCCACCACCCGGTTCCCGCATCCCTCGTAGGTCAGTTCATGGAAGCCGACCATGCGGGCCAGCGCGATGCCGCGTCCGTGGGTGGCGCTGGACCGCAGGGCGTCCATGGCGAGGTAACGCGTCCAATCGAAGCCTTGGCCCTGGTCGCTCACGGTGAAGACGACGCGGGAAAGCTCGCGCTGCACGCACAGGGTTGCGGTCTTGTCGCGATTTTCGGCCAGGGCCAGCCGGTGCGCGATCTCGCGGGCGAGCATGTTGCCCTGCTTCAGCTCCCCCTTGGCCTTGTAGCCGATGCCGAGGTTGCCGTGCTCCACCGCGTTCAGCAGCAGTTCCACCAAGCCGAAGGCAAGCCCGCGCGCCTTTGGGATGATGGAGGACACGGCGATGGCGAGGTTGTGCGCCTCCTGCGGGGTGCGGAAGCGGAAGCAGCCCTCGCGCATCAACGCCATGGCGTCGGTGCGCGACCGGACGTCGCCCTGAAGCCGCTTCAGGCGCATGTGGTCGTCCACGGCGGCGGCGGCGATGGACTGCAGCAATTCGCCGGGGTAGGGCTTGGCGAGGTAGTAGAAGACGCCGGCCTGGATCGCCTCCGCGATGTCCGCGCTGGCGTCGGAGATGGTCTGCATGATGACCGGGATGACCGACAGGTCGGGGTCGGCCTTCATGCGCCGGAACAGCTCCATCCCGTCCATGCCCGGCAGTTGCCGGTCGAGCAGGACGACATGCACCGCCTCCCGCAGGTCCGCCAGCAGCCTCCAGGCCTCCTCCGCCGTGCCGGCGCCCAGGGTTCGATAGCCCATGCGCGCCAGGTAGCCGGAGACGAGGGCTCGGCTCATCTCCTCGTCGTCCACGACGAGGGCGGTGATGGGATCGGCCATGGGCGCACTCTCTCGCGCGGTGGCGGGAATTTCCCCTTTGAACCTCAATTTTATACGCGTTTATCGCGAATTTCCAACGGTCACAGGGCCGCCAACCGCCCCTGCGACCTTAGAGCGTGTCGTCAGTTGAGCCAGATGACAGCCGAGACGAGGTAAACGGCGGCCAGAAAGGTGCTGGCAAGCTTGTCGTAGCGTGTGGCAATGGCCCGGAA
>NZ_JBPXMQ020000008.1:0-199569 GCF_053470405.2 Azospirillum mesophilum
CGCCGTCGCCAAGTTCGACGTCATCACCGGCGCCCAGGCCAAGCCGGCCTCCAACGCCCCGACCTACACCCGCGTCTTCGCCAACGCCCTGATCGCCGAGGCCCAGGCCGACCCGTCCGTGCTCGCCATCACCGCGGCCATGCCGTCCGGCACCGGGCTCGACCTGTTCGCCCAGCGCTTCCCGGACCGCTGCTTCGACGTCGGCATCGCCGAGCAGCACGCGGTGACCTTCGCCGCCGGCCTGGCCTGCGAGGGCTTCCGGCCGTTCTGCGCCATCTACTCCACCTTCCTCCAGCGCGCCTACGACCAGGTGGTGCACGACGTCGTGCTGCAGCACCTGCCGGTGCGCTTCGCGCTCGACCGCGCCGGGCTGGTCGGGGCGGACGGGGCCACCCACGCCGGCTCCTTCGACGTGGCCTATCTGGGCTGCCTGCCCGACATCGTGCTGATGGCCGCGGCGGATGAGGTGGAGCTGATGCACATGGTGGCGACCAGCGCGGCCATCGACGACCGCGCCTCCGCGCTGCGCTACCCGCGCGGCGAGGGCGTCGGGCTGGAACTGCCGGGGCGCGGGCTGGTGCTGCCCATCGGCAAGGGCCGGGTGGTGCAGGAAGGCAGCAAGGTGGCCATCCTCAGCTACGGCACCCGCCTGGGCGAGGCGCGCAAGGCGGCGGCCGAGCTGGCCGCGCGGGGCCTGTCCACCACGGTGGCCGACGCGCGCTTCGCCAAGCCGCTGGACGAGGACCTCGTGCGCCAGCTGGCCCTGCACCACGAGGTGCTGATCACCATCGAGGAGGGCTCGGTCGGCGGTTTTGGCAGCTTCGTGCTGCAGTTCCTGGCCACCGCTGGCCTGCTCGACGGCGGCCTGAAGATCCGCCCGCTGGTGCTGCCCGACCGCTTCCTCGACCACGACAGCCCGGCCAAGCAGTACGAAGAGGCCGGGCTCTCCGCCCGCCACATCGTCGCCACCGCCTTGCAGGCGCTGGGCATGGAGCCGGCCGCGGCGCGGGCCTAGGGGAGCAACCCACGGCATCGTGGAAGCCAACAGGAAGGCTCACCGCCGTTCCAATCAGCGGATTTTCGCAGCCACGTCCAATGGAATACTCCGTTTGTAGGGCGTGGCCCGGGTTTCTTTTTCTGGTGTGGTCGGAGCCTCTGTCTTACAATTCGAAAACAATAGAAAATTAACGAATATGGCGGGATGGGTGTTTCGTAAAATGCCGCAGGTGTTCGCAGCGGGAGCCGGCCGCGGGTCCGAGGACGATCAGCTTCGGTCGGCCGGCCTCGGCGCGATCGATGGTGATCTGCTGCGCGAGGTGGTGGAGCAGTCACCGGCCCCCACCGCCGTGGTCGACGCCGCAAATCAAGCCTGCCGCTACGCCAACGCCGCCCTGCGGGCGCTCGGCATCGCCGCGGGGCAATCGCTCTCCGGGCTGTTTTCGGCGGCCGACGGGACGCTGTTTGCGGAAGTCGCGCGCACCGGCCAGCCCAAGCGCATCCGCGTGACCGGACCGGACCGGCAGGCGTGGGACATGGACGTGAAGCGCCTCAACGGGGCCTCGCAGGCGCTGCTGGTGACCCTTCTCGCCGCCGCCCCGGACAACACCGAGTCGGCCGACCAACAGATTCGAGAGGTCAGCCACCGGGTCAAAAACACGCTCCAGCTCGTGTCAAGCCTGATGACCCTCCAGACCCTGTCCGCCAAGGATCCGGAGATGCGCCGCGCCTTTCAGGAGGCTTGCGGGCGCATCGGCACCGTGACCCAGGCGCACCAGCGCATCCATGGCGCCAGCCGCGGCAGCCTCGTGGACTTCGCGGCCTACCTGAAGGACGCCTGCCGGGAATTGGAAGGCAATTTCGCCGCCGCGGGCGCCAACCGCCGGATCGTCGTGTCGGTGGAGGAGGCGATGCTGCCGGTCGATTCGGTCATCCCGCTCGCCCTCATCGTGAACGAGTTGGTCGGCAACGCGATCAAGTTCGCCTACCCGTCGGGCACGCCCGGCGAGATCGAGGTCGGCCTTCTGCCGTTGCCCGAGGGTGGCCGGCGCCTGACCATCGCCGATCATGGAATCGGCCTGCCGCCGGGCCTGGACGTGGCGCGCGCCGACACGTTGGGCATGAAGGTGGCGCGGGCCTTCGCGGGTCAGCTCAAGGGCCGGCTCCGCGCCGAGCCGAACGAGCCCGGCGTGCGCTTCGTGATCGACCTTCCGTTCTGAGGCCGGGGGAGCGATGGCGCGGGTGCGGGCGGATGTGGCACTGGTGGAGCGCGGGCTGGCGGAAAGCCGTGCCAAGGCGCAGGCGCTGATCCTCGCCGGGCTGGTCTATTCCGACACCCGGCGCATCGACAAGGCCGGCGACCAGATCGCCGAGGACGCGCCGCTGTCGCTGAAGGGCCAGGACCATCCTTGGGTGTCGCGCGGCGGGCTGAAGCTGGTGAAGGGGCTGGATGCCTTCGGCATCGACCCGACCGGCCTGACGGCCATCGATGTGGGCGCCTCGACGGGTGGCTTCACCGACGTGCTGCTGACGCGCGGGGCCGCGAAGGTCTACGCCGTGGATGTCGGGCACGGGCAGTTGGCCTGGAAGCTGCGCAACGACCCACGCGTGGTGGTGCTGGAAAAGACCAACGCCCGCCACCTGACCGCGGCCGAGATTCCCGACCCGGTGGACCTCGTGGTCTGCGACGCCAGCTTCATCGGGCTGGAGGTGGTCCTGCCGGCGGCGCTCGCCCTTACGGTCCCCGGAGGTCGCCTCGTGGCGCTGATCAAGCCGCAGTTCGAAGTCGGCAAGGGCCGCGTCGGCAAGGGCGGCGTGGTCCGCGAGCCGGAACTTCACCAGGAAGTCTGCGACCGCATCCGCGCCTGGCTCGACGGGCTGCCCGGCTGGCGGGTGCTCGACATCACCGAAAGCCCGATCACCGGTCCCGAGGGGAACAAGGAATTCCTGATCGGCGCGGTTAAGGATCGCAGTTCGTAAGACTGTGGTTTCGCATAGCGTCCTCCGAAGCGAAATTGCTGTTCTTAAGTACAATTTTTCTGAGACAACAGACCAAATATAACGACGCAGTGTCACAGCGGACGACGCATGTGCATTGCAGCACGTTCGCCTTCGCTGTGTTCGTCAATTTTCACGCGAGGTCGCAATGGCAAAAGCATTTTGGGGAACGCTCGGTTCGACAAAGGCCATCAAGATGGCGGCTGCGGCCTCCGTCCTTGCGATTGTGGCGGCCTCCACCGCGCAGGCGGCCGATAAGATCAAGGTTGTGGAGACCGTCCAGCTCGACGTCCCGGCGGCCAAGGTGTGGAGCGTGATCGGGAACTTCGCCGCTCTGGAATGGCATCCGGCGGTCAAGTCCATGACCACGTCGGAGGGCAACGCGCGCGGTTCCCAGCGCCACATCAACCTGGGAGGTCCGGTGCTGGTCGAAACGCTTCTGCGCCATGACGCGAAGGCGCAGAAGCTCACCTATAAGATCCTCGACAATGGCACCAACCAGAAGATCCTGCCGGTGTCGAACTACGTCTCGACCATGCAGGTGAAGCCGTCGGGCAAGGGCAGCACGGTCGTCTGGAGTTCCACCTTCGACCCAGCTCCCGGCGCCGACCGCGCGACGGCGGAAAAGACCATCCGCGGCGTCTATCGCGGTGGGCTGGACAATCTGCCGAAGGTCGTCACCGCGCCCTGAGCGGCGATAGGTTTTCCTTCAAGGGTGGGGAGGGGCGGCGCCCACGCCTACGCGCTCTCCTCCACCCGCCCCGCCTGCGTGAAGAGGTACGGTACGAAGCTGCGGTGCGACTCGTCCACCGACAACTGGCTGCCGATGGGCGGGAAGGCGCGTTGCTGGCAGTCGGTGCGCTCGCAGATGCGGCAGTTCACGCCGATGGGCACGGCGGCGGCCTCGTTGGAGGTGTCGATGCCCGCCGCATACACGATCTCGCTGGCGTAGGTTGCCTCGCAGCCCAGCCCCACCGCGAACTGGCGTGACGGCTTCAGGTAGGCGCCGCCGCGCTTGGTCACGGTGCGGGCGATGCCGATGTAGGTGGTGCGGTCGGGCATCTTGGCGAACTGCACCAGGATCTTGCCGGGCTGGGCGAAGGCTTCGTGCACGTTCCACAGTGGGCAGGCGCCGCCGAAGCGCGCGAAGTGGAAGCGCGTGGCGGAGTGCCGCTTGGTGATGTTCCCCGCCATGTCCACCCGCACGAAGTAGAAGGGAAGGCCGCGCGCCCCCGGCCGTTGCAGGGTGGACAGGCGGTGGCAGACCTGTTCGAAGCTGGCGCCGAAGCGGCTTTGCAACTGCTCCACATCGTGGCGCAGCGCGCGGGCCTGGGCGGCGAAGGCGCGGTAGGGCATGACCAGGGCGCCTGCGAAGTAGTTCGCAAGCCCGACCCGGCAGATGGACTGGGCGTCCTCGCTGGAGAATTTGCCCTGGGCCACCAGATTCTCGATCATGTCGCCGAATCCCAGCAGGGCGATCTGGTGCGCCATGTGAAAGGCGCGGCTCGGCCCGTTCAGCAGGGCGGACAGGCGCAGCGTGCCGGTGGTCTCGTCATAGCTGCGCATGGCCGTCTCGCCGTCGTCGGCGACGATCTTCACGCGCACGTCGTGCCGGCGCTTCAAATAGGCGGCCAACTCGTTCAGCATGGCGCCGGAGTGAATCTTCTCCTTGTCCCACAGCTGTTCCGCCGCCTCGTCCAGCGGGCCGATGTAGTTGTTGCAGTAGTGGAAGTAGTCGCGCACCTCTTCATACGGGAACTGCGGCCCGGCGAAGGTGTCGCCCTGTTCCTGGTTCGACAGGCTGTCGGCCAGCGACTGAACCTTCTCATGCAGTTTCTGGTACGCCTGATGGAGGCTGAGCACCCGGCGCGCCAGTTCCGGGCTGGAGCCCACGGCGTTGCGAAGTTCTGCGTTGGTCAGCGGCGCCCCGGCGAACAGCGGGTCGGCCAGCGCCTCGCGCAGGTCGGCGACGAGCCGACTGTCCTCGTCCTCAACGAAGTTGGACAGGTCCACCTCGAACACCGCGGAGATCTTCAGCAGCACCGGAAGAGTCAGCGGGCGCTGGTTGTTTTCCAGCTGATTCAAATAGCTGGGCGACAGGTCCAGCGTCTTGGCGAGCGCCGCCTGGGTCAGGCCGCGCTGCTCCCGCAGACGTCGGAGCTTATAGCCGAGATAGAGCTTCTGCATCGGATCCTTACCACCCGCGCGCTATGCCGGACCGCATATTTGCAACCTTGGCAAACTATGACTCGGTTTTGCAAACTTGTTCGCAACTTCGCACATTTTTCAGCGCCGGCCAATTGCCCTGTTGCAAATCTTGTGAATAATCCAAGCGTTCCGGCGAGGGCATGACGCAAGAATCGCAAACCCCCCGCCGCTCGCCAAAGTGGGAATCGCCTGATGCAAGAAATTCTGGCCAAGTTGGAATCCATGCGCGCCGGGGCGCGTCTGGGCGGCGGTGAAAAGCGCATCGCATCCCAGCATGCCAAGGGCAAGCTGACCGCGCGCGAGCGCATCGAACTGTTCCTCGACGAAGGCTCGTTCGAAGAGTTCGACATGTTCGTTCAGCACCGCTGCAACGACTTCGGCATGGAAGACCAGAAGGTTCCCGGCGACGGCGTGGTGACCGGCCACGGCACGGTCAACGGACGCCTCGTCTTCGTCTTCAGCCAGGATTTCACGGTCTTCGGCGGCTCCCTGTCGGAAGCGCACGCGGAGAAGATCTGCAAGATTATGGACCAGGCCATGAAGGTCGGGGCGCCCGTGATCGGCCTGAACGACAGCGGCGGCGCGCGCATCCAGGAAGGTGTTGCCTCGCTCGGCGGCTATGCCGAGGTGTTCCAGCGCAACGTCAACGCGTCGGGCGTGATTCCGCAGATCTCCCTCATCATGGGGCCGTGCGCGGGCGGTGCGGTGTATTCGCCGGCCATGACGGACTTCATCTTTATGGTGAAGGACAGCTCCTACATGTTCGT
Source organism: Azospirillum mesophilum (assembly GCF_053470405.2). Taxonomy (NCBI): domain Bacteria; kingdom Pseudomonadati; phylum Pseudomonadota; class Alphaproteobacteria; order Rhodospirillales; family Azospirillaceae; genus Azospirillum; species Azospirillum mesophilum. The sequence continues at coordinate 5,970 of NZ_JBPXMQ020000008.1, forward strand.
GACCGGTCCGGACGTGGTGAAGACCGTCACGCACGAGGTCGTCACGGCGGAAGAGCTGGGCGGTGCGGTCACGCACTCCAGCAAGTCCGGCGTGTCCGACATGGCCTTCGAGAACGACGTGGAGGCGCTGCTTCAGCTGCGCCGCTTCATCGACTTCCTGCCGTCGTCGAACCGTGAGAAGGCGCCGGAGCGTCCCTGCACCGACCCGATCGACCGCGACGACTTCTCGCTCGACACGCTGGTGCCGGAGAACCCGAACAAGCCCTACGACATGAAGGAGCTGATCCTGAAGACGGTCGACGAGGGCGACTTCTTCGAGCTTCAGCCCGACTACGCCAAGAACATCATCATCGGCTTCGGCCGCATGAACGGCACCACGGTCGGCATCGTCGCCAACCAGCCGATGGTTCTCGCCGGCTGCCTGGACATCGACAGCTCCAAGAAGGCCGCGCGCTTCGTGCGCTTCTGCGACGCCTTCGAGATCCCGATCCTGACCCTGGTGGACGTCCCCGGCTTCATGCCCGGCACCTCTCAGGAGTACGGCGGCATCATCAAGCACGGCGCCAAGCTGCTGTTCGCCTACGCCGAGGCCACCGTGCCGAAGATCACCGTCATCACCCGCAAGGCCTACGGCGGCGCCTACGACGTCATGGCGTCCAAGCACCTGCGCGGCGACATCAACTACGCCTGGCCCTCGGCGGAAATCGCGGTGATGGGTCCGAAGGGCGCGGTGGAGATCATCTTCCGCGGCGACATCGGCGACGCCGCGAAGATCGAGGCGCGCACCGAGGAATACCGTCAGAAGTTCGCCAACCCGTTCGTGGCGGCCTCCCGCGGCTACATCGACGACGTCATCATGCCGCACGGCACCCGCCGCCGCGTCATCAAGGCGCTGTCCATGCTGAAGAACAAGCAGCTCCAGAATCCCTGGCGCAAGCACGACAACATCCCGCTCTAAGGCGCGCCGCCCAATGACGAACATGTTTTCGAAGATCCTGATCGCGAACCGCGGCGAAATCGCCTGCCGCGTCATCCGCACGGCGCGCCGCATGGGCATCAAGACGGTGGCCGTCTATTCGGACGCCGACAAGAACGCCCTGCACGTCGAGATGGCCGACGAGGCCGTCCACATCGGCGCCGCTCCTTCTGCCCAGAGCTATCTGCTGGTCGACCGCATCGTCGAGGCCTGCAAGAAGACCGGCGCCCAGGCCGTCCACCCCGGCTATGGCTTCCTGTCGGAAAAGCGTGAGTTCCAGGAGGCGCTGGCCGCCGCCGGCATCGCCTTCATCGGTCCGGACGCCCACGCCATCCAGGCCATGGGCGACAAGATCGAGTCGAAGAAGCTGGCCAAGGCCGCCGGCGTCTCGACCGTGCCCGGCTATCTGGGCGTCATCGCCGACGACAACGAGGCGGTCACCATCGCCCGCGACATCGGCTACCCGGTGATGATCAAGGCCTCGGCCGGCGGCGGCGGCAAGGGCATGCGCGTGGCCTGGAACGACGAGGAGGCCCGCGAAGGCTTCCGCTCAGCCCAGAACGAGGCGCGCTCCTCCTTCGCGGACGACCGCGTCTTCGTCGAGAAGTACATCCAGCAGCCGCGCCACATCGAAATCCAGGTGCTGGCCGACGGGCAGGGCACGGCCCTGTACCTGGGCGAGCGTGAATGCTCGATCCAGCGCCGCCACCAGAAGGTCATCGAGGAGGCGCCGTCGCCCTTCCTCGACGCCGCCACCCGCAAGGCGATGGGCGAGCAGGCCGTGGCGCTCGCCCGCGCCGTGGACTACAAGTCCGCCGGTACGGTCGAGTTCATCGTGGACGCGGAGCGCAACTTCTACTTCCTGGAGATGAACACCCGCCTCCAGGTGGAACATCCGGTCACCGAACTGATCACCGGCTTCGACCTCGTCGAGCTGATGATCCGCGTCGCGGCGGGCGAGAAGCTGACCATCAAGCAGGAAGACGTCCGCCTGCACGGCTGGTCCATCGAGGCCCGCGTCTACGCCGAGGATCCGTTCCGCAACTTCCTGCCGTCCACCGGCCGCCTGACCCACTACCGCCCGCCGACCGAGGACCCGCACGTCCGCGTCGACACCGGCGTGTATGAGGGCGGCGAGATCTCCATGTTCTACGACCCCATGATCGCCAAGCTGTGCACCTGGGGTTCCACGCGCGATGCCGCCATCGCCCGCATGCGTGAGGCGCTGGACCAGTATTACATCCGCGGCGTCAGCCACAACATTCCGTTCCTCGCCTCCCTGATGGCCAACCAGCGCTTCGTCGAAGGCCGGCTGACCACCAACTTCATCGCCGAGGAATATCCGGATGGCTTCCACGCTTCCGATTTGCCGCCGGAAGACCCGGCGATCCTGATCGCGGTGGCCGCGGTGATCCACCGCTGCCTGAACGACCGCGACATCCAGATCAGCGGCAAGATGCCGGGCAACAAGATCCGCGTCCGCGACGACTGGGTCGTGGTGATCAACGGCGAGCAGCATCCGGTGCACCTGCACCCGAGCGAGGGCAGCCCGCAGCGCGTCGGCTACACCGTCGACATCGCCGGCAAGCACCACGCGGTGTGGAGCGACTGGAACCTGGGCGAGCCGCTGTTCCGCGGCACCGTGAACGGCGAGCATGTCTGCATCCAGGTCGACCGTGTGGGCGTCGGCTACCGCCTGTTCCACGCCGGTTCGCAGGCCCTGGTGAAGGTGCTGACCCCGAAGGCGGCGAAGTACGATGCGCTGATGCCGGTGAAGGCGCCGCCGGACATGTCCAAGTTCCTGCTGTCGCCGATGCCCGGCCTGCTCGTCTCGGTCGCCGTGACCGAAGGGCAGGAGGTCAAGGCCGGCGAGGTGCTGGCCGTGGTCGAAGCGATGAAGATGGAAAACATTCTGCGCGCGGCGCAGGATGGCGTGGTGTCCAAAGTGCACGCGACGCCGGGCTCCAGCCTGGCGGTCGATCAGAAAATCCTGGAGTTCGCGTGAGCCCCGGTTGCTGGCTCATGTCCGACGCTCCGACAAAGGGAAAGGTTGAGTGACGATGGCTTACGGAATCACGCTTTCGGACCGTTCGGCTTCGCTTCTTGAAACGGTCGCCCCGAAGGGCGGCCTGCTCAAGGCCGTCGCGGCCGCGGTTCTCGGCAGCGCGCTGCTGGCGGTTTCGGCCAAGGTGCAGGTCCCGTTCTGGCCGGTGCCGATGACCATGCAGTCCATGGTCGTCATCCTGCTGGGCATGGCCTACGGCAGTCGCCTCGCCACGGCGACGGTTCTGCTGTATCTGGCCGAGGGTCTGGCCGGTCTGCCGGTCTTCGCCGGTGCGGGCGCCGGCCCGGCCTACATGGCGGGCCCGACCGCCGGCTACCTGCTGGGCTTCGTTCTGGCCGCCGGCGTCACCGGCTGGCTCGCCGAGCGCGGCTGGGACCGCACCCCGGCGAAGGCGCTGGCCGCCCTGACGCTGGGCCACGCGCTGGTCTTCGTGCCGGGCGTGGCCTGGATGGCCACCCTGTTCGGTGTCGAGAAGGCGATCGCCCTGGGCCTGACGCCCTTCTGGGCCGCCACGATCCTGAAGACCGCCCTGGGTGCCGCCATCATGCAGGCCGCCTGGAAGGTCGTCGCCCGCCGGTCGCAGGCGTAATTTCGGCGAGGGTCTTGCCCCCTCCCTAACCCTCCCCCGCCCTTGGCGGTGGAGGGAACTCTAAGCCCCCTCTCCCGCGACAGCGGGGGAGGGTCGGGGAGGGGGCAACACCCCGCCACTTATTCATCCTCATCAAGAATTTCAAATCACGCGGTGTCGAGGAGGCGTCCCATGAGCGATTTCCCGAAGAAGACCCTGGCCGACTGGCAGGCCCTCGCGGCCAAGGACATCGGAGCCGACGGGAAACTCGACGACCTGATCTGGCAGACGCCGGAAGGCCTGGACGTCAAGGCGCTCTACACCGCCGAAGATCTGGAAGGGCTGGAACTCGACAGCCTGCCCGGCTTCCCGCCCTTCACGCGCGGCCCGCGCGCGACGATGTACGCGGTGAAGCCCTGGACCATCCGCCAGTACGCCGGCTTCTCCACCGCCGAGGAGTCAAACGCCTTCTACAAGGCGAACCTGAAGGCCGGCCAGATGGGCCTGTCGGTCGCCTTCGACCTCGCCACCCACCGCGGCTATGACAGCGACCACCCGCGCGTCGTCGGCGATGTGGGCAAGGCCGGTGTCGCCATCGACAGCGTCGAGGACATGAAGATCCTCTTCGACGGCATCCCGCTCGACAAGATGTCGGTGTCGATGACCATGAACGGCGCCGTGCTGCCGATCCTCGCCGGTTACATCGTCGCGGCGGAAGAGCAGGGCGTCAGCCAGGACAAGCTCAGCGGCACCATCCAGAACGATATCCTCAAGGAGTTCATGGTCCGCAACACCTACATCTATCCGCCCGAACCCTCGATGCGGATCATTGCGGACATCATCGAGTACACGGCGCTGAACATGCCGAAGTTCAACTCGATCTCGATCTCCGGCTACCACATGCAGGAGGCCGGCGCGACGGCGGTGCAGGAACTGGCCTTCACCATCGCCGACGGCCTGGAATACGTCCGCGCCGCCATGTCGAAGGGGCTGCCGGTCGACAAGTTCGCGCCGCGCCTGTCCTTCTTCTTCTCCATCGGCATGAACTTCTTCATGGAGATCGCCAAGCTGCGCGCCGCGCGCCTGCTGTGGTCCACCCTGATGAAGCAGAAGTTCGAGCCGAAGGACGCCCGCTCGCTGGCCCTGCGCACCCACTGCCAGACCTCCGGCGTGTCGCTGACGGAGCAGGACCCCTACAACAACGTCATCCGCACCACCATCGAGGCGATGGCAGCGGTGCTGGGCGGCACCCAGTCGCTGCACACCAACGCCTTCGACGAGGCGCTGGGCCTGCCGACCAAGTTCTCCGCCCGCATCGCCCGCAACACGCAGCTGATCATCGCCGAGGAATCGGGCGTGACCAACGTGGTCGATCCGCTCGGCGGCTCCTACTACATCGAGCACCTGACCCACAGCCTCGCCAAGGCCGCGCTCGACCTCATCAACAAGGTCGAGGACATGGGCGGCATGACCAAGGCCGTCGAGTCCGGCATGCCCAAGCTGCTGATCGAGGAGGCCGCCGCCCGCCGTCAGGCCTGCATCGACCGGGGCGAGGAAGTCATCGTCGGCGTCAACAAGTACCGTCCGGAAAACCCCGAGATGGTCGACGTGCTGGACATCGACAACACCGCCGTCCGCGAGGCGCAGATCGCCCGCCTGCAAAAGGTCCGCTCGACCCGCGACGAGGCCAAGTGCCGCGCCGCCCTGGAGGCTCTGACCAAGGCGGCAACCGAGAAGTCCGGCAACCTGCTGGCCCTGTCGGTCGAGGCCACCCGCGCCCGCGCCACCGTCGGCGAGATCTCCGACGCGCTGGAAAAGGCCTTCACCCGCCATGTGGCGGTCATCCGCTCCGTCTCCGGCGTCTACGGCGCCGCCTATGAGGGCGATGAGGGCTTCAAGCGCATCCAGGAGGAGGTGTCCGTCTTCGCCGCCGAGGAAGGCCGCCGCCCGCGCATCCTCGTCGTGAAGATGGGCCAGGACGGCCACGACCGCGGCGCCAAGGTGATCGCCACCAGCTTCGCCGACATCGGCTTCGACGTGGACATCGGTCCGCTGTTCCAGACCCCGGAGGAAGCCGCCCGCCAGGCCATCGAGAACGACGTGCACGTCATCGGTGTGTCGTCGCAGGCGGCGGGCCACAAGACGCTGGTCCCGCAGCTCGTCGAGGAACTGCGCAAGCAGGGCGCCGGCGACATCCTGGTCGTCTGCGGTGGCGTCATCCCGCCCCAGGACTACGACTACCTCTACAAGGCCGGCGCCGCCGCCATCTACGGCCCCGGCACCAACATCCCCAAGGCCGCCTCGGACATCCTGGGCATCTTGCGCAAGCAGAAGGCCGCGGCGTGACGGTAAAGCGAGGGGACCCTGTCCCCTCGCGCCCCCAGCCAGGGGCCTGACGGCCCCTGGACCCCACTTTTTTCCCCTCTTCCTCTGGGGAGAGGGTAGGGTGAGGGGGTCCGGCATCGCGCGGCCCTTCGGGACAATCCCCTCTCCCGCCCCGGGAGAGGGTGGCGCGAAGCGCCGGGTGAGGGTTCTCCCACTCGACAAAGCCCCGTGCCCATTACCGCCGAAACCGACCTCTACGCCCCCGTCAAAGCCTTCCTCGAATCCCAGGGCTACGACGTCAAAGCCGAAGTCCAGGGCTGCGACATCGTCGCCCTGCGCGGCGACGAGCCGCCGCTGATCGTCGAACTGAAGAAGCGCTTCACCCTGGACCTGCTGCTCCAGGGCGTGGACCGGCTCAGCCTCACCGACACCGTCTACCTCGCCGTCCCCCAGCCCGGCCGAAAAGCCACCGGCCCGTCCCCCTACGACAGCGGCGTGAAAAAGCTCTGCCGCCGCCTCGGCGTCGGCCTGCTGATCGTGGACCCCGGCCGCGTCGAGGGCCATCAGGTGGAGGTCCTGCTCGACCCCACCCCCTACACCCCCCGCAAAGACAAGAAGCGTACCACCCGCCTGCTCGGCGAACACCGAAAGCGCAAAGGCGACCCCAACCGCGGCGGCTCCACCCGCGTCCCCATCGTCACCGCCTACCGCCAGGACGCCCTGCGCTGCGCCCGCCTGCTGAAGGACGGCCCGATGACGCTGAAGGCCATGCGCGCGGCCGGGGCACCGAGGGATGTGGCGGCAATCCTCCAGCGGAACGTGTACGGGTGGTTCGAGCGTGTGGTGAAGGGGAGTTACGGGCTGACGGATGAGGGGCGGCAGGGCGTGGAGAGTTTTGCCCATGCTCTCGCTGCGGAATGAGCGACTGATCAATTCTAAAAATTTGTTTTGTGTCAAGTGCGGATGTGCGCCTTGGCGAGTGTACGATCTCATTTAGCCACCAAAACGCGCCCTCAATGTTCTGTTTTTATCGCGCTTTCCGCGCGCCCAGTGCTTCAACACGTCTCAGGCGGGATATTGTGCGGCGATATGCCGGAATAGGCATTTCAAATGAAACTTTATGCAACTGTCGTTGGTGACGTATAAGCATGCTACAGATTATAAAGGGGGTGTGAGTCCCTGTGGGGCAACGATATAAGGGAATGTATGATGGCGAGATTGTATGAAGGTGGCGCAATCGAAAATTTTAGCCAATTTCGCGAGATCATGTGTCGGTTCATGCCAGACAGTGGTTACTTTTTTAGGGGGGAAAAGCGTGACGATTGGAAGCTGCTTCCAAAGATTGGCCGCATTACCACCGCTCCACAGGTCCCCAAGCCCGGGAAGCTCGTCTTAAACCTGCGATACAGCAGCGAAATCGTCGACGAACGAGGCGCCCTTGCTCGTTTTAAGGCAGCAGCCCTCCCGTTTCTGAACAAGGTTCCGGATAACGACTGGGACTGGATGGCGCTGGCCCAACACCACTCTCTACCCACGCGACTTCTGGACTGGACGACCAACCCGCTTGTAGCCCTGTACTTCGCAGTCTGTGATAAAGCTGACGAGGCTTGGCTCAAACGCGAGCAGGTTGATACGCCCGCTTATACCGGAGCAGCTGCTTTCTATATTTGGCGCGTTAAAGAAGCGCCAATAGACACGACCACCGCCAACCCCTTTGATAGCGAGGGCTATTTCTTTCCAACGCACCTATCGCCGCGGATTCCAGCGCAGGGCGGACTGTTCTCAATCCAAAAGGCGCCACACGAGTCATTCGCGCTTCGCGGCAGCCGTTATGTGATCCCTTACGAAGCCCGAAAATCCCTACGCCAGGAGCTTCGACTGTTCGGGATCAATGATGCCTTCATTTATGCCGACCTCGACGGTCTCGCGCGCGATATACAGGAACGGATCACGGATTTCTAAATGACCGTCGGTAGCTGGTCATTTGTTGACTTGTCGGAACCAAACATTCGGAGTCAGAAATTCCGCGGCAAGTTCGGGTGCGTGTTGCTGATGTCCTTGCGACCATTTGTTCGCGCGCAAACCGTATAACACCACACCTTTCCACGTCGCACAGCGCTTCATAGCGTCTCATCCGCTCCCTACTCCACAAAGTCCTCCCGGCTCAGGCCATACCGCTTCAACTTGTCGTAAAACGTCTTTCTCGGCACGTTCAGCGCTTCGATGGTGGCTTTGACGCTGCCCTTGTGGCGGGCGAGTTCGCTTTCGATCAGGCTTTTTTCGAACAGGTCCACCTGCTCGGCCAGCGACAGGCCGGTGCCGCCGCTCGCCGCGCCGCCGGACGGGACGGCCAGGGCGTCGTCCAGGCCCAGGACGAAGCGGTCGGCGGCGTTGCGGAGTTCGCGGACGTTGCCGGGCCAGTCGTGGGTCATCAGGCGTTGGGTCTGCGCGGGGGTCGGGGCGCGTGGGGCGCGGTTGTAGCGGGCGGCGGCTTGCAAAACGAAATGCTGGAACAGCAGGGGGATGTCGTCGCGGCGCTCGCGCAGGGGCGGGATGGTCACGACGACGACGTTCAGGCGGTAGTAGAGGTCTTCGCGGAAGGTGCCGGCGCTGGCGGCCTTGCGCAGGTCGACCTTGGTCGCGGCGACGACGCGCAGGTCCACCGGCACCAGCTCGTTGGAGCCCAGCGGCTCCACCACGCGTTCCTGGATCACACGCAGCAGCTTGACCTGGAGCGACAGCGGCATGCTCTCGATCTCGTCCAGGAACAGGGTGCCGCCGCTGGCGTGCTCGATGCGGCCGACGCGGCGCTTGGCAGCGCCGGTGAAGGCGCCGGCCTCGTGGCCGAACAGCTCGCTCTCGATGATGGATTCGGGCATGGCGCCGCAGTTCAGGGCCACGAAGGGGTGCTTGCGGCGCGCGCTGCCGGCGTGCAGGGCGCGGGCGACCAGCTCCTTGCCGGTGCCGGTCTCGCCCAGCACCAGCACGTCGGCGTCGGTGTCCGCCACCGTCGCGATGGTGGCGCGCAGCCGCTCGATGCCCGGCGTGCGACCGATGATGGGATAGCTCTCGCCCGCGGGAATGCCGGCCAGTTGGTCGCGCAGGCGCCTGTTCTCCAGCACCAGCCGGCGCTTCTCCACCGCCCGTCGCGCCACCTCGACCAGCCGGTCGGACGGGAAGGGCTTTTCCAGGAAATCGTAGGCGCCCCGGCGCATCGCTTCCACCGCCATGGGAACGTCGCCGTGGCCGGTGATGAGGATGACCGGCAGCTCCGGGTCCAGCGCCAGCGCGCGCTCCATCAGCTCCAGCCCGTCCATCTGCGGCATGCGCACGTCGGTGACGAGGCAGCCGGGCCAGTCGCGGCCGAGGTGCCGCAGGGCGCGCTCCGCCCCGTCGCAGGCGGTGACCTCGAAGCCGGCCAGCTCCAGGGCCTGCTGGCCGGCAAGGCGGACGGCGCGCTCGTCATCCACGAAAAGGACGGTTCCGGCGGCGGTCGTCATGCGGGGGACTCCGTGCGCTTGAGGCGGATGGTGAAGACGGCGCCGCCGTCCGGGTGGTTGGCGGCGGTCAGGCTGCCGCCGAAATCCTCAACGATGCCGTGGCTGATCGACAGGCCGAGACCCAGCCCGTCGCCGGCCTCCTTGGTGGTGAAGAAGGGCACGAACAGGCGCGGCAGGTCGGCCTCCGCGATGCCGCTGCCGACGTCGCGGACGGTCAGCAAGGCGTCCTCGCTCTCCAGCGCCAGGGCGATGGTCAGCGAGCGGCGGCGCACGGTGCGCATGGCGTCGGCGGCGTTGCCGATCAGGTTGACCAGCACCTGCTGAAGCCGCACGTCCTCGCCCATGACCCAGACGGGGTCCGGCGGCAGGTCGCTCTGCACGGCCACGTCGTCCCGGCGCAGGCGCGACTCCAGCAGGGCGAGCGCCTGTCCGACCGCCGCCTGCACCGACACGGGGCCGAGCGTGCCGGACGCCCGCCGGGCGAAGCCCTTCAACTGGCGGGTGATGGAGGCCATGCGGTCGGTCAGGTCGGCGATTTCCGCCAGATTGTCGCGCACCGCGTCGGGCCGGTCGCGCTCCAGCAGCACGACGGCGTTGTCGGCGAAGCTGCGGATGGCGGCCAGCGGCTGGTTGATCTCGTGCGCGATGCCCGCCGACATCTGGCCCAGTGCCGCCAGCTTAGCCGCCTGGGTCAGCTCGTTTTCGGCGGCGCGCAACTCGGCGGTGGCCTCGGCGACGCGGCGTTCCAACTCGGCCCGCGCTTCCTCCTGGATTGCCAGCCGCTCGACCAGCGCCAGCCGCCGCTGCGCCAGCGCGTAGCCGGCCAGCGCCGTCAGGGCCACCACCGCGGCGGCGAGCAGCCCGGCCTGCTGGGCGCGGGTGCTGGCCGGCTCCAGGTTTGTCAGGACGTGGATGGTCCAGTCGCCGCCGGGCACGGCGCCCGATTGCAGGAGAAAGCGGCGCTCCTCCCCGTCCTCCCGCAGGGCGATGCGGTCGCCGGCGCCGCCGAAGGCCCAGGGCAGGGTGGGGACATCCTCGGTCGGCGGTTCGGGCGTGCGGGGCAGGGTCACCGGCAGGCGTTGCGGCAGGGCGTTGTAGCGCCAAGCCGGCGTGTTTGTGATGAAGACGACGCCGTCGCGATCGGTCACCAGCACCTTTTCACGGGCGTGCGACCAGGCGGTCTCCAGAGCCTCGAACCCCACCTTCAGCACCACGGCGCCGAGCGCCGCGCCGCCTGTGCGGATTTCCGCACCCTGGGGCGCCTCGACCCGCCGCGCGGTGTAATAGCCGGGGACGAGTGAGGTGGTGCCGAGCGCGAAGAGATGCCCTTCCCCCCGCTCCATGGCAGCGCGGAAGTAGGAGCGGTAGGAGAAATTCTGCCCGACGAAGCTGGCGGCGCTGTTCCAGTTGCTGGCCGCCACCGTGGTGCCGCCGGCGTCCATGACGTAGAGCGCGGAGGCGCCCAGCTCCTGCGCGAACACCTCCAGCTTGCGGTTCATGCGGTTCACGCGGTCCGGCGTGGGGGAGGCCAGCAGGGCCGCCACCTCCGTGTCGCCGGCCATCACCATGGGGACGGCGGCGTGCCGCTCCAGCTCCGCGCGCAGGCTGGCCTCGTACAGCTCAAGCTGCGCGCGCCCCTGGTCGCGCAGGGATTCGTGCGCCACGGAGGCGGTCCAGCCGGCCGCCAGCGCGGCGGCGACCGGCACGCCCAGCACGATGGCCACCAGCATCATCCGGCGCGGCCGCGCGGACAGCGCCGCGCTCAGCCCCGGAAAGGGAGCGGCGGGAGCGGGAGGCTCCGTCGTCCGGGGCTCGGGCGCGGTGGAAAACATCCGATGGAGAAGGCCGATCTTAAGCAACGTTCTCTGAAACCATGCTGCATCGCAACAACCGGTCGCGGATTACCGACGTGTGCGGATTTTCGCACACCGGTTCCGGGCTTGTCGTGCGGATTTTCACCCAGGGCCGGCTTAAGAGCGCTGCGAATCCTCGCTTCGTTCGTTGGCACACGGATTGCTGTAAGGGGGGCATGACCGGGCCGACCGCCGACCTTCCGAAAAGAGAAAGAGCGGGAGCGCCCTCCAAGGAACGCCGCGAGGAGACGAAGATGACCGCCCACGGGCAACCCCAAAAGAAGCCTTTCTACAAGAACCTGACCGTCCAGGTGCTGACCGCCATCACGATCGGCATTCTGCTCGGCCACTTCTATCCGGCCATCGCCGTGGAGATGAAGCCGCTGGGCGACGTCTTCATCAAGATGATCAAGATGGTCATCGGCCCGATCGTCTTCCTGACGGTCGTCACCGGCATCTCGTCCATCGGCGACATGAAGAAGGTCGGCAAGGTCGGCGGCAAGGCGATCCTGTATTTCGAGATCGTCACCACCTTCGCGCTGGGCCTCGGCCTGCTGGTCGTCAACGTGCTGAAGCCGGGCGGCGGCATGAACATCCAGGCCGGCTCGCTGAAGGCCGACGCCGTCGCCAAGTACGCGACCGAGGCGAAGAACCACACCACGGTGGAGTTCCTGTCCAACATCGTCCCGGACAACGTGGTCGGCGCCTTCGTCAAGGGCGACATGCTGCAGATCCTGTTCTTCGCGGTGATCTTCGGCGTCGCGCTGTCGGCCATGGGCCAGAAGGGCAAGCTGGTCGAGGACGTGTTCGAGAAGGTGTCGCACGCCCTGTTCGGCGTGATCGGCATCCTGATGCGCGTCGCCCCGCTCGGTGCCTTCGGTGCGATGTCCTTCACCATCGGCAAGTACGGCGTGGCGTCCCTGACCTCGCTGGGCCAGCTGATGGCCGCCGTCTACGTCACGATGGCGCTGTTCGTCTTCCTGGTGCTGGGCACCATCGCGCGGCTGTACAAGTTCAGCCTGTGGACCTTCCTGCGCTACATCAAGGACGAGCTGCTGATCGTGCTCGGCACCTCCTCGTCGGAATCGGTGCTGCCGCGCATGATGGAGAAGATGCAGAAGTTCGGCTGCTCCAAGCATGTCGTGGGTCTGGTCATCCCGACCGGCTACTCCTTCAACCTGGACGGCACCTCCATCTACCTGTCGATGGCCGCGATCTTCATCGCCCAGGCCTTCAACATCGACCTGACGATCTGGCAGCAGCTGACCATCCTCGGCCTGCTGATGCTGACCTCCAAGGGTGCGGCGGCGGTGACCGGCGGCGGCTTCGTGACGCTGGCCGCCACCCTGTCGGCGACCGGCCAGCTGCCCATCGAGGGTCTGGCCCTGCTGCTGGGCGTCGACCGCTTCATGTCGGAAGCCCGCGCCATCACCAACCTGATCGGCAACGGTGTGGCCACCATCGTTGTTGCAAAGATGGAAGGTGAGTTCGACGAGTCCAAGGCCGTCGCCGAGTATCAGCAGCACTTCAAGGAACCGGCGCTCGCCCGCATCTGAGACTCTTTTCAGAAAGTTCCGACCTTCGGTCGGAACTTTCCGTACCCTCAGACGCCGGGCGGTCCCATGGCTTTGATCGGGCCGCGGACCTTGGCTTCGCGGGCACGAGCCCGCGCGGCCGCCGTCGCGGCCGTTACCAAGTTTGAGACCGGTTCAAGGTCCGAACCTGCTGAAAAAGGAAGGGGTGGCTCACGTCGAGCCGCCCCTTTCCCCATTCCGGTACTCGGTCAATTCGGGTATAAACCGGGGGGAAGGCAATGATTGCTTGGCAAATTAACTGAAATCAAGTTAAAGGGGAGAGGACGTATGTCCGGCGACTTCGACGCGATGGCGCTTGAGTACCACCGGAACCCGAAGCCCGGTAAGTTGGCGATCGTCGCCACCAAGCCCATGGCGAACCAGCGCGACCTTGCGCTCGCCTATTCGCCGGGCGTGGCCGCGGCATCCACCGCCATCGCCGCCGACCCGGCCCAGGCGGCCGAGCTGACCTCGCGCGCCAACCTCGTCGCCGTGGTCACCAACGGCACGGCGGTGCTGGGCCTCGGCGACATCGGTCCGATGGCCGCCAAGCCGGTTATGGAGGGCAAGGCCGTCCTCTTCAAGAAGTTCGCCGGCATCGACTGCTTCGACCTGGAGCTGAACGAGAAGGACGTCGACGCGCTGGTCGACACCATCGTGCGGCTGGAGCCGACCTTCGGCGCCATCAATCTGGAAGACATCGCCGCCCCCGCCTGCTTCGAGGTGGAACGCCGCTGCCGCGAGCGGATGAAGATCCCCGTCTTCCACGACGACCAGCACGGCACCGCCATCGTGGTGGGTGCGGCCGTCCTGAACGGCTTGGCGCTGGTCGGCAAGGACATCTCCACGGTCAAGGTCGTCTCCACCGGCGGCGGTGCGGCGGGCATCGCCTGCCTGGACCTGATGCTCAGCCTGGGCGTCAAGCGCGAGAACGTCTGGCTGGTGGACCGCATCGGCGTCGTCCACAAGGGCCGCAACGAGGAGATGAACCCCTACAAGGACGCCTACGCGCAGGAGACCGACGCCCGCGTGCTGGCCGACGTGATCGACGGGGCGGACATCTTCCTGGGCCTGTCGGGCGCCAAGGTGCTGAAGCCGGAACTGCTGGCGCGCATGGCCGACAAGCCGCTGATCCTGGCGCTCGCCAACCCGGAGCCGGAGATCATGCCGGACCTCGCCCGGCAGGCGCGCCCGGACGCCATCATCGCCACCGGCCGGTCGGACTTCCCCAACCAGGTCAACAACGTCCTGTGCTTCCCCTTCATCTTCCGCGGCGCGCTGGACGTCGGCGCCACCACCGTGAACGAGGCGATGAAGATCGCCGCCACCCACGCCATGGCCAGCCTCGCCCAGGCGGAGCCGTCGGACGTGGTGGCCGCGGCCTATGTGGGTGAGAACCTGCGCTTCGGCCCCGACTACATCCTGCCCAAGCCCTTCGACCCGCGCCTCGTGATCGAGGTGTCGTCGGCGGTGGCCAAGGCGGCCATGGATTCCGGTGTGGCGACCCGGCCCATCGCCGACTTCCGCGCCTACCGCGACCAGCTCGGCCAGTATGTGTTCCGCTCTGGCCTCGTCATGAAGCCGGTCATCACCAAGGCCAAGGCGGCGCCCAAGCGCGTCGTCTACGCCGAGGGCGAGGACCCGCGCGTGCTGCGCTGCGCCCAGGTGGTGGTGGACGACGGCATCGCCCAGCCGATCCTGCTCGGCCGGCGCGAGGTGATCGACCGCCTGATCGCGGAGATGAGCCTGCGCATCCGCCCCGGCAAGGACGTGGAGGTGATCGAGGTCATCCGCGACCTGCGCTACCACAAATACGCCGAGCTGTACCGGCAGCTGATGGGCCGGCGCGGCGTGTCGCCGGTCAACGCGCTGAACATCGTGCGCACCCAGCCGACCGTCTTCGGCGCGCTGATGGTCCGCCGGGGCGAGGCCGACGCGATGGTCTGCGGCACGTCCGGCCGCTACGGCGACCATTTCGCCCACATCCTGGGGGTGATCGGCCTGCGCAAGGGCGTGAAGGTCGCCGCCGCGATGAACGGCCTGATCTCGCAGAAGGGCACGCACTTCATCTGCGACACCTACGTCAACCCCGACCCGACCGCCGATGAGGTGGCCGAGATCGCCCGGCTGGCGGCGGAGGAGGTCAAGCGCTTCGGCATCGAGCCGAAGGTGGCGCTGCTGTCGCATTCCAACTTCGGCACGGCCGACACGCCGTCGGCGCGCAAGATGCGCACCGCCTACGAGCTGGTCTCCGCCGAGATGCCCGATCTGGAGGTCGACGGCGAGATGCACGCCGACGCCGCCCTGTCGGAGGTGCTGCGCAAGGGCGTCCTGCCCGACAGCAAGCTGAAGGGCGAGGCGAACCTGCTGGTCATGCCGACCCTGGACGCCGCGAACATCGCCTTCAACATGCTGAAGATCCTGGCCGACGCGCAGAATGTCGGGCCGGTGCTGCTGGGGGTCGCGCGCCCCGTGCACATCGTGACCCCGTCGGTGACCACGCGCGGTCTGGTCAACATGACGGCGGTGGCCGTGGTGGACGCCCAGCTCGCCGCCCCGGTCAACGCCGCCCCGCGCCCGCCGGTCATGCAGGCCGGGGAGGATTGATCGGAGCCGTCTGGTCGTCGTCTGTAGGTTGGGCTGAAGCGCCGCCGAAACCCAGCACACCTTGCCATGTGGGGTGTGCTGGGTTTCGCGTGCGCGCAACCCGCCCTGCGGGTAATGCTGTACGGATGACCTCCGACGATCCCTTTTCCTGGGCGCGGGCCGCGTCGCTGCACGCCGCCGGGCGCCTGACCGACGCGGCCGACGCTTATGCCGAGGCGCTGCGGACGGACGGGCGCAACCCTGCGCTGCTCAACGACTTTGGGCTCCTTCTGCGGGATCTCGGGCGGGCGCGGGACGCGGCGGCCTGCTTCGAAGCGGCCTTCGCGGTCCGGCCGGACTTCGCTGAAGCCTACGACAATCTGGGCGCGCTGCTGGCGGCGCAGGGCCATATGGCGGAGGCGGAAGACTGCCACCGCGCGGCGCTGGCCCGGCGGGACGACCTTGCGGCGGCCTGGAACAACCTCGCCATCGCCGTCCAGGCGCAGGGGCGGGCGGACGAGGCCCTGGCGGCGTGGCGGCGTGCGGCGCTGCTGGAACCGGACCGGGCGGAGAGCCTGTCCAACCTCGGCAACGCCCTGCGTGACCGGGAAGCCTTCGCGGAGGCCGAACGCTGGCACCGGCGCGCCCTGCTGCTGACCCCGGCGCGGGCGGCGGCCAACAACAACTACGGACACGCGCTGCAAGGGCGGTTGCGCCACGCCGAGGCGGCGCACTGCTTCCGCCGCGCGCTGGCGCTCGATCCCGCTTACCCCGAGGCGTTGACCAACCTGGGGCTTGCCGTGCAGCGGCTGGGCCGCATGGACGAGGCGGAGGGTCTCTACGGGCGCGCGCTGGCGCTTCGTCCCGATCTGGCGTTGGCCCATTTCAACCGCGCGCTTCTGCGGCTGGAGCGGGGCGATCTGGCGGGCGGCTGGCCGGGCTATGGTTGGCGGTTCGCCTCGGGCCGGGTGGGCACGGGGCGGCAGCCACCCACGCCGGCGTGGCGCGGCGAGGACCTGACGGGCAAGCGCCTGCTGATCTGGGCGGAGCAGGGGGTGGGGGATACGATCCTCTTCGCCTCCCTGATCGCGGAGGCCGTGGCCCGCGCCCGCGCCGTGGTGATCGAGGTGGACCGGCGCATGGTGCCGCTGTTCGCCCGATCCTTTCCGGGCGCAACCGTGCGGGCGCCGAGCGTCGATGCGCGGGGGCGGGAGACGATGCCCGCGACCGACGCCGACCTGCATGCCCCCATGGGCTCCCTGGCGCGGGTGTTCCGCACTGCGCTCGGGGACTTCCCGGCGCGGGCCGGCTGGCTGGTCCCCGACCCCGCGCGGGTGGCGGACTGGCGGGCGCGGGTGGCGGCGCTCGGTCCGGGCCTGAAGGTGGGCATCGCGTGGCGCAGCCAGCTCCTTACCCAGGAGCGCCGGGCCTCCTACACGGCGCTCGACCAGTGGGGGGCGGTGTTCGGCGTGCCGGGCATCACCTTCGTGAACCTGCAGTACGGCGACTGCGCCGCCGAGCTGGAAGCCGCGGAAGAGCGCTTCGGCCTGCCGATCCACCGCTGGGAAGACCTGGACCTCAAGGATGATTTCGACGGCATCGCGGCGCTGATGGTCAACCTGGACCTTGTCCTGTCGCCGGCCACGGCGGTGAGCGAACTGGCCGGCGCGCTGGGCGTGCCGGTCTGGCGCTTTGGCCGCCGCGACTGGACGCAGTTGGGAACCGGCGTGCGGCCGTGGTTTCCGACCCAACGTCTTTTCCAGCCACGCGGACGCGAAAAACTGGAGGGTGCGCTCACCCGGATGGCGTGCAAGCTCGCCGAACTTTCGGCGAAAAATTAATGGTCAATTAACGCTGCATGTCGTAACGTAACCTTGCAGAGAACCAGTCGCGCCGTTAAGGGGAGAGGGTGCCATGTCGGACGCATTGGCCGGCGTCGGCCAGATGGTGTCGGACCTTAACAAGTCCATCAGCGCTGCCGTCGAACGTCTCCAGGCTCAGAAGGACGCTGAAAAGGCGGCCTCGGCCAACGCCCAGGAATTCCGCAAGGACGTCCGCAAGTCCGCCTCGAACACCATCGGCGCTGCCACCGATATCGGCGTGCTGGCCAAGAACGTGACGCGCCTCAACGTCGTCGGCGCTCTGGGCGCCAACGACCCGGTCGATTTCTACAAGTTCCGCGTCACCACCAAGGGCGAAGTCACGCTCGGCCAGATCGGCGACGAGGGGCTGCGCGTCCAGGTCATGTCCAAGTTCGGCACCGTCGTCGCGGACAGCAACAAGGACGCCGGCAAGGACTACGACAATTTCAAAAGCATGATGCAGGGCGACTTCACGCTCGACCGTGGCGACTACACGCTGCGGCTCACCCGTGAAAAGGGCCAGTCGCCGAAGGATGCCAAGAACTACGCCATCCAGTTGAGTATGGGCAGCTTCACCCAGGATTACGACACGGTGGCGAAGGCCCCGCGCAAGAGCGACACCCCCTATGCCCCGTCGCAGGCCACGCAGACCATGATCGACGGGTTGAACTCGGCGGCGAACAGCGCGGCCAGCATCTCCTTCGGTCAGTCCGGCACGCAGAAGCTGATGGGAAGCTTCAACCTCTTCGTCTAAGCGCGCCCCTTACCGGTCAGAATCGAAGCCCTTCCCTTCCGCATGGGGGAAGGGCTTTTTCGTATGGCTTTGGGGGCGCGAACCTTTCCCGGTCTGGAAACGTTCAGTCAACGCTATGACCGTTTCAGACCGTCCCCTCATCCTCTGCCCCCTCATTCTCTGCCACGATTGCGGGCTGCCCCACGCCTTGCCGCCGCCAAAGCCCGGCCACCGGGCGGAATGCGCGCGGTGCGGCGCCGTCCTGCGGCACTTCCGCTCCGGCGATCTGGAGCGTGGTGCGGCGCTCACCATCGCCGCGCTGATCCTGTTCGTGGTCGCCAACCTGTTCCCGATCCTGACCTTCGAGCTGGAGGGGCGCGCCCAGTCCGCGTCGCTCCTCAGCGGGTCGCTGGCGCTGTGGCAGGGGGGCTACGAAGGGCTGGCCGTGCTGGTGTTCTTCGTGCTGTTCGCGGCGCCGTCGCTGGAGTTGCTGGGCACGCTCTATGTGGTGATGCCGCTGGCCTTCGGAGGGCGCCCGCCGGGCGTGGCCCGGGTGCTCCGGATGGTCACCCGCCTGCGCCGCTGGGCGATGGCGGAGGTCTTCCTGCTGGGCCTGATCGTCGCCTATGTGAAGCTGTCCGACCTCGCGTCGCTGGCGCCGGGACCGTCGCTGGGGGCGCTGGTCGGCTTCATCCTGGTCCAGGCCTGGGGCGATGCGACGCTCAGCCCCTTCGACCTGTGGGAGCGCGTGGCCCCGCAGACCCGCGTGGAAAACCCCGCCCACGTCGGCCACGCGCGCCTGACCGCCTGCCACGACTGCCAGCAGGTCGTGGCGGGGGACGAAGGCGACTGCCCGCGCTGCGGCGCCGGGCTGCACCGGCGCAAGCCGGACAGCGTGCGGCGAAGCTGGGCGCTGATCGTCTCCGCGACCATCCTCTACATTCCGGCCAACCTGCTGCCGATCATGACGGTGATCTATTTCGGGGCGGGCAAGCCCGACACCATCCTGTCCGGCGTGGAATCGCTGGTCGCGGCGGAGATGTGGCCGGTGGCGATCCTGGTCTTCTTCGCCAGCATCACCGTGCCGGTGCTGAAGCTGATCGGCCTTGGCTACCTGCTGGTGACGGTGCAGCGGCGCTCCCCCCGGCGGCGGCGCGACCGCACGCGGCTCTACCGCCTGATCGAGGGGGTGGGGCGCTGGTCGATGGTGGACATCTTCATGATCTCGCTGCTGGCGGCCCTGGTCCAACTCGGCGCCATCGCCAGCGTCGAGGCGGAACTGGGGGCGATCGCCTTCGCCAGCGTCGTCGTCATCACCATGCTGGCCTCGGAGGCCTTCGACCCCCGCCTGATCTGGGACACTGCGGGGCAGGAGGTGCGGCATGGATGAGCAGCGCCCTTTGCCGGAGCCGCCCTACGGCGAGCCGCCCACCCCCGTGATCCGCAAGCGGCGCGGGCTTCCGCTGGTCTGGCTGGTGCCGCTGGTGGCGGCGCTGATCGGCGGCTGGCTCGCCTGGCGCACGCTCAGCGAGCGCGGGCCGAGCATCACCATCACCTTCGACACGGCGGAGGGGCTGGAGGCCGGCAAGAGCAAGGTGCGCTACCGCGACGTGGACGTCGGGACGGTGCAGGGGGTGGAGGTCGCCCCGGACCTGAACGGCGTCATCGTCACCGTCCGCATGGTGAAGGGGGCGGCCAACTACCTGAACCAGGGCACGCGCTTCTGGGTGGTGAAGCCGCGGCTCGGCTTTGGCGGGGTGTCGGGGCTCGGGACGCTGGTGTCGGGCGCCTACATCGGGATGGACCCCGGCCAGGGCGACCGGACGGGCGAGTTCCACGGGCTGGAGGAGCCGCCGCTGATCCGCTCCAGCTCCCCCGGCCGGCGCTTCGCGCTGAGCGCCGACCGGCTGGGCGGGCTCGGCCCCGGATCGCCGATCTACTACCGCGGCATCCAGGTGGGCGAGGTCGTCGGCTACGAATTCACCAAGGACTGGCAGGCCCTGACCCTGCCCGTCTTCATCCACGCGCCCTACGACAGCATCGTGCGGCCCAACACCCGCTTCTGGAACGCCAGCGGCCTGTCCGTTTCGGTCGGTGCGCAGGGGCCGACACTGTCCGTGGAGTCCCTCCAGGCGCTGGCGACCGGCGGCATCGCCTTCGAGACGCCGGGGCTCGGCAGCCCGTCGGATTCCGGCACCACCGCGCCGGAGGGCACCGACTTTCCGCTCTACGAAAGCCGCAGCGCGGCCAGCGAGGCGCGCTTCACCCGGCGCGTTCCCTTCATGGTGCATTTCGACGGGTCCGTGCGCGGACTGCACAACGGCTCCGCCGTGGAGTTCCGGGGCATCCGGGTGGGCGAGGTGACGGACATCCGCCTGGACGTGGACCCGGTGACAGGGGCCGCGCGCATCCCCGTGACGCTGAACATCGAGCCGGAACGGCTGGACGCCGGCCGCGGCGGTGCCACGGAGGCCGATGCGGCCTACGCCGCGATGAAGGCGATGGTGGAGCAGGGCCTGCGGGCGCAGCTGCGCACCGGCAACCTGCTGACGGGGGAGCTGATCGTGGCGCTCGACCTGTTCCCCGAGGCGCCGAAGGCGACGCTCGACATGAGCGGCGAGTATCCGGAGCTTCCGTCCCGGCCCAACGTGCTGGACACCGCGACCAAGACCGCCACCGACCTGATGGAGGAGCTGGCCCGCGCCCCCATCGCGGAGACGGTGAGCGAGCTGCGCAACACCATCCAGAAGGCCGGTGCCCTGCTCGGCTCGCCGGAGGTGGCGCAGTCGCTGGTGTCGCTCAACCGATCCCTGTCGGAGCTGGAAAAGACCACCCAGGCGCTCGGCACGGAGGGCGCGCCGACCATCCGCGCCCTGCGGCAGGTGGCGGAGAGCACCAGCAACCTCGTCGATCAGGCGCGGCGCACGCTGGGCACCACGGACAGCGTGATTGCCACCACCAAGCCGGTCGCCTACGACCTCCAGGCGCTGGTGCGCGAGCTGACCTCCACGGCCCGCTCGATCCGTGGCCTGACCGACTATCTGGAACGACACCCCGAAGCCCTGATCCGAGGCAAACGCGGTTGAGGCCCCTCCCCATGACCCACCTGCTGACCCGCCCGCTGCTCCTTCTGTCCTTATCCCTGCTCGCCGCCTGTGGCACGCAACCCAGCCGCTTCTACCACCTCAGCGCCGTCCCCGTGGCCGAGGCGCCCGCCGTTCCGGCGGCGACGGCGAACCGGCGGGTGGTGGGGTTGGACAGCGTGAGCATCCCCGGTTACCTCGACCGCCCGGAAATGGTGCTGCGCGCGACCGGCAGCCGGCTGGTGGTGAAGGAGTTCGACCGCTGGGGCGGTCCGATGGACGAGATGGTGACCCGCACGCTGGCCCAGGACCTGGAAGGCCAGCTTCCGCAGATGGAGGTGGTCGAACTGCCGCTGTCGCGGGACTTTCCGCTCGATCAGGTCGTGGAGGTCGCGCTGGACCGTTTCGACGCGGCGGAGAACGGTCCGGCGGTGCTGGAGGCGCGCTGGCGCATCTTCGACCGCGGCGGCGACCATCTGAAGCGCATGGGGCGCACCTCGGCGCAGGAACCGGTGGCGACCCCCGGCGACCTCGGCAGCGTGGCCGACGCTCTCAGCCGCACGCTGGCGCGGTTGGCTGGCGATCTTGCGGCGGTGCTGCGGTAAGGGAAATGATGTTTATCTGGAAATGCAAATTTTGAAAATTCGTTCAACGGCAGCGCAAAAGAGGTAATGATGCGGTGCGAAATAATTGCCGCGCCTTCGCTGGACATCTCTGCGATGATTTGACGGGTGGCTTGCGTTTTTCGCAAAGAATGGTTGACCGGGATCAATGAGCTTCAGGGTCGATTTGGCGCCTACTGGGTGGGCAAGTTCGGTGTCGGGTCTGGCGCCGGACGCCGCAGCACGGTCCGCCGGGGAGGGCAGGGCCGGCCGCCGAAGGCAAAGAGGCGAGTCATGGACACCCTGATGATCGAACCGAAATCCCCGATGACCGACGCGTCGGCGCTGGAACCCTGGCGCGGCTTCGCGCCCGGCGCCTGGCGGACCGAGGTCAATCTGCGCGATTTCCTCGTCAAGAACGTGCACGGTTACGAGGGCGACGGCGCCTTCCTGGCCCCGGCCAGCGACCGCACGGCGAAGCTCTGGGGCAAGGTCCGTGACCTGCTGAAGGAGGAGCGCGCGTCCAAGGGCGGGGTGCTGGATGCCGACACGGAGGTCTTCTCTTCCATCGTCAGCCACGCGCCCGGCTACATCGACCGCGACCTGGAAGTCATCGTCGGCCTGCAGACCGACAAGCCGCTGAAGCGCGCCATCATGCCCTTCGGCGGCTACCGCATGGTCAAGGCGGGGCTGGAGGCCTACGGGTTCACGCCGTCGCCGAAGCTGGACGAGATCTTCCCGACGCTGCGCAAGACGCACAACGACGGCGTATTCGACGTCTACACCGAGGAGATGCTGCGCTGCCGCAAGTCCGGCGTCATCACCGGCCTGCCGGACGCCTACGGGCGCGGCCGCATCATCGGCGACTACCGTCGCCTTGCCCTCTACGGCGCCGACATCCTCATCACGGACAAGCAGGCCCAGTTCAAGAGCCTCGAACTCGACCGCATCGACGAGAACACCCTGCGCCTGCGCGAGGAGATCACGGAGCAGATCCGCGCGCTCCGCGACCTCGTGACGATGGCTGCCGGCTACGGCTTCGACGTGACCCGCCCCGCCGCGACGGCTTTCGAGGCTGTGCAGTGGACCTACCTCGCCTATCTGGCGGCGGTGAAGGAAGCCAACGGGGCCGCCATGTCGCTGGGCCGCGTGTCCAGCTTCCTGGACGTCTACATCGAGCGCGACCTGCGCGAAGGCCGCATCGACGAGGCGGAAGCGCAGGAGTTGATGGACCAGTTCGTCATCAAGCTCCGCATGGTGCGCTTCCTGCGGACGCCGGAATACGACCAGCTGTTCTCTGGCGACCCGACCTGGGTCACGGAATGCATCGGCGGCATGAGCCTGGACGGGCGGACGCTGGTCACCAAGAACAGCTTCCGCATGATGCACACGCTGGTGAACCTCGGCCCGGCGCCGGAGCCGAACCTGACCGTGCTGTGGTCGGAACAGCTGCCCGAAGGCTTCAAGAAGTTCTGCGCGGAGACCTCCATCAAGACCTGCTCCGTTCAGTATGAGAACGACGACCTGATGCGGCCCTTCTGGGGCGACGACTACGGAATCGCCTGCTGCGTGTCGGCGATGCGCATCGGCAAGCAGATGCAGTTCTTCGGCGCCCGCGCCAACCTCGCCAAGACGCTGCTCTACGCCATCAACGGCGGCCGGGACGAGGTGTCGGGCGAACAGGTTGGCCCTGCCTTCGCGCCGGTCACCGGCGACGTGCTGGACTATGACGAGGTCGTCAGTCGGTTGCTCCCCATGATGGAGTGGCTGTCCAAGGCCTACATGAACACGCTGAACGCCATCCACTACATGCACGACAAGTACATGTACGAGCGGCTGGAAATGGCGCTGCACGACCGCGACATCCTGCGCACCATGGCCTGCGGCATCGCCGGGCTCAGCGTGGTCGCGGACAGCCTTTCGGCGATCAAGCACGCCAAGGTCAACGTCATCCGGGACGAGCGCGGCCTCGCCACCGATTTCGCGATCGAGGGCGAGTATCCGGCCTTCGGCAACAACGACGACCGCGTGGACGGCATCGCCGTGTGGCTGGTCGAGACCTTTATGGGCATGCTGCGCCGGCAGAAGGCTTACCGGGATGCCGTGCCGACGCAGTCAGTGCTGACGATCACGTCGAACGTGGTCTACGGCAAGAAGACCGGCAACACGCCGGACGGCCGCAAGGCCGGCCAGCCCTTCGCGCCCGGCGCCAACCCGATGCACGGCCGCGACAGGAAGGGGGCCCTGGCCTCGATGGCGAGCGTGGCGAAGCTGCCCTATGCGCACGCGCAGGACGGGATCAGCTACACCTTCACCATCGTGCCCGGCGCGCTCGGCCCGACGGAGGGTGAGCGGGTGGACAATCTGGTCGGGCTACTCGACGGCTACTTCGGCCAGGGCGGGCACCACATCAACGTCAACGTCTTCGACCGTGAAACCCTGCTGCACGCCATGGACCATCCGGAGCTGTACCCGCAGCTGACCATCCGGGTGTCCGGCTACGCGGTGAACTTCATCAAGTTGACCCGCGAGCAGCAGATGGACGTCATCAACCGCACCTTCCACGGCGCGCATTGATGGGACGATGAACCGTAGGTTGGGTTAAGCGCCAGCGCAACCCAACATGCTCCCGAGGCGGGGTGTGTTGGGTTGCGCTGGCGCTTAACCCAACCTACGGCATTGCTGTCATTGCGTTTCTTCCCTTATCCCCAACGCCTGCATGCGCTCGTAGAGCGAGGCGCGGGAGATGCCCAGCAGCTTGGCGGCTTGCGCCTTGACGCCGCCGGTGCGGGTCAGGGCGCTGACGATGGCGGCGCGCTCGGTGTCCTTCAGGACGTCGGTGAGGGGGCGGGGGCTGCCGCTGACGGAGCGCAGAAGGCCGGCGGGGACCAGACCGGCCTCCGTGGCGTCCAGCCCGGCTTGGGGCGCGCGGGGCAGGGCGGCGCGGATATGGGCGGCGGTCAGGGCCAAATCGTCGGTCATCGCCACGACCCGTTCCAGCACGTTGCGCAACTCACGGACGTTGCCCGGCCAGTCGTAGGCCTCCAGCGCCGCGATGGCCTCCGCCGTCAGCTCGCGCGAGGGGGAGAGCGCCGACATGGCGAGATCGTCCAGGATGCGGTCGGCGATGCTGCCGATGTCCTCCGTCCGGTCGCGCAACGGGGGCAGGGTGATCGGCACGACGTTCAGGCGGTAGTATAGGTCGGCCCGGAACTGCTTGTCGCGCACCAGCGCGTCGAGGTCGCGGCTGGTTGCGGCGATGATGCGCAGATCGACGCGCACCACCTTGTTGGAGCCGACAGCCTCGAACTCCCGCTCCTGCAAGACACGCAGCAGCTTGGCCTGGAGCGGCAGGGGCATGTCGCCGATCTCATCCAGGAACAGCGTGCCGCCGTTGGCGAGCTGGAACTTGCCTTCCCGCATCCGCCGGTCGGCGCCGGTGAAGGCGCCGGGGGCGACGCCGAACAGCTCCGCCTCCAGCAGGTTTTCCGGGATGGCCGCCACATTCACCCCGACGAAGGCGCGGTCGGCGCGCGGGCTGGCGGCGTGGATGCCGTGGGCCAGCAGCTCCTTGCCGGTGCCGGTCTCGCCCAGCAGCAGCACGGTGCTGTCCATCTGCGCCGCGCGGCGGGCGAGCCGCTTCACCTCGCGCATCGCGTCGCTGTTGCCGATCATCTGCGACAGGGAGTATTTGGCGCGCCGCTCGTTCGCCAGTTCCTGCCGGGCGCGGGTCAGCTCCTCCTGGAGCTTCTGATACTTGGACATCAGCGGGCGCAGATGCTCCGCCCGGTCGAACAGCGCGAAGCCGATGGCCCCGATCAGCGTGCCGTCGTCGTCGCGCAGGGGCAGGCGGGTGACGACGATGGTGCGCCGGCCGACCTCCATGAGGTCGAGCAGCATCGGCTGCCCGCTCTCCACCACATGGCGCATCTGGCTGTTGGGGATGACCTCCTCCACCGGCTTGCCGAGCGGGTCCTTGGGATGGTTCAGCAATTCCAGGTAGCGGTCGCCGATCCAGGCGATGCGCGCGTCCTTGTCGACGACGATCAGCCCGACGCAGGCGTCCGCAAGGTGCTGGAACAGCGTTTCGACCGCCCGTGCCCGCAGATGTTCGAAGTTCGGTTCGAGGCTCATGCCTTCTTCCTTCTTGCCGCGGCCTTCCTTGGCCGGCGGACCATGCAACAGGTGGGGTTTTCGGCGCGGCCTGTCCAGCCACGGCGAAGACGCGGTGGTCCCGTGACCGTTCGGGCGCGAGGGCGGAAACTTCTTCCCTCCCGCAGCGTATCGGTCAAGTATAGACGCGATTTTCAGTTGTCGTGACCATGCCGGCCCATCACCCTTCGCCCGAACTGCTGCTCGACTATGCCGCCGGCAGCCTGCGGGAGGTGCCGGCGCTCCTGATCGCCTCGCACCTGCCCTATTGCCCCGACTGCCGCCGCAAGGTGGCGGAACTGGAAGCCTGCGGCGGCGCCCTGCTGGACGAGCTTCCGGCCGAGCCGCTGTCCGAAGGGCTGCTGGACGCCGTGATGGCGCGGCTGCCCGAGGCCCAGGAAACAGCCGCCGGGGTGCCCGCATCGAAAGCCTCGCCCACCATGGCGCGCGGCCTGCTGCCCGGCCCGCTGGGGCGCGCCGTTGGGGATGATCCGGACCGCATCGAATGGGTGCGCGTCGTGCCCGGCATCCATCTCTCGGCCTGGGCCATCGGCGCCGGGACGGCCTCGGCCTGCCTGCTGCGGATGGCCTCCGGCCACCGCGTGCCGGCGCACCGCCACACGGACAGCGAGATGCTGCTGGTCCTGAAGGGCGGCTTTTCGGACGAGACCGGCCAATACCGGGTGGGCGACGTGGCCTGTTACGAAGCGCACTCGCCCCACCACGCCGTTGCCGACCGGGATGGGGAGTGTCTGTGCCTGCTGGTGCAGGAAAAGCCGCTGGTCTTCACCGGCCCGCTCGGCTGGCTTCTGAACCGGGGTTTCCGGTTTTAGAGAGGCCGGGTCGGTCATCGCCGCGCTTGTCACAGGGCACGCCTGGTCGCGGCCGAATTCCGCCGTCTTCGTGCGCTGACGGGGTGGGCAACGGGCTGCTAGACTGCCGCCATGCTCGCCCTGTCCGACCACAAGACTCTGTGCCGCGACTGCGCGGCCGCGTTGCGCGGCGCCGAACCCCGCTGCCCGAAGTGCGGCAGCCGGCGGCTGGTCCGGCACGACGAACTGCACGCGCTGCCCATCGGCCACATCGACTGCGACGCCTTCTACGCCACGGTGGAGAAGCGCGACCGGCCGGAGCTGGTCAGCCGCCCGCTGATCATCGGCGGCGACCGGCGGGGCGTGGTCGCGGCCTGCTGCTACGTGGCGCGGATGGCCGGCGTGCGGTCCGCCATGCCGATCTGGCAGGCGCTGGAGGCCTGCCCGGACGCCGTCGTGCTGCCGCCGGACATGGCGAAGTACAAGGCGGTGGGCCGGCAGGCGCGGGCGTTGATGCAGGCCTTCACGCCCCTGGTCGAGCCGCTGTCCATCGACGAGGCCTTCCTCGACCTCTCCGGGGTGGGGGACCGCTTGAGCATCAGCCCGGCGCAGGCGCTGGTGGAACTGGTCCGCCGGTTCGAAAGCCAGCTGGGCATCACGGCGTCGGTGGGGCTCAGCTACAACAAGCTGTTCGCGAAGATCGCGTCGGACCTGGAAAAGCCGCGCGGCTTCTCGGTCGTGGGGCGGGCGCAGGCGCTGGATTTCCTGGCGCCGAAACCGGTGTCGATCCTCTGGGGCGTCGGGCCGGTGCTCCAGCGCAAGCTGCAATCGGACGGCATCCGTACCGTGGGTGACCTGCGCGGCTGGCAGGAGATCGACCTCGTCCGCCGCCACGGAAAGATGGGCCGCCTGCTCCACCGCTTCGCGCGCGGCCAGGACGACCGCCGCGTGGAGCCCGAAGCCCCCAGCAAGAGCATTTCGGCGGAGACGACCTTCGATTGGGACACCGCCGACGCGGGCGCCCTGAAGGACGCCTTGCGCCCGTTGAGCGAGACGGTCGCGCGCCGCCTCGCCGCCGCCGGCCTTCAGGGGCGCAGCGTCGTCCTGAAGCTGAAGACCGCCGACTTCCAGACGATCACCCGGTCCCGCCGCGTTGATCCTCCCGCCCGCAAGGCGGAGGCGATCTGGCAGACCGGCTGCGAGATGCTGGAGACGGAAGCCGACGGCCGGCCGATCCGCCTGATCGGCATCGGCTGCACCGACCTGCTCGACCCCGAGAACGAGCCGGAACCGGGCCTCTTCGACGGCCTTGGCGACGAGGACGGCGCCCTGCGCTGAACCGCCCGTCAGGCGATCGTCTTTCGCCTGCATGCTCGCAATAAGCGCACTTTCGAAGCTTACTTGCTGTCCGGCGCCGTAACTTTTGCAACCGGAAAACAATAATTAGCGTTTTCTGAAAAGAATTATGCACGTACTACGCTACCAGGAAAGTTCGTGCCTTAACTTCTACAATTGGATATAAATTCGGCCGATCGATTATACCCAAGTGGTAAGTCGGCTGCGCCATAAGATTTTTCTAAAGGATAGTGACAACGTGTCACCGTTTGACGAAAAGAAGCAAGCTAAGGGCGCAGTCCGGCGCAAAGCCGCAAAGATCGAGGCTCTTGAGCCGAGAGTTCTGCTGACGGCAGACCTGTTGCTGGCGCAGAGCGGGGCGGCCACCACCACGGCCACCATCAATGTGGCGGCATCGACCACGACCACTCAGCCGACGGTTGCTTCTCCGTCGTCGGATCTGGTCGCGCCGACGACCACCCCGGATCTGACGATCCATTCGCCGACGGGGGCCGCGCGGACGCTGGACGCCACCGACCTCGGCGCGCCGCAGGTTGTCATCGACGGGTCGGAGACGCTGACGGGCAATGGCACGCTCAGCGGCACCCTGACCAACGGTGGCACGGTGGCGCCGGGCAACTCGCCCGGCCTGTTGCAGGTGAACGCCTTCACCCAGACGGACGGCGGCACCCTCCAGATCCAGATCGGCGGCACCCGGGCGGGCGGCGGCTCCGGCGGGTTCGATCAGGTGCAGGTGGCCGGGCAGGCCACGCTGGCCGGTACGCTGGACCTGTCGCTGATCGACAACTTCACGCCGACGTCCGGTCAGGTCTACGACGTGATGACCTGGGGGCAGCGCAGCGGCACCTTCACCTCCTACAAGGGGCTGTATTTCGGCCAGGGCCTTTACGGGCTCCCGGTCTATCAGGCCGACCGTCTGCAACTGGTCGTGGCGCGCCTGCCGGGCTTGGTCGATTTCGCGATCACCCAGACGCAGGACGCGGTCGCCAAGCTCGACCAAGCCTTCACATGGCTGTCCAACCCGACCGGCCAGGGGACGGTGACGCTGGACGCCTCCGCCGATCTGGCGGGCCTGCACCTGACCGGACGATGGGACATCACGGTCAGCCGGACGGGCGGAGAGGCCTCCCTCACGCTCGGCCTGCGGGACGTCAGCGCGACCTGGACCGTTGGTGGTGTGAGCGGCGGCCTGACGGGCATGACCGGCTCCGTCGCCCTGACCGGCGACCGCTACGCGGTGGCGCTGAGCGGCAAGGGGCAGCTTGATTTTGGGGGCGGTGCGGCTCTCTCCGGCGATTTCGCCGTGTCCGCCGACAGCGGCACCAACGGGCTGCGCATCGCGGCGACGAACGTCGGCGCGCGGCTGGGCGATCCGGGCGAGGGTGCGGCGCTGGCGCTGAGCGCCGGTCGCCTCGTCATGGTGACGGAGGGCGACAATTACGCCATCAGCGCGCACGGCGCCGGCCTGCTCCAGGGCTTCGGCGGCGCCAGCCTGTCCGGCGATCTGCGGTACGAGGCGAACACGCTGGGCCACGCCGTGGACCTGAGCGTCTCGGCCGGCGGCGTCAGCGACACGCTGCGCTTCACGTCGGGGGAGGCGGTCCACCGCTATGCCGCGACGAACGCCCTGCTGGACGTGGCGGGGCTGGGCGCGCTGCGCGGTGACTTCGCCTTCGACACCCGCAGCACGGTCGACGGGACCGACCGCGTGTCGGACCTGCTGGTCGGGATCCGGAATCTGTCCGCCGGGCTGGCGGTCGGCGACCTGACCGTCCAGGCGACGAACGCCAGCGCGGGCCTCGTCCTCTCCACCCGCACCCCCATCGCGGGCGGGGCCGGGCGCACCAGCTTCGCCCTGCAGGCGGTGGCCGACGTGGCGGTCACGGTGGATTCCGCCGTGTCACTCAACGGCCAGCGGGTCGTCATCCGCATCAACAGCGGCACCGACGCCGTGTCGGCGCTGGTCCCGGCGGAAGGCGAGGCCATTGCCGTGGTGCTCGGCGCCGGCGCGGCGCAGATCGAAGGCCACTTCACGGTCAGCATCGCGGGTGTCGCCACCGCCAGCGGCGACTTCCGCCTGTCGCTCGACCGCGGCGTGGTGACCCTGTCGGACGGGCACGCCGTCGATGTCCGGCAGATTGCCATCACTGGCCTGAACGCCATGGTCAGCCTGACCGCCGGCGGGGCCGCCACGGCCACCCTGTCCGGCACCGACATCGCGCTGGTCTACGCGCGCGAGGTCGACGGATCGCGCTCCTGGGTCAGCGCGAAGGCCGTTCCCGGCGCTCTGACCGTCGCCGGCTACCGCCTCGCCGACGTGACGGACGCCGCCCTGTCGCTGAACCGCGAGGTGTCGGGCACCGACGGCGCGGTGATCGCGTGGCAGCAGGCGAAGGCCTTCACGCTCGCCACCGGGCGCAGCCTGCAGCTGGACCAGCTGACCGACACGCTGGTCCTGCCGGTGCAGGGCAGCATCCAGATCGGCCAGAACACCCTGTCCGGTGCCCTGCAACTGGCCCGCTTCGAAGAGGACGGCGTCAAGGGCTGGTCGCTGACCGCCGCCGACGCGCAGCTTCTGCTGGCCGCGGGGCCGGCCTTCCTGCGCATGAGCAACGCCTCCGGCTCGCTGCGGCTGAAGGACGACCGCACCCGCTCCGGCACGCTGGCCGGCAAGTTCGAGGTGGGCGGCGTGGCCGGCCTGTCGCTGTCGGGTGACGCGCAGGCGAGCTTCGGCGCGGACGGCGAGCTGGCGGTGTCCGGTCAGGTCGAACTCGGCCTCGGTTCCTTCGGAACGCTGACGGCGCAGGTCAGCGCCGTGCGTCAGGTGACGGCCGAAGGGCCGCGCGTGCTGATCGGGGCGACGAACGTGTCCGGCCGCTTCGGCGCGCCGGGCAACGCGGTCAGCGTCAGCGGCGCCTCGCTCGGCCTCGTG
The DNA here is from genome assembly GCF_053470405.2 of Azospirillum mesophilum. Lineage (NCBI taxonomy): Bacteria > Pseudomonadati > Pseudomonadota > Alphaproteobacteria > Rhodospirillales > Azospirillaceae > Azospirillum > Azospirillum mesophilum. The sequence goes on from NZ_JBPXMQ020000008.1 coordinate 36,949, forward strand.
CTGGGCACGGACGCGCTGGGGCAGGGCGGCTACGCGCTGGTCGCGGCGGGCTCGGCGAGCCTCGTCGGCTTCGGCGGCACGGCCCACCTGACGGCCGACGCACGGGTGGAGGTCAACCGGCTGGGCGCCGCCATCGACCAAACGATCACGGTCGGCGGCACCACGCTCCGCGTGAGCTTCGCCGACGACCGCGCGGTGGAGGCGATCCGCATCGCCAACGGCACGCTGTCCATCGACGGCGCCGGCTCCGTCACCGGTTCGCTCGCCATCCACGCCGTGCGTTCGATGAGCGGCAACACGGAGGTGACGGATCTCAGCATCGGCCTGGAATCCGTCTCCGCCAGCCTGACTCTGGGCGGGGCGGCCGCCGCGCTGACCAACGGCCGGGGTGCGGTGCTGCTGCGCACGGACGCGACCGGCACCCATTACGCCGTGCAGGCGAACGGCGACGTCGCCCTGACCGGGGTGAACGGCATCACCCTGTCCGCCACCGACATGCGCGTGTCGCTGAACCGGATGGGCGTGGCGGTCGACACCCAGGTCGCGACCGGGGCCGGCTGGTACGGCGTCGGCATGATCGCCGACGAGGCGCGCGTCTACGGCACCGCGCGCGCGGAGATCGCGGGCGTCCTGTCGATCGCCGGCGACATCTTCGTCGAATCCGTCCCGAACCGCAGCGTCACCCTGTCCGACGGCAGCACGGTCGCGGTCGATCAACTCGTGGTCGGCGGCGCCGGCCTGTCCGCCGTCCTGTCCGCCGGGGACAGCGGCATCGACACGTCCCTGAGCGACGTGGACATCGCCGTGGTCCTGTCCAGCGAGCGCGGCGGCAGCCGCCGCTGGCTGACCAGCGAGGCGACGCTGGGCGGCGCCACCGTCGCCGGTTACCGCCTCAACGGTCTGTCGAGCGCCCGCATCGACATCAACCGCGCGCTCGCCAGCGCCGCGGACACGGCCGGCGACGCGCTTGCGAACGCCAACGCCGCCGTCATCGACTGGTCGAAGAACGTCGGCGCCGTGGCGCTGAACGGCGTCAAGTCGGTGGTGCTGGACGCCGTCGGCCCGCGCTTCGCCGTGCCGGTCACGGGCAGCGTGACGCTGGGGCAGGCGACCATCGCCGGCTCCTTCGAGGTCGTGCTGAACCGCGCCGCCGACGGGACACGCAGCTGGGAACTCCAGGCGTCCGGCGTCACCGTCGCCTTCTCGGCGGGCACAGCGCGCGTCGCGATCGAGAATGGCGCGGGCTCCCTCTTCATCGGGCCGAACGGGGCGCGCAGCGGGCAGATCTCCGGCGTCGGGTCGGTCACGGGCATCGACGGGCTGACGGTGGCCGGCGCGCTCGCCGCCGCCTTCGACGGCAACGGCGGGCTGGCGCTGGCCGGCGACATCGCGCTGGGCGTGGACGGCTTCGGGTCGCTCAGCGGCCAGTTCGCGATCCTGCGCGAGCCGGCGGTGACTTCGCTGCCGGTCGAGACGGTCAACCTCGCCACCCCCGGCGCGACCGGGACGATCACCGAGGTGGTGCGCGGCGGCCAGACGACCAACACCGTCCTGAAGCTGACCGTCAGCGACGCCACCGGCCGCCTTGCGCGCGAGGGCGTCTACACCTTCACGCTGGACGGGCAGGCGGTCACCGCCACGTCCCTGGACGGCACCGGCGCGTCCGCCGTTCCGCTGTCCGATGCCGCCTTCGCCGCCAACATGGCGGCGGCGCTGGCGCAGCTTCCCGTCATCGGCGACGGCAATGTGCGCGTCACCGGGACGCGCGCCGACGGTTTCACCATCGAGTTCATCGGCGCCCTGACCGGCAAGCCGGTCGTCGGCCTGACTGTGACCCAGCCCGACGACCCGGCGGACAAGTCCGATTGGGGCGTGATCGAGCGCACCGCGCGCGCCACCGCTTCCGTCAACGAATCCCAAGCCCTGACCCTGACGAACAGCGGTGTCACGGGCGCGACCTTCACCCTGTCGCTGGGCGGGCAGACCACGGCGGCAATCCCGGTGCTGACCAACGGCACGGCGGTGAACGAGCGGCAGGTGCTGACCGTCACCGGCGACCCGAACGCCGTCGGCCAGTTCTGGATGACGCTGGGCGGCAAGCCGACGGCCAAGGTCACCTTCGGCACCGGCCCGCTCGCCATGGCGGCCAAGATGCAGGCGGTGCTGGAAGACATCGTCGGCGTCGGCAACGTCAAGGTCACCTACAAGACCGCCTACACCGGCAACAACTCCATCGACTACATCGTCGATTTCCGGGGCGATCTGGCCGGCATCAACCTGTCCCAGCTTGTCGTCGCCGCGAACAACCCGGCCATCACCTTCAAGGTCGCGACGGAGCGGCAGGGGACGCAGGGCTACAGCGTCCAGGATCAGGCGGCCCGCATCCAGTCGGCGCTGGAAGCGACGCTGGGCGCGGGCAGCGTGTCGGTCCGCTACGATTCCGCCTCCCCCCCCGGCAGCGCGCGCTATGTCATCGACTTTGCGCAAGCGCTGGGCGGTCAGAACCTCGACACGCTTGTCGCGCGGACGGCCAGCACCGGCATCGGCCTGACCGTCGCCACGCTGCGCGACGGCAGTGCGGCGCGCGGCACCGTCCAGACGGTGAACCTCTATGACGAGCGCGTCGAAGGCAGCTTCGAACTGAGCGTCACCTTCGCCGGCAAGACCTACACCACCGCCGACATCGCCTTCAACGCCAGCGCCGCGCAGGTGCGGCACGCCCTGCTGTCGGCCCGCGCCGCCGACGGCAGCGTCTTCGGCATTGAGGGCGCGGACGCCGAGGTCAGCCTGCTCGCCGGCCTGGCCGGCACGCATGTCTGGCAGGTCGTCTTCGGCGGGGCCGCCGCGACCGCCGACATCGCGGTCATGCAGGGCCGCATCACCAGCACCGTCACGGCCCCCGACGCGGCATTGGCCGGGGTGCAGATGGGCGCCACCACGTCGGAGACGCAACGCCTTGTCCTGGACGGCACCGGGCGCTTCCGCCTGTCGGTGGGCGACGGCACGGTGCAGACCGGCATCCTGTCCGCCGCCGGCCTGACCACCGCCGGCCTCCAGGCGGCGCTGGAAACCCTGCCGGAGATCGGCGCCGGCAACGTCCGCGTGACGGCCTCCGCGGGCGGCGGCTTCGACATCGCCTTCCAGGGCGCCAAGGCCGGGATGGACGTGGCGTCGCTGGTGGTCAGCCGCGTGCAGACCGTCTCCCTCCTGCTCGCCGACGGGCGGGAGCCGACGGAGGTCGCCGTGCGCTTCGGCGGCACTGCCGGCTGGAGCGTCGAGCTGAACGTTGCCGGCCGCAGTCAGGACGTGGTGGCGAGCAACCTCGCCAGCCTGATCTCGCTGCTGCCGGGGGTGGGTTTCGGCCAGGGCAACGTCAAGGTCACCGCGCGCGACGGCCAGCCCTCGACCTTCGACATCGACTTCACCAACACCCTCATCGGCGCCGACCTCGGCACGCTGGAGGTGCTGAGCAGCCGCACCGACCTCGTCCGCAGCGAACGCATCCTGATCGGCGCGTCGCAGGTCAACGGCTCGCTCGGCGGCGGCACTGCGGGCGTGTCGCTGACCAACGGCAGCCTGGGGCTGGTGCTCCAGCGCAATGCGGCGGGGCAGACCGGCTACGCGCTGGTGGCAAGCGGCACCGGCACGCTGACCGGCTTCGACGGCATGGTCAGCCTGTCGGCGACGGCGCTGGTCCGCGTCAACAGGCTGGGCGAGGCCGTGTCGATCCCCGTCCGCGCCGGCCTGACCGCCGGCACGGTGCTGGTGGAGTTCGCCGATGGCATCGCCCGCCAGGACGTCACCATCACCCAGGGCAACCTGACCGTCGCGAACGTCGGCACGATCTCCGGCGCGCTGAAGCTGGTCAGCACCGTGCAGGTGGTGAACGGCACCAGCGTCACGGATCTGCGCATCGGCCTGGACGAGGTGTCGGGCACCCTGGCGCTGGGCGGCGTCGGCGCTGCCCTGGCCGGCGGCCGTGGTGCCGTGGTCCTGCGCAGCGAGCTGACCAGCGACGGCATCGCCACGCGCCGCTACGCGGTGCAGGCGGAAGGTGCGGTCGCGCTGACCGGCGTCAGCGGCATCACGCTCAACGCCACGAATCTGCGCATCGGCGTCAACCGTTGGGGCGATGCCGTGGAAAGCACGGTCGCGACGGCGACCGGCGACTACACGGTCAAGTTGCTGAAGGACGAGACGCGGCTTTCCGGCACCATCCACGCGGAGGTCGCGAACCTCCTGAGCGTCGATGGCGACCTGTTCATCGAGAGCGTCACCAACCAGGCGGTCACGCTGACCGACGGCAGCGCGGTTCGCGTGGATCAGCTGATCCTCGGCGGGTCGGGCGTGCGCGCGGCGATCAGCGGCGGTGCCGGCGGGCTTGGGGCCGAGTTCGGCGACATCGACATCGCCGTGGTGCTGAACAGCGAGCGTACGGCCAACGGCACGGCGCGCCGCTGGCTGACCACGCAGGCGAGCATCGGTGCGGCCTCCATCGGCGGCTACACGCTGAAGGACCTGGACAGCGCGCGGGTGGAGATCAACGGCGCCCTCGACGCCGTGTCGGGCGCGCTGAACACCGCCAACGCCGTCGCCATCCAGTGGGCTGACGCGGCGTCGAAGACGATCACGCTGGAGAACGCGAAGACCCTGACGCTGTCCATGGCGGGGCCGCGCTTCGCCCTGCCCGTCAGCGGCAGCCTTCAGCTCGGCCCGGCGCGGTTGGGCGGCGCGTTCGAAATCGTGGTCACGCAGGACGGGGCCGGCGCCCGCACCTGGACCATCAACGCCGCCGACGCCCAGCTTGGACTGGAAGCCGGCCCGGCCTTTGTCGGGATCGAGGGGGCGGGCGGTTCCCTCGTGCTCGCGCCCAACGGGGCGCGCGGCGGCAGCCTGTCGGGCACGGCGGTGGTGGGCGGCCTCGGTGGCCTCAGCCTGTCCGGGCGCTTCGCCGCGTCCTTCGGGGCGGACGGTTCTATTGTCTTCGAGGGCACCGGCGTCGACCTGACGGTCGCCGGCTTCGGCACGCTGTCCGGCAACTTCGCCGTCACCCGTGGGGCCGACCGTTCCATCCTGATCGGGGCGACGGGCGTCAACGCCAGCTTCGGCGCGGGTGGGGCCGGCATCGCCGTCGGCGGTGCGACACTCGGACTCTATGTGGCGGCGCTGACGGAGACGACCAGCGGCTACGCGCTGGTGGCCTCGGGCACGGCGAGCCTCCAGGGCTTCGGCGGGGTCAGCCTGTCCGCCGCCGCGACGGTGCGCATCAACACGCTGGGCCGCGCGGTCGATCAGAGCATCACCGTTGCCGGCCAGCCGCTGGCCATCCGCTTCGCCGACCGCGCGTCGGTGCAGGAGGTCAGCGTCACCCATGGCGACCTGACCGTTGCCGGGCTGGGCACGGTCAGCGGCGCCCTCGCCATCCGGTCGGAGACGACGGGGACGGGTGCGGCGCAGGTCACCACCATGCAGATCGGGCTGGAGGGCGTGCAGGGCACGCTGGGCCTGGGCGGCATGGGCGCCAGCCTCACCAGCGGCAAGGGGGCGGTCCTGCTGCGCAAGGACGCGCAGGGCAGCGGCTACGCCGTGCAGGCGGAAGGCTCGGTCAGCCTGACCGGCGCCGGGGCCATCACCCTGACCGCCGAGCACTTGCAGATCGCCTACAACCGCCTCGGCCGCGCGGTGGAGGCGACCACGGTCAGCACGGGTCTCGGCAGCTACACCGTCTCCCTGATCGACAACGAGACGCGCCTGCGCGGTCAGGCGACCGCAGCGGTGGCCGGCGTCCTGTCGGTCAACGGCGAGCTGTTCCTGGAGACGGTCACCGACAGCACCGTCAGCCTGAGCGACGGCACGGCGGTCCATGTCGACCAGCTGGTCTTCGGCGGCGCCGGGGTCGGCGCGTTGCTGGGCAACGGCTCGGTCGGGGCCAGCCTGACCGACACCAACATCGCCCTGGTGCTGAGCACGGAGCGGGGCGGCACGGGCCGCCGCTGGCTGACCGGCAAGGCGTCGGTCGGTGGCGCCACGGTCAGCGGCTACGCCCTGGCCGACATCGCCAGCGCCAGCCTGTCCATCAACCGCGCGCTCGACGGCGCCGGGCTGGCCGGGTCCGGCGCGGTCATCGACTGGAGCGGTGCGGCGCGCGCGGTCGCCCTGTCGGCGGACCGCAATGCGGTCATGGATCAGAAGCTGGTCACCTTCGCGCTGTCGGTGGACGGCGCCATCGCCATGGGTCCGGCGCGGCTGGGCGGCGCCTTCGATATCGTCCTGACCGAATCCAACGGTGCGGTCGCCTGGGCCGTTTCGGCGCACGACGCGCGCGTCGGCATCGCCGCGGCGGGCGTCGAGGTCGGGCTGACGGAGGGCAACGGCACGCTGCTGCTGGCGGGCAACAACCGCAGCGGCACGATCACCGGCCGTGCGCTGGTCAGCGGCGTCGACGGCCTCGGCTTCGACGGCACCTTCCAGACCAGCTTCGACGCGCAGGGCGGCCTGACCCTGACCGGTTCCGCCAGCCTCGCCGTGGCGGGCCTTGGCGCGCTGTCCGGCCAGTTCAGCGTGGTGCGCGAGGCCGGCGCCAACGGGCGCATCCTCGTCGGGGCGACGGGCGTCAACGCGCTGCTGGGCGGTGGCACCGCCGGTGTCGAGATCGCCAACGGCAGCCTGGGCCTGATCCTGGCGAAGACCATCGCAGGCGAGAACGGCTACGCTCTGGAGGCCGCCGGCACGGCGGCGCTGCGCGGCTTCGGCGGGGACATCAGCCTCGTCGCCGACGCGCGCGTGCGCATCAACACGCTGGGCATGGCGATCAGCCAACAGATCGCCACGGGCGGCGCGCCGATCACCCTCAGCTTCGCCGACGGCGCCCTGCTGCGCGAGGTGACGGTCAACCAGGGTGCCTTGACGGTCGCGGGCCTCGGCACCGTCTCCGGCCGGCTGAAGCTGGTCAGCAGCACGACGGTGGAGAACGGCACGCGCGTCACCGACCTGCGCATCGGGCTCGACGCGCTGGACGGCTCGCTGGGCCTGGGCGGCGTGGCGGCCAGCCTGTCGCAGGGCAGCGGCGCCATCGTGCTGCGGCAGGAGATCGCCGCCGACAGCAGCATCCGCACGCGCTACGCGCTGGTCGCGGAGGGCTCGGTCGCGCTGACCGGCGTGTCGGGCGTGTCGCTGACCGCGACCAACCTGCAAATCGCCTACAACCGCTGGGGCTCCGACCTCGACACGGTGGTCGAGGGGGCAAACAGCAGCTTCCACCTGTCGCTGATCGACAACGAGACGCGCCTGCGCGGCCAGATGCACGCCGACGTGGCCGGCGCGCTGTCCATCGACGGCGAGATGTTCATCGAAAGCCGGACCGGCCGCACGGTGATGCTGACCGACGGCAGTGCCGTGGCGGTGAACCAGCTCGTCTTCGGCGGCGCGGCGGTTTCGGCGGCGCTCGGCACGGCCTCCGTCGGCGCCAACCTGACCGACGCCGACATCGCCGTGGTGCTGAGCAGCGAGGCCAACGGCTCCCGCCGCTGGCTGACCGCCAAGGCGGCGCTGGGCGGGGCGACGGTCCAGGGCTACGCGCTGGCCGACATCCACAGCGCGACGCTGGAGGTCAACCGCGCGCTGGGCGTCACCGGCGACGCGCTGGGCACGATCGACCCGGTGGTGAACTGGAGCGGTGCGGCGGCGGCCGACATCGCGCTGGACGCCACGAAGTCCGTTCGCATCGACGACGCCGGCCCGGTCTTCAAGGTGGCCGTGGACGGCGCGATGCAGTTCGGCCCGGCCTCGCTGGGCGGCAGCTTCGACGTGCAGCTCGATCAGGCGGCCGACGGCGGCCGGACCTGGATCGTCGTCGCCAGCGGCGTTCATGTCGCGCTGGAAGCCGGTGGTGCCAGGGTCGGCATCGACAACGCGGCGGGCAACCTGCTGCTCGGCCCCAACGGCCAGCGCAGCGGCACGATCTCCGGCACCGGTTCGGTCACGGGCGTCGACGGGCTGACGCTGACCGGCACGCTGGTCACCCGCTTCGACAGCGCCGGCAACCTGGAACTGGCGGGCGCCGTCGCCATCGACGTGGCCGGCTACGCCACGCTGAATGGCGAATTCGCGGTGTCGAAGCAGGCGCCGGTGGTCCTGCTGCCCGACGTGGTCACGCGCACGCCGTCCGCCGGCCCGTCCGGCACGGTGACGGAGACGACAGCCGGCGGGGTCAAGACCAACACGGTTGTACGGCTGGCCGGGGCCAGTGCGGACGGCACCCGCTTCCGCGAGGGCACCTACGGCTTCACCCGCAACGGCACGACCGTCACGGTCAGCTCCAAGGCGCTGAACGGCACGGAGAACAGCACCGACGAGGCCTTCGCCTTCAAGCTCCAGAACGCGCTGCAACTGCTGTTCGGCGCGGGCACCGTGACGGTGACGGGCAGCCGCGCGGCGGGCTTCGATGTCGAGTTCACCGGCGCGCTCGCGGGCCAGGCGGTTACCGGCCTGACCATGACCCCGCCCGCCGACCCGGCGGAGAACGCCGACTGGGGCAGCGCCTATGTGGAGCGGCAGGCGAGCGCCGGCACCGGTGCCGTGCATCTGCTGGACGGCTTCCCCGACGGGACGCAGGGCAGCTTCACCCTGTCCTTCGACTACAACGTCAAGACCAACACCAAGCTTCGGCTGACGGCCACCGGCAGCGACGGCAGCTTCCGGGAGGGCGTCTACGGCTTCGCCTACGGCGGCAAGCAGGCGAGCGCCAGCAGCCTGACCGCTGGCGGAACGCCGGTGTCCGACGCCGTCTTCGCCGACCGGCTGAGCGGCGCGCTGGGCCTGCTGTTCGGCACCGGCAACCTGCTGGTCACTGGCAACCGCGCCACCGGCTACACCATCGAGTTCGTCGGCACTCTGTCCGGCACCGACATTCCGCTCGCGGCCAGCGCGGGCGGAGCCGGGCTCTGGATGGCGCCGCCGGCCGATCCCTCGGCCGGTCTGGCGACCAGCGGCGGCACCTATGTGGAGAAGCAGGCGTCGGCCGAGGCGCCGAGCAACGACTACGTCCTGCTGATCGAGCGTCCGGAAGGGGCGTCGCGCAACCTCAACACCTTCACCTTCTCCTTCGCCAACAGCGCCCGAACGGCGCAGGTGAAGTTCGTCGACATCCAGTTCTCCCAGCCGCGCCAGATCCGCGACGCGCTGGAGGCCATCGTCGGCATCGGCAACGTCACGGTGACGGAAATCCCGTCGCCGATGAGCGCGCAGCTCTACCGGATCAGCTTCAAGGATCCGGCGCTGGCGCTGGGCCGCATGTCGGTCGCCAACAGCGGTCTGGCGGAGGTCACCTACACACTGACCGCCCAGCCGCCGGCCGGCGGCACGGCCGCGACCGGGGCCGTCCATCTGGTGGACACGTTCCCCGCAGGCACGCAGGGCAGCTTCACCCTGTCCTTCGCCTTCGCGGGCAAGGCCTACCGCACCGGCGCCATCGACCTGCACGCGGCCTCCGCCGACCTCGCCGCCGCGATTCTGAAGGCGACGGCGGCGGACGGCGTCCGCTTCGGCGCGACCGGGGCGACGGTGTCGGTGGTGCTGGACGCAGCACTCGGCAAGTGGCGCGTCAGCTTCGGCGGGGCGGCGGTCGGGCAGGCCATCCAGCCGATGACCCGCACGGTCACGCCGCTGCTGGCCCCGGCCGCGCGGTTGACGGTGCTGGTGTCGGGCAAGACCGCCGGTGCCGGCACCTACACCACCGGCGCCATCGACTTCCACGCGGGCGCCCAGGCCGTGCAGACGGCCATCCTGAACGCCGTGGATGCCAGCGGCGCCACCTTCGCCGCGACCGGCGCGACGGCCACCGTGACGCTGGACGGCACCACCAACCAGTGGCGCATCGCGTTCGGCGGCGCGGCGGTCGGGCAGACCATCCCGGTCATGACCGTGGTCTTCGACCCGGTGCCCGCCCCCACGGCATCCCTGACCACGATCCGCACGGGCGCCACCAGCTCCGAAGCGCAACGCCTGACGCTGGACGCCGCGACGGGCGCCTTCGCCATCGCCTTCGGCGCGCAGGTGACCGCCCCGCTGTCGGCGGAGGGTCTCTCCGCCCGGACTCTGCAAACCGCGCTGGAGGGGCTGGCCGGCATCGGCGCCGGCAACGTCCGCGTCACCGCCCTGTCGGGCGGCGGCTGGGACATCCGCTTCCAGGGCGCGCTGGCCGGCAAGGCCGTCGCGACGCTCCGCGCCGTGGAGGTGCGGACGGTCGATCTGGTGCTGGCGGACGGTAAGACCGCCGACGAGCTGCGCCTGCGCGCGTCGGGTTCCACCGACTGGAACGGCACCGTCGCGCTGACCGGCCTGACCGCAGAACAGCAGCGCACCGCCCTGCTGCACGCGCTGGAGGCTCTGCCAGGCGTCGGGCGCGGCAACGTTGCCGTCGTGGCGGTCGAGGGCGCACCCGGCCAGTTCCGCGTGCTGGGCACGGGGACGTTGGCGGGCAAGAGCCTGCCGGCCTTCACGCTGGGTCTGTCGCGGGCGGTGGAGCAGCCGCCGTCCTACCTGCTGATCGGTGCCGCCAACGTCAACGCCTCGGTGGGCACGGCGACGACCGGTGTCGCGATCAACGATGCCGCGCTGGGCCTCGTCCTGTCGCGCGCCACGGCGACGTTGCCGGCGGCCGGCTACGCCCTTTACGCCACCGGCACGGCGCATCTGAACGGGTTTGACAGCGCCGTCACGTTGAACGCCGACGCGGCGATCCGCATCAACACGCTGGGCCGCGCGGTCGATCTGTCGGTGAAGACCGGCCTGACCACGCCGAACCGTCAGGTGACCTTCGCCACCGGCGATCAGGTCCGCGACATTACGATCTCGCAGGGCGACGTGGGCGTCGCCGGCCTCGGCACCCTGTCGGGCAGCCTGCGTCTGATCTCCACCAAGCGGGTGGAGAACGGCGTCACCGTCACGGATCTGTCCATCGGGCTGGAGACGGTCACGGGTTCGCTCGGCCTCGGCGGCGTGGCCGCGACGGTCACGGGCGGGCGCGGCGCGCTGATCCTGCGCAACGAGGAGGCGGGCGGCACCGTCACCAAGCGCTACGCGCTGGCGGCGGAGGGCAACGTGGCGCTGGACGGCGTCAGCGGCGTGACGCTGAAGGCCGACACGCTCCAGATCGCCTGGAACCGCTGGGGCGGCGCGCTCGACACCACGGTGGCGACGGCCAACGGCTCCTACGCGCTGCGCATGATCGACAACGAGACGCGCCTGCGCGGCCGGATGGAGGTGGACCTCGCGGGCGCGCTGAGCGTCGGCGGCGACATGTTCATCGAAAGCCGCACCGGCCAGTCGGTCACCCTGACGGACGGCAGCACGGTCGCGGTCGACCAGCTGATCTTCGGCGGTGCCGGGGTGCATGGCGCGGTCGGTACGGCCAGCGTGGGCGCCAGCCTGACCGACGCCGACATCGCCGTGGTCATCAGCCGCGAAGTCGGCGGCGCCGGCCGGCGCTGGCTGTCCAGCATGGCGGATCTGCACGGCTTCACGGTCCAGGGCTACGCGACCGCCGATATCCGCAGCGCGACCCTGGCGGTCAACCGCGCGCTGGGCGTGTCGGGCGACGCGCTCGGCACCAGCGGCCCGGTGGTGAACTGGGCGGCGCGCAATCTGCCCGTGACGCTCAACGCGTCCAAGGCCGTTCGGCTGGCCGACGGCGGGCCGGTGTTCCACGTCACGCTGGACGGCGCGCTGGCCTTCGGCCCGGCAACGATGGGCGGCGCGTTCGACATCGCGCTGGTCCAGGGGGCGGACGGCAGCCGCACCTGGACGGTCACCGCGTCCCGCGCCTACGCGGCGCTGGAGGCGGAAGGGGCGCGCGTCGCCATCACCGACGGCGCGGGCATCCTCGTGCTCGGGCCGAACGGGCAGCGGTCGGGCAGCATCAGCGGCACGGCGTCGGTCACCGGCGTGCAGGGGCTGACCCTGAACGGCGTGCTCGCGACCCGCTTCGACAGCAGCGGCAACCTGGAACTGGCCGGTGCGGTGAACGTCGGCATCGACGGCTTCGCCAGCCTGTCGGGCGAGTTCGCGGTGACCAAGCAGTCGGTCCCGCTGGTCGTGCCGCAGGTCGTCACCGTCAACGCGCAGCAGGGGGCGAGCGGCGCGGTCGACACGCTGACCCAGGGCGGCGTGAAGACCAGCACCACCATCGCGCTGAAGGCGGCGAGCGCCGACGGCACGCGCTTCCGCGAGGGCGACTATAAGTTCACCGTCGGGACCGCCAGCGTCACCGTCGCGTCGGCCGTCAACGGGATTCCGCGCTCGGACTCCGACTTCGCGGCGGCGCTCCAGACCGGCTTGCAGACGCTGTATGGCGCCGGCAACGTCCAGGTCACCGGCGACCGCGCGCAGGGATTCGAGATCCGCTTTGTCGGCGCGCTGGACGGGCAGGCCGTCGCCGCCCCGACGATGGTCCCGCCCGCCGATCCGGCCGACCGCACCGACTGGGGCCAGACTCACGTCGAAAGCCAGGGCACGCAGGCCACGGCGTCCGGCTATTACCTGACGCTGAACGCCCAGGTCGCGCAGCCCGACCGCAGCGGCAACCTCTTCACGCTCAGCTTCGGCGGCAAGTCGGTGGCCGTGCGCTACGTGCACGACATCACCAACCAGACCCGGTACATCCAGGAGGCCCTGAATACCCTGGTCGGCGACGGCGCAACCGTCACGCGCGACCCGGCCACCGGCCTGATGATCCAGGGCTACACGATCAAGCTGACCGCCGCCGCGGCAGGGCGGGGCTCGCTGACCGTCATCGACAGCGGCAGCCAGCACGACGTCACCTACAGCCTTGCCCAGACCGCCATGGGCGGGCAGGCGACCGGGGCCGTGCACCGCATCGACACCTTCGGCGCGGAGCTGTCCGGCACCTTCACCCTGGCGTTCGAGTTCAAGGGTGCGACCTTCACCACCGCCGCCTTCGACCTGCACGCCGCGCCGGAGACGGTTCGCAGCGCCCTGCTGAACGCGACCAACGCAGCGAGCAAGAGCTTCGCGTCCTTCGGCGGCGACGTGACGGTGACGCTGGACAGCGCGGCGCAGCAGTGGCGCGTGGCGTTCGGCGGCGCGGCGCTCGGCCAGACCATCCCGGTCATGGACGGCGTGGTCGATCCGGTGCGCGCGCCGGCGGCCTCCCTCACCACCACCCGCACCGGCGCCACCACGTCGGAGGTGCAGCGCCTTGACCTGCGGTCCACGACGTCCGGCAGCTTCGCCATCAGCCTGGGCGCGGCCACCACCGCGCCGCTGTCGCTGGACGCCAGCGCCGACGCGATCCGCACCGCCCTGGAAGGCCTGCCGGGCATCGGCGTCGGCAACGTCACCGTGACGCGCAACGCGGCGGGCCTGTGGACCGTCACCTTCACCAACGCCCTGAAGGGCAAGGACATCGCCACGCTGGCGCTGTCGCCCGTGCAGACGGTCGATCTGCGTCTGGCCGACGGCAAGGTCGCCGACGTGGCGCGCCTGCGCCTCGGCAACGGTGCGGATTGGGCGCTTTCCGCCACCCTCACCGGCCTGTCGGCGGAGGCGCAGCGGGCCGCGCTGCAAAGCGCGCTGGAGCAGCTTCCGGGCGTTGGCGCGGGGAACGTCGCGGTCTATGCGGTCGCCGGCTCGTCGGGGCAGTTCCGCATCGTCGGCGTCGGCGCGCTGGCCGGCAACGGCGTGCCGGCGCTGACGCTCGGCCTGTCGCGGGCGGTGGAGCAGCCGCCGTCCTACCTGCTGATCGGTGCCGCCAACGTCAACGCGACGGTGGGCAGCGGCGAGGCGGGCGTGTCGCTGAGCAACGTCACGGTCGGCCTCGTCCTGTCGCGCACGGCGGGTGGGGAGCGCGGCTACGCGCTCTACGCCTCCGGCATCGCGGAACTGCGCGGCTTCGACGGCGCGGTGACGATGCGGGCAGACGCGACGATTCAGATCAACACGCTGGGTCGCGCCATTGACATCGCCGTGCGCACCGGCCTGACCACGCCGCCGCGTCAGGTCACCTTCGCCGACGGCACCCGTGTGCAGGACGTGGTGATCCGCCAGGGCGACATCGCCATCAGCGGCCTCGGCACCCTGTCCGGTTCGCTCGCCCTGCGGGTCGAGCAGCGGGTGGAGGCGGGCGTCACCGTCACCGACCTGCGCATCGGGCTGGAGAACGTCACCGGCTTCGTCACGCTGGGCGGGGCGCTCGGCGCCACGCTGGCGTCCGGCAAGGGCGCGCTGATCCTGCGGCACGAGCGTGCGGCGGACGGCGCGATCACCACCCGCTACGCGGTGCAGGCCGAAGGCTCGGTGGCGTTCGATGCGGGCGGCGCCGTGTCGATCCAGGCCGACCAACTGCAAATCGCCTACAACCGCTGGGGCGGCGCGGTGGAGACCAGCGTCGCCACGGCGACCGGCCGCTACGACATGAAGCTCGTCGCGGACGAGACGCGCCTGCGCGGCCATATGTCGGCCAACGTCGCCAACGTCATCACCGCCGAAGGCGACCTGTTCGTCGAGGCGCTGACGAACCGCACGGTCGCCCTGACCGACGGCAGCACGGCTGTCGTGAATCAGCTCGTCCTGGGCGGCGCCGGTCTCGCGGCGGCGCTGCGCGCGGGCGGGGAGGGGCTGGGCCTCGTCATGGCGGGGGTCAACCTCGCCATCGTCGTCAGCGGCGAGACCGGCGGCGACCGCCGCCGTTGGCTGACCGGCAAGGCGACGGTGGGCAGCGCCACGGTCGCGGGCACGCGCCTGCTGGATCTGGACTCCGCCAGCCTCGACCTCAACCAAGCCCTGTCCTCGGCGACCGGCGTCGCCGCCCCGACGGGTGCGGCGGTCATCGACTGGTCCTCGGCCCGCCGCGCGGTCCAGGTGACCCCGGCGACATCCATCGAGCTGAGCGCCGGCACGGTCGTCACCGATCTGGCGGTCAGCGGCACGGTGCAGGTTGGCTCCGCCCGGCTGTCGGGCGCCTTCGACCTGTCGCTGAAGGACGTTTCCGGCTCCCGCCAGTGGGAGCTGCACGCGACCGACGTGCAGATCGGCGTGTCCGTCGCGGGCGCCAGCTTCGGCCTGACGCACGGCTCCGGCACGCTGGTGCTCGGCCCCGGCAGCGCGCGCAGCGGCTCCATCATGGGCACGGTCACGGTGACGGGCCTGGACGCGCTGTCGCTGACCGGCACCATGGCCGCCAGCTTCGACGCGCAGGGCAACATCACGCTGGGCGGCCACGCGGACCTCGGCATCGCCGGGGTCGCCACGCTGTCCGGCAACTTCCTGGTGCAGAAGAGCGTTGTCGGCGGGCGGGAGCAGATCGCCGTCGCCGCCGACGGCGTCACCGCCTTCATCGGCGTGGACGGGGCGGGCGCGCAGCTGACCGACGGGCGCATCGCCGTCATCGTCATGCGCAAGGCCGACGGCACGAGCGGCTACGCCCTGCGCGGCACGGGCACGGTCAACGTCATCACGCCGATCAACCTGACCATGACCGGGCAGGTCTTCGCCGAGGCCAACACGCTGGGCGAGGCGATCAACCAGACGCTGATCGTGTCGGGCCAGCCGATCACGCTGAACTACGGTGCGGCCGTGCTGGCGCCGCGGTTCAACCTCAGCCAGCTCGACGCGATGCTGACGGGCATCCTCGGCAACGCCATCGACAGCGTTTCCGACAAGCTCAACGACATCCACGCCGACCTCACCCCGGCCTACGACCAGCAGGGCCAGCCGACCAACGACAACCTGCTGGCCAAGGCCCTGCCGGTGCTCAACGTCTCGGTGACCGAGATGCTGGGCCTGGACAAGGTGACGGGCATCGGCCAGTACGTTCAGCGCTATCAGGCCGCGCACTCCGTCCGTCTGGCCTTCGACGGCGGCGCCAACCCGTTCGACGCGGCGGACGACGGCGTGCGCGTCACCATCGACAACCCCAACACCACCCTGACCTGGACCGCCATCCTGGCCGACGGCAGCGAGGTTGTCCTGCGCGCCGGGTCGGTGCGCGACGGCTTCAACGGCTGGGACGAGATCCGGCAGGCCGCCGGCCTCGCCTCCACCCCCGTCGGTCTGAAGGTCTCGGCGGCGCTGGGCGAGGAGAAGGCCACCCAGACGATCCGCACCGGCACCCCCGCCCCGACGGCGGAGGCGCCGACGCTGCGCGGCCTGATGAGCTATCTCCAGGCCAACTGGCTGCCGACCCTGCCGGGCGTCGGCTCCGGTGCGCTGGCGCTCTCGATGAGCGACACGGGGCTGGAGATCGTCTTCCACGACACGCTGCGCGCCAGCTCCACCATCAAGGTCGATTTCGGCGCGTCGGTGGACGCCATCGGCCTGAAGCTCGACGGCGCGCTGAACGTGAACCTGAACGTCGCGGCGGAGCTTGGCTTCAAGATCGCCATCGACTGGAAGAAGGGCAGCGCCAGCTTCAAGCTGGACACGCTGAACTTCACGGCGAAGGCGGCGGTCGACGACATCGACCTGGGTGCGGCACTCGGGCCGCTGGAGGTCAGCCTGGGCGACAAGGCGCGCCAGACCGGCAGCCTGTCCATCACCCTGGCCGGCAGCGTCACGCAGACCGCGACGGGCGGCTTCACCTACACCACCACGCAGGACAGCGTGCAGGCGGTGCTGCCGGTCTACGCCTCTCTGGCCGGGCTCGACCTGTCCGCCGGCAAGACGCCGACCATCCGGATGAGCGGCAACCCGCTGACCGGCAAGGGCATCTCGGTCACGACGGAGAATTTCGACAAGCTCGCCGACTTCAAGAGCATGTCGGTCGTCGACCTGATCCAGATGTTCCCGCAGTTCGTCGAGACGCTGCAAAGCGTCGCGGAGGGCGACAACTTCCTGACCGCGATCCCGTTCGTGGACAGCAGCCTGGACACGGTGCTGGACTTCGCCACGGGCTTCCAGCAGCAGGTCTACAACCGCATCGACTTCTACAAGCCGCGCGTCGACCTGATGACGGTCGCCTCGGCCAGCGTGGGTGCGGCGACCATCGACGGCCGCACGGTGGCCGTGCTGGTCAACCCGTTCGGCGGCTTCGACGCGGCGGCGCTGGCCGACGCGCAGGTCACGCTCACCGCGCGCGTCAACGGCGTGGAGGTGGTCATCGGCACCTACGGGGTCAGCGCGGTGCTGAACGGCACGTCGCTGGTCCTGTCGGGCACCCCGCCCGTCGGGCTGAAGGGCGTCACCGCCATTGTCCACAAGGCGCGCGAGCAGATCACCACGCTGCAGGAGTTCGTCGCGGCGGTGAACCGCTCCGGCGTGCTGCCGCTGGGCATGCAGATCACCTTCGACCCGATCCAGCGCGCCTTCAGCGTCCCCCTCAGCTTCCGCCAGGACTTCACGCCGGTCTCCCTGCCGCTGAACCTGGACGTGGGCAACGACGCCTTCAGCCTGTCCACCTCGGCCCAGGGCAGCCTGACCGCCTTCGTGCAGGGCAGCTTCGGCTTCTTCTTCGACCTCGACGGGCGGACTCTGCTCGGCAAGTCGGGCAAGGTCGCCGTTGGCTCCAACCTCTTCTCCGACGGGACCTTCCTCTTCGACACCACCATGCTGGGCTACCAGCTTGAGGTGGGCGGGGAGAGGTTTACCATCGTCGGGCTGGCCGACGCGCACACCGTCCGCCTCGACCACGCCGCCGTGGCGCTGGAGCAGGGCGGGTTCACGCTGCGCCAGAACAAGTTCACCATGGGCGTGGAGAACGTCGCGCTCAGCGGCGGCATCAGCCTGGACGTAAAGGATTTGGAAGTCGCGGTGCAGCTCGGCTTCCTCGGCGCCAAGGCGGGCGGTGTCGGCACCGGGTCGGGCGTGCATGTCGCGGCCAACGCCACGGTGGCGCTGGATCGCAATCCGGGTTCCAACAACCCGCTCGACCGGCGTTTCGCCTTCAACGAGATTTCCGGCTCGGCCATCCGCTTCTCGATCAACGGGGAGGCCTACGCGGTCCTGCGCGGGCTGCGGGTCAATCCGGGTGTGGGCAGCGACATTCCGCTGGCCCCGAACATCGAGCTGTCGATCCGCATGATGGATCCGTTCCACCCCGGATCGGTCACCGTCATCAACCAGAACCCGAGCTTCGCGCCCGACTTCCAGGCCCTGCTGAAGGCGGGCACGATCAAGTCCAACAGCATCGTCGTGATCCTTCCGGATCTCGGCAGCGCCTTCAATTTCAAGAACCTGAGCTTCGGCGACATCGTCGGCGCCCTGCGCGAGGGCGTGGAGTTCGTCGGCAACACGCTGTCCACGCAGCCCTTCTACACCACGGAACTGCCGGTCATCGGCACCTCGCTGGCCGACGCCTTCCCGTTCGTCGACACGCTGCTGGGCAAGCTGGAGGACGCCGCCAAGAATCCGGCCGGCGCCATCGGCGACGTGGAGCGCATCATCGAGAACGCGCTGGGCATCCACGACGACAACACCAAGCGTTATGAGGACCAGATCTTCGCGTTGGCGCTGCACGGCGACACGCTGGACATCCACTTCAACCTGACCGAGGTCTTCACCAAGAAGTTCGGCTTCAACCTGGATCTGGAAAGCCTCGCCCAGATGGCCGGCGGCGGGCTGGACGGGCTGGACTTCATCACGTCGCTGTTCGACGTGGGCGCGTCGGGCAAGATCACCCTGTCGGCGCTGGCGAGCCTTCAGGTCGAGGCGGGCATCCGCTTCGCGAACGGCAAGCCGGAGATCTTCCTCTACGACTACAACCCCACGCGCCTCCAGACAGTGGCGCTGGCCGCCTTCGGCGCGGTGGGCTTCGCGCAGAACCGCAGCGCGGTCAGTGACAGTGAATACGCCCGGATTCTGACTCAGTTCCGCTCGGCCGTGGCGAGCGCCGGCACCGGCGTGCAGCGCGTCCGCGCGACCGTGGACAGCGTCATCGACGCCGCGACGGAAGCCGCCGACAGCGACGCCGATTTCGGCGCCGGGCAGCTGAACGGACGCCGTCAGGCGGCGATCATGGCGCTGGCCTCGCGCCTCACCGCCGACCTCGGCGTCGAGGTGCAGCTCTTCGCCGGCAAGCAGCTGACCGTGGCCGACCCGGCCAGCGTCCGCACCTTCCGCGACGTGACGGTGGAGCGCAGCGTCAGCGTCCCGCCGGAACAGGCGGGCGGCACGCGCGCCGTGCTGGGCGTGCAGGTGCAGGGCAGCGACCTCGACCTCGGCTTCCACGCCGGGCCGATCGAGATGGGCGTGTCCAAGGGCTGGGTCGCCTTCGACCGCGACGGCAAGGCCAGCACCAGCGACTACGCCACCCTGACCGTCAAGCTGGACCAGATTCGCGGCACGATGAAGGACGACGGCCGCTTCTACATCGGCCGCGAGCGCCTGTCGGACAACTTCGGCTATGAACTGGAGGGCGCCTTCGGCGTCGACCTGCCGCTGCGGGTGGAACTGGCCGGCTTCGACATGAACGTCGGCGACCTGACGATCTCCACCGCGTCCGGCGGCGTGAAGGCGCTGATGGACGTGGCGGCGGGCAAGGCCAGCCTGGGCAAGGTGCTGAACGTCAAGGTTCCGGACGTGAAGCAGATCGTCCAGGACATGGTCAGCGACTTCTCGCTGCTCGGCGTGCTGAACAACCCCAGCCGCATCCTCGACGGTCTGGACGACGCGCTGGGCTTCGTCCAGGACAAGCTGGGCGACAACCTCAGCCAGTCGATCCCCTTCATCGGCAGCAAGCTCGCCACCGTCGGCAACTTCGCGCAGGACATCCGCGTCGGCCTGCTGGCCGACCTGCGGCACAAGCTGTCGGCCAACGGCTCGACCATCCTGATCATCCGGGATTCGCTGTTCGGCCTGCTGGGGCCGGACAAGGCCGGCATGCTGCTGGACGGCAACCACGACGGCCGGATCACCGCCGACGACATCCGCATCCACTGGTACGACAAGGCCGGCACCGACCTGGGCGTCTGGATCATCGGGCAGGACCTGCCGAAGAACGCCGATTCCATCCAGTTCGAGCTGCCGCTCGGCCAGCGGCTGGTCGCCACGGGCATCGACATTCCGCTGGCGCTGGACCTGCCCGGCTTCTCGCTGGACGTGAACGGCGGCTTCGCGCTGGACATCAACTGGTTCTTCGACTTCGGTTTCGGCATCTCCATGGCGGAGGGGCTCTACCTCGTCACCAACCATGGGACGACGCCCGAGATCCGTCTGACGGCCCACGCCTACCTGGACGGCGCGCCGAACGACCCGAACCTGCTGACGCCCTTCGCCGCCGAAGGCAAGCTGCTGTTCTTCCGCGCCCGCGTCACCGACATGGACAGCGACCCCAACGCCGCCGGCTTCCAGCCGGGCGGGGTGCTCGCCACGCTGGGCATCGACTTCAAGGGCAACAGCCGCGACCGCATGCCCATCTTCAAGATGGCGTTCGCGGCCTCCTTCACCGTCAACGCCGACCTGCGGCTTGGCCTCGTGCTCGACGCACCGGGCATTCCGGGCGTGCCGAAGATGGCCGCCGACCTCGTCATCAACTGGGACTGGGCGCTGGGCCAGAAGGCGAGCGCCCCGCAGGTGTCGCTGGAGCGGCTGCGCATCGACATCGGGTCGCTGGTGAAGGACCTGCTGCTGCCGATCACGCAGAAGATCGCCGGCACGCTGGAGCCGGTGAAGCCCTTCATCGACTTCCTGACCAAGCCGATTCCGGGCATGGAGTTCGCCTCCATGCTGGGCGGCGACGCCACGCCGCTGGGGCTCATCAACGCCTTCCTCGTCATGAAGGGGCAGAAGGCGATCCCCACCGACTTCTTCGACGCGGCGAAGTTCCTGATCAACCTGCCGGATCAGGTCGAGAAGTGGGCGGAGAGCGGCGAGCTTCTGCTGGGCGACCTGAAGGGCTTCGGCAGCGGCAACGTCCAGGTGGCCAAGATCGACCCGGCGATGGTGGAGCGGGTCACGGCCATCCTGCGCGACGCCAACCTGAAGACCATGGCGGATCGCGTGGCGGCGATGAAGGCCGCCAATATCCCCGAGGAGTATCTGAAATACGCGTCCGACCCCGTCGGATCTCTGAACCAGCTCGCCGGCTCCGTCCTGCCGGCGGCGCTGACCGACCGTCTGTCGAGCATCGCCAACCAGCTGATGGCCCCCAAGAGCAGCCAGCCGGCCAAGGGTTCGCCCCGCAGCGGCTTCAAGTTCCTGGAGTACATCAAGGACATCAACAACTGGAAGCAGCTGTTCACGGGCGGTGAGGCCACCCTGTTCAGCTACGAATTCCCGCTGCTGGGCAAGGACGTCGCCAGCACCATCCAGACGACGATCCTGTTCCCGCCGACCCCCTTCACCTTCACCATCGGCGCGAAGGTGGAATTCGGCGCCTGGGCGGATCTCGCCGTCGGCTTCGACACCTACGGCATCCGGCAGGCCATCGCGTCGGGCAACCCGCTCGACGTCATGGACGGCTTCTTCATCTACGACGTCAGCCTGCCGACCTTCGCCAACGGCAAGATCGTCCCCGGCACGGGCGGCGTGGACAAGCCGGAAATCACCATCACCGCGGGCGTCAGCCTGCGCGGCGCGGTGGGCATCGGCCCGATCTCCGGCGGCATCCAGGCCGGCGTCACCTTCTACACGACGCTGGATCTCCAGGACATCTACTACCCGACGCTGGTCAAGGACGACCTGGGCTACGTCACGCAGGTGAACTGGAAGGCCGACGGCAAGATCCGCGGCAGCGAAATCGCCACGATGTACGGGTACCAGAACGGCGGTTTCAAGAACCTGTTCAACATCACGATGGGCGCCGACTTCAAGGCGAGCCTGTTCGTCGAACTGAACCTGCTGTTCACGTCGATCACCGTGTTCGACATGGACCTGTTCAAGATCAACCTGTTCAACCTGAACTACGAGGCGCCGAAGGTTCAGCCCTTCCTGGCGACGCAGGTCGGCGACACGCTCTACATCAACGCGGGCGACCGCGCGGCGCTGCGCAAGTACTTCAACACCACCGACGGCGACGAGACCTTCATCCTGTCCGGCAAGGGCGGTACGGTGAACGTCGAGTTCGACAAGTACTACCAGACCTACTCGGGCGTGCGCCGCGTCGTGGCCAACATGGGCCAGGGCAAGGACGTCTTCGACAGCTCCCGCCTGCTGGACGTGTTCGTCGAGGCCGACGGCGGGGCCGGCGACGACAAGATGATCGGCGGCAAGAGCGGCGGCATCCTGCGCGGCGGTGCGGGCAACGACACGCTCAGCGTCGACGAGACGAAGGTCGCGGCCTCCGCCATCACGCGCGGCTTCACGCTCGACGGCGGGGCCGGGGACGACAAGATCACCGGCGGCAGCGGCAACGACGTGCTGCTGGGCGGGGCCGGCGACGACAAGCTGGACGGCGGGGCCGGCGACGACACGCTGAACGGCGGCGCTGGCCTGAACACCCTGCGCGGCGGCACGGGCGACGACACCTACGCCTTCGACGACAGCGCCGGCGAAACCGCCATCACCGACCGCGACGGCGACAGCCGCTTCGACTTCTCCGCCATGACCAAACAGGTCACGGCCAACCTGTCCCGGCGCGGCTTCTCCGCCGTCATCGGGGACGGGGTGGAGGTGCGGGCGTCCGGCGCCAAGACCGTCTCCATCACGCTGGGCCAAGCCAATGACACGTTGCTGGTCGCCGACTTCCCGGATTGGCGGGTGGACGTGCGCGACGTCGGCGGCAACGACGACTACCGCGTCACGCTGGGCCGCGCGGCGTCGGAGATGGCGACGGGCACCATCGCCATCGACGACCGCGACGGCGGGTTCGACGAGATCATCCTGGAGCAGACGCGCCCGTCGGACGCGATCCTTCTCGACACCAACACCGTGACCAACGGGCGGGAGGTGCTGGTCTACAACGCCGCCAACCGTGGCATCGAGCGCGTCACCCTGAAGGGCAAGGGCTCCAGCTACGACGCGGACCATCTGGTGTCGCTGGGCGGCGACATCCGCTACACCGCCGGCCTGCTGGTGAACGGCGAGGCCACCTCGCTGCTGACCAGCACGGGCTTCCGGGGCATCGGCCGCGCCGTGTACGGCGAAAGCGCCATGGAGGCGCTGCACGTCGTCCTGGAATCCTCGCGCACGCTGGTGATCGCCCACGACATCACGGCGCTGGAGAACGGCTACATCGACCTGCGGACCTACGGGGACAAGGCCGACATCAAGCTGAACGGCGGCAACCTCTACAATTCCTCGGGCGGCACGAAGAACGACCAGGGCGCGGGCTGGATCCGCATCCAGGTGGCCGACGGCTCCTTCCTGAACCCCGGCGGCAACGTCATCGCGGGCGAGGGCGCCTACCTGCTGATCAAGGCGCGCAACGCCATCGGCACGGTGGCCGACCCGATCCAGACGCGCGTCGGCTCCATGACCCTCGTCACCGCCTCGCACGGTGTCGGCGACGTGGTGATCCGCGAGGCGACCAGCCTGACGCTGGTCGAGGAGCGGATGCTGACCAGCCCGGAAAACCCCGGCTACGTCATCGACAGCACCCCGGCGGTCGACGGCTGGCAGGCCTCCGTCCAGTGGGACAACACGGCACCGGAGGCGTGGCGCCAGATCCTCACCGGCCGCCGCACCGGCCACGCGGTGGAGGTGGCGCACGGCGACCTGTCCATCGATCTGGTGGAGCGCAACGCGCTGCTGACGCTGGCCTCGGGCGAGGTGCGGACGGTCGAGACCGGCCGGAACATCACCCTGACCGCCGACGACCTGAACCTGATGAGCGGCGTGGAGATGGTGCGCGGCACCGGCACGCTGCGCCTTCAGGCGCACCAGGACGTCTGGAACTACTATCTGGGCACCGCCGCGGAATCCATCTACGGCCTGGACCTGGAGGAGACCAGCCAGGCGCAGACGGACCGCCCGGCCTTCTACCTGTCGGACCGCGACCTCGCGGCGCTGGCCGACGGCTTCGCCGGCCTATTCATCGGCCGCATGGCGCTGGGCAACCACATGTGGATCGGCGACGCCAAGCTGACCTCGCTGGTCAAGATGGTGCCCGGCCGGGCGCGCGAGACGAACTCCCGCCAGTCGGCCTTCCGCGACACCACCACGCTCTATTCCGACGTGATGGACGTGGTCGGCGACGTGCAGGCGCCGGAGGACGTGCTGACCCTGGAAACCCGCCTGCTGAACGTGCAGCGGCAGAACATCCAGGACCCCTACGGCCTGCCGGACAGCGGCCTCTACGCCAAGACGCTGGTCCTGAAGGTGGGGGATCAGGCGCAGGTCTCCGGCTGGGTGAAGGGCAGGGATTCGGTCAGCCTGACCGTGACCGGCGCGCCGGGTGCGGACGCCTATTTCCACGCCCCCTACGCGGGCGGGGCGAGCCTTATGCTCGACCAGACCGGCCTGATCACCTCGCTCAACGACGGTGGGCGGATCGCCATCGCCACCGCGCACGGCATCGAGACGCGCGGCACCATCGAGTTGGGCGGCACCGGCGGGCGGTTGGACATCGACGCGGGCGGCCCGGTGCTGGTCGTGGAGGGCAGCGACATCCGCGGCCTCGGCCAGAGTTCCACCATCGCCATCGCGTCGGTCGACGCCATCGCCATCAACCCCGGCTCGGCCATCCGCGCCGGCGTGGACTTCCGCCGCGAGGGCAACACGCCGGTGCCCTTCGTCACCGGTGCCAACGGGGCCGTGACGCTGAAGGCCGGGCACGAGATGCTGATCGGTGGCTCGGTCTCCGTCTCCGGCGACCTGACGGTGCAGTCGGGCGCGCAGGCCTACGACGGGGCGGCCTATGGCAACCCCGACGACGCGACCTACCAGCCGCGCTACGCGGTCTTCAACAAGACGGCCTACTTCCAGAACATCGCGAAGGTCAGCCCGGACCACTATCTGGCAACGCACAGCGGCGGCTACGGCCTGCTGGTCACCGGCACCGTCACCGGCCTTGGCGACGGCAAGGCGATGGTGCTGCGCTCCGACGAGGAGGTGATCGTCCGCGGCAACGTCAACGCGACCGGCGCCAACGCCACGCTGGCCTTGCAGTCGAACGAGTTCCTGTACGTCGAGGGCTTCACCACGGCGACGGCCGGCCTCGCCCTCTACGGCGGCGTCGGACTGGCGGGCGAGGCGCTGGCCGGGACCGGCGCGCGGTCGGACAGCCGGGGCAGCAGCGTCTACGTCCACGCGGTCAGCTCCGTGCGGACCACCGCCGCGAACAGCACCGTGACCATCAAGGGTGCCAAGGATGTGGACGTCCTCGGCGCCGTCATCGCGGGCGGCGAGGCGGGCGCCACGGGCGTGACCTTCGCGCTGGACGCCAACGGCGACGGTGGGGCGTCCATCCTCGTGACCGCCGGGGAACAGGTGCGCCTGGAGTCCGGCCTGCTGGCCAGCGGCGACGTGACCGTGCGTGGCGGCGTCGCAGGGGCCGACGACAACGGTCTGGGCGTGCTGATCGGCACGGCGGGTGGCATCACCGCCGCCGGCTTCGGCGCCAACGGCGCGGGCAGCACCGTGACGGTGGACAGCGCGTCCCGCCTGGAGACCATGGGCTGGATCAACGCGGGCGGGCGCCTGAATCAGGTGTTCGACGCGCAAGGGCACATGCTGTCGCAGACCATCGTCTGGTCCGGCCGCGATTCCGACATCCGGATCTCGGCGGCGCAGCGCGCCTTCATCGGCGGCAACACGGTCAATCAGACGGGCGAGGCGATCCAGACCGGCGGCTACCTGAACGCCAGCCGTCTGATCGACGTGCGCGGCGGGGTGGACGCGACCGGCGTCGGCCTGCTGGTGCATGGCGCGTCGGAACTGGTCGTCCAGGGCACCCGCAACGCGGACGGTTTGGTGCGCTCGGCAGGCGAGATCCGTCTGTATGGCGTCAACGACGTGGACATGCAGGGCCTGCTGCTGGCCGGCGGGCGCGTCGATCAGGTGCGCGACGCCAACGGCAAGTATCTCGGCCGCTCCGTCGTGCATTACGACGTGGACTCCACGGTCCGGGTCCAGGCCGACCGGCAGCTGATCATCGGCACCGACATCACCGCCGGCAAATCGGTGG
The DNA here is from genome assembly GCF_053470405.2 of Azospirillum mesophilum. Classification (NCBI taxonomy): domain Bacteria; kingdom Pseudomonadati; phylum Pseudomonadota; class Alphaproteobacteria; order Rhodospirillales; family Azospirillaceae; genus Azospirillum; species Azospirillum mesophilum. The sequence goes on from NZ_JBPXMQ020000008.1 coordinate 62,963, forward strand.
ACCTGATCGGCGGCCTCGACAGCCGCGCGCAGAGCGTCGGTTCGCCCTACGCCGGGCGCGGGCTGGTGCTCTACGGTTCGGCCAGCGTCACCACGACGCGCGAGAACAGCAGCATCGCGCTGAACGCGCCGGGCCGCGTGGACATCCTGGCCCCCGCCGACGTGAACGAGCTGCTGGCCCAGGGCTGGCCGGCGTCCGCCGACGGGCGCCTGACCCGCGACGTCAGCTTCACCCTGCGCATCGACAGGGTCAGCTTCGTGGTGGAGGCGGTGGTCACGCTGCGCGCCGGCGACACCGCGACCAACACCACCATCTCCGACCTGACCGACGACCTCGACCGGGCGATGGCCTCCGCCGCCTGGACGGTGGTGTCCACCTACCTGCCGGCGGAGCACGCCGTCGGCACCGCCTACACCGGTTTTGCCAGCGATCCGGCCTATCCGGACGTCCGGGCGAAGCTGCGCGACGGGCGCATCCGGCTGGCCGGCCCCTACGCCATGACCGCGAAGGCCGTGGCGGGCGGCAACGCCGCCGACATCGGCCTGTTCACCGACGCCACGACGACGGAGCTGACCTCCGGCCGCCGCTACGCGGTGGACGCGGCGGCGGCGGGCTCGGTCGTCACCATCGGCAAGCCGGGCGGTCCGAACGACAAGCTCTACATCGCCGGCAAGGTGCGGGCCTATTCGGCCATCGCGCTGAACAGCGGCACGTCGGCCGACGGGCGCGACATCGACCTGGACGCCACCGGCGTGCTGGAGACGCTGGCCGGCTCCATCGTCTTCAGCGCCGGGCGCAACGGCGTCCTCCAGGGCGACGTGATCGCGCGCGGTGCGGGCAGCGACGTGGTGATCACGTCCGGCCAGTCGCTGACCATCCAGGGCCGCATCGAGGCGGACGACCGCGTGTCGCTGACCGGCGGCGACGGCACCCCCGTCACCGACCCGACGAAGGCGGGCTACACCAGCCTGACCGTCGACAACACCGCGACCATCGTCAGCAGCGGCACCGGCGGCAGCATCGAGCTGTCGGGCACCAACGACGTCCGCCTGAACGGCGCCATCGGCGTCGGCAGCCCGAACGTGGCGCGCATCGCCCTGTCCTCCGCCAAGGGCACGCTGGAGCTGGTCCGCGAAAGCGGACGCATCGTCAGCGCCGGGCAGCTCGACATCTCCGGCCGCGACCTCGTCATCGACGGGCCGGTCACCAGCAGCTACATCGCCACTTCCGCCGCGCCGGAAATCACCATCACGGCTCAGCGCAGCGCGCTGCTGCGCGGCAACCTGACGGCGGCCGGCGGCGACGTGGCGGTCGCGGCGGACAGCGTGGACGTCTACGACGCCGCCTTCCGCGTCGCGACGCTGGATATGCAGGCCGCGACGATCACCTTCGGCACGCCGGTCAGCGGCACCGTCGCCAGCCAGCGCGGCGCCACGGTGGACGCGGGCAGCCGGCTGGCGCTGACGGCGACCGAGGCCATCCGCGTGAACGCGGGCGTCAGCCTCGTGTCCCGCGACAGCGCGTCCGCCATCAGCCTCACGGCGCCGCGCGTCACCGTGATCGGCACGCTGCACGCCGGTGCGCGGATCGAGAACGGCGCCATCGTCGCCAACGCCGACCAGGGCGTCGTCACCGTCACCGCCTCCGACTGGCTGCGGCTGGGCGTCAAGGCCACGGACGGCGTGGCGGGTGCGACCGTCACCCGGGGCGGCAACATCGCCGCGACAGGCGAGATCCGTCTGAACGGCGGCTCCGGCGCGACGCTGGGCGGCATCGGCCTGTACATCGACGCCAACAGCCGCGTCGCGACGCTCAGCGCCGACGGCACGCGCAGCGGCGCCATCACGGCGACCGCGCCCAAGGACATGGTCATCGACGGCTATGTCGATGCGGGGCAGGAAGGCGGCACGGTGTCCGTCACCGCCGGGCACCAGATGACCGTGGACGGCATGATCGTCGGCCACGACAGCGTGTCGCTGTCCGGCGGCACGCAGGACGCCAGCGGCATCTCCCTGCTGACGACCGCGCTGACCTACAAGATGAGCGGCAGCGCCTTCGTGGACGCGCAGGGCCGCCTGATGGACGCGGACGGCTGGCTCATCAACGCGCAGGGGCAGTACATCGACGCCGCCGGCGCGGTGCTCGCCACCGGGGCCGACAAGGTGGCCGGCGGCGATCCGGTCCGCCTGTCGGGGGCGACCATCGACACGGGTGCGGGCGGCGTGATCGCGCTGACCGGGGCCGGCACGATGCAACTCGCCGGCATGATCGGGCGCCCGGTCGCCGCGTCGGGCACGGTGACCACGCGGCCGAAGTCGGTGACGATCGCCGGGGCGGGCGACGTCAACCTGCTGGGCGACATCAACGCGCTGGATCTGGTGGCCGTCACCGGCCGCAACGTCAGCGCCCTGTCCGGCGCCTTCGTGAAGACGCGGGCCACCGGCGGCGACATCACCATCAACGCCACCGGCAACCTGCTGGTGGAAAGCGCCAGCGGCCTGAACGCGGCCGCTCAGCTGTCCGCCGCCGACCTCGCGCACCTGCGCGGCAACACGGTCTATGTCGCGGGCATCGTGGAGGCACGCAACCGCGTCGTCCTGAACGCCGCCGGCGACGTGGCCATCCACGGCGTCGTGGCGGCGGTGGGCGAGGGCGGCAACGTCGATGTCCGCGCCGGCCTGTCGTCCGGGCTGTCCGACGCGGCGGCCCTCGGCACGGTGGCGCGCGCCAGCCTGGGCGACGGATCCATCCGCATCCTGGGCCTCGGCACCATCCAGGCGCAGGGGGAGGTCACGCTGCTGGCCGGCGCCGACGTGGTGCTGAACTCCTCCGCCGCCCTGTCGGACGACACCAAGACGGTGGCGACCCCGGTCATCAGCAACGAGTCCGTCACCATCCAGGTGGTGACCGGCTACAACCAGGTGGTGGACAGGGTCATCCAGGTTCCGGTGGTCAAGTGGGTGTCCACGACCGTCACGGAGCAGGTGGGGCTGGAGTCGGTGAAAACCGGCTATTCCTACCACACCATGGACGTCACGCTGACGCAGGACGGCTACTGGAACGGCACCACCCAGACCAAGCGCGAATGGTTCGTCGAGGGCGTCGACTACCGCAACGCCGCCGGGTCGGGCCTGTCGGGCATCGTCATCGACTGGGCCGCCGCGGGCGTGGCCGCGCCGGCGCTGATCGGCGGCCGCCAGCCGACCTTCAACCAGCTGACCGACGCGCAGCGCGACGCGGTGATCGCGCAACTCGGCTACAAGAAGCTCTACACCTTCTCGTACGGCAACCTTCAGACCCATCAGGTCATCAACGGCAACGAGACCGTGCAGACCTGGACGCCGGACTGGAGCCTGCCCACGGCGGCGGGCACCAAGCGCCCGACCCAGATCGTCAACATCCAGGTGTCCGGCTGGGAGGACAAGTGGATCAACCTGCCGCTGGGGGCGGAGGAGGACGTCCTGCGCGTCGTCAGCCAGGGCGCGCCGCGCACCAGCTTCGAGACGGTCGGCAGCTATCAGGACACGGCCAGCGTGCTCTACACGCAGGACCGGTCGAGCTATACCTCCTATTACAGCAACGGCGCCTGGACGACCGACAACGACAACTCCACGGCCCGCTGGACCGTGTCCTACAACGGGTCCGGCTGGCGCAACTTCAACCTGCTCGACAACGGCGTGGCGCAGCGCACCGTCGGCCTCACCCGCCTGCCGGATTGGGTGGACAGCAACACCTTCGTCCAGGGCCAGGACGTGCTGGGCGCCGGCGTGTGGAACAGCCTGCGCGACCGCACCTACGTCGCCTCCTACGGCGGCTACTGGGCCTACGCGAACGCCAAGGTCGGCTATTTCGACAGCACCCAGTCTCTGGCGAACGGCACGGCCGTGGCGTCGCATTACGTGCTCGTCGGCTACGACAGCCGCGACCATCAGGATTGGCGCTGGTCCACCGGCGCGGGCGGCGGCGCGCTTCTGCTGGACGACGACAGCAGCCCCGACAACGTCTGGTACGGAAGCGGATATTACGGCGGCATCCCCTATGACCTGGAGGACGACGTCGCGGGCCTCTGGCTGGACGCGAACAGCCGGATCGAGATCTTCAACGACCCGAATTTCGGCCGGAAGTCCGGCGACTATTCGAACCTCACCGGCAGCAGCCAGTTCTTCGCCGACGAAGCGTGGCGGGGCAACAACGGCGGCGACGGCATCTCGTCGATGATCATCTACGGCCGGCAGTGGTTCTGGGTCGGCGCCAACCGCTACGAGACGGAGAAGGACTACCGCTACGACTGGACGAGCAAGACCCAGACGATCACCGATCAGCGCTCGACCTTCGATTACAAGTGGTACAGCAACAGCGCGGACATCTTCGACAACCGGCCGAAGTTCCGGAACTACGACGTCGAGACGAAGGTCGTGCAGACGGCCAACGTCACGCTCTACCGTGACGAGGCGATCACCCAGGACCAGACGACCACCCGCTCCACCCGCATCCTGGGCGCGGGCGGCACGACCTACGGCAGCTTCGCCGACGCGGCGGTCAAGGGCGCCCGCGTCACGGTGGACGCCGGGCGCGACGTGGCACTGACCGGCGTGGTCCAGGCGACCGGCACGGGCGCCCTGTCGGGCCTGACCGTCAGCGCCGGCCGCGACATGGCCGTCACCGGCCAGACGGCGCCCGTGGGCTCGACCGTCGCCGCCGTGCTGTCGCAGGTGCAGTCCGCCGGCAACGTCGCGATCACCGCCGGCCGCTCGGCGCAGTTCGACGCCGCGTCGGTGGTGACGGCCGGCTACGGCCTGACCGCGACCACCGCGCAGGCCGTCCAGACCGCCGGGGCCGACTTGTCGGTGACGGTCGGGGCCGACCTGTCCCTGCAGGGCGAGGCGCGCGCCGCCGACACGCTGACCCTGTCCGCCGGCCGCAACGCCGCGCTGAACGGCATTCTCCGCGCGGTCAACCTCGTGTCGGCGACGGCCGGCGCGGGCGTGGAGGGCACCGGGTCCATCACCGGCAGCATCACGACCGACATCCAGGCGAGCAATGGCGCCATTTCCTTCGTCACCGGCGCGGTGCGCGGCGACATCAGCTTCGACCGGGCCGGCATCTCGGCCTTCGGGACGGGCGGCAGCGCCGGCACGATCACGCTCGCCACGCCGGGCGGCGGCATCTTCGTCAAGGGCAACGCCATGGTCGCCCGCGCGGTGACCATGACCGCCCAGGGCAGCATCGCGGGCGACGCCGCCGACAGCACGGCCCTGGTGGTCGCCGCCGGCACGCTGGACGCGCAGAGCGCCGGCAGCGGCGTGATCGACATCACGGCCTACGGCGACGTGGACGCGACGCGCCTGCGCACCGCCGACGGCAGCATCACGCTGGCCGGCGATTCCGCCGTCACCGCGCGCGACGTCCAGGCCGGCCCGGCGCTGAATCGCAGCACCGTTTCGCTGACCAGCGCCCGGAGTCTGTCCATCGGGACCATCGCGGGCGGCCAGACCAGCCTGACCGCCGGGGACACCATCACCCAGCGCGCGGGCTCGACCGTCGCCGCCGGGCGTCTGGTGATCGACACGCAGAACGCCGTCACCCTGAACGCGCTGACCGTCTCCACCATCCGGGCGGAGGTGCACGACGCCGGCGACCTGACGCTGACCACCACGGCGGGCGCCCTGCTGGAGCGGCTGAAGACCTACGACGGCACGATCACCGTCACTGCCGCCGGCACGCTGGCGGTGCGCGACGTGACCGCCGGGCGCAGCGGCTCGCGCACCGTGGCCCCGGCGACCGGCGCGGATCTCGACCTCGCGGCGCAGCCGACGGATGTCCGGCTCGTCACCACCGGCTCCATCGTCGGGGACGGCAACGGCACCCATGTCACGACGCTGGCGCCGGTCCTGACCGGGGCGGGCGGGGTGAAGAGCGTCGCCGGGGGCGCCCTGTCGCTCCAGGCCGGCACGGGCATCATCGGGCTGACCGTCAACGTGGCGGAACTGCGCAGCGTCGTCAGCGCCGCCGGCGACATCGCCATCACCGACGCGAACGCCACCGGCTCCGGCCGGTCGCAGTTGCGCGTCACCGACGCGGCGGCCACGGCGGGCAACCTGACCATCGCCTCCAACGCTTCGCTGGACGTGTTCCGCGCCAGCGCGGGCGGCACCGGCAAGACGCTGACCCTGCGCTCCACCGCCGGCGATCTGTCGCTGCGCGGCGTGGCCGACGCGGGGGCGGTGTCCTCCGGCGGTTCGATCCTGCTCGACGCCGCGGTCAACCTCGTCATCGACCCGACGCTGTGGGTGGACGCGCCGCAGAGCGTGACCTTCAAGGCCGGCGCCTCCTTCACCATCCCGACCACGCAGATCGTCGGCGGGGCGACGCTGGGCCGCAGCTACACGGCCCCGGTGCTGGTGGTCGAGTCCGGCGAATCCCTGCGCGCCGACGCGCCGCTGCTGGTCAACGGCGCCGCCGCGACGGAGGACCGGGTGGAACTGCGGTCCGGCCGCGACATCACGATCAACGCCGCCATCACCCGCGCCTCGGGCTCGGCGGTCGGCACCATCCTGCTCGCCGCCGCCGGCAACAACCCGCGCACGGTGCTGGAGCGCGACGCCGTCACCGGCAAGCGCATCGTCGACGGCGCCTCGGGCCTCAGCTACATCGAGGGGACGGAACCGGCGACGGAGACCGGCAGCAACCTTGCCTACATCAGAAGCGGCGACTATTACCGCGGCACGGTGGGCGGCAAGTACGTGCAGGACGCGCGCGACTTCCGCACCGTCGCGACCGGCGTGGCGGTTCAGGTGCTGACCGACAGCGCCGACGGCACCGGCGCCATGTATCTGATCGGCGGCACGGAGGCCGGCGGCTGGGCGGTCGGCGCGCAGATCTACGCGGCGGGCGCCACCAACACGAGGGTCCAGGTGCTCGACCGCTCGGTGGTGAAGGTGACGGCGCAGGCCGCCGCCGAGACCTCGATGACCGTGCGCACGCGCCTCGACAGCTCCGCCACCGTCACGCTGGCCCAGGGCAAGGCGGCCTACGACCGCATCGACATCACGGCCGCCGGACCAGCGGGCAACGTCGTGCTGACGGCCAGCCAGAACCTCGACCTCGACCGCATCCGCATCCAGGCGACGGGCAACGTCGCCCTGACCACGGACGGCGGCGTGGAGGCCGGGCAGGTGCTGACGCTGGAGGACGCGGACGGCGTCGTCTACGCCACCCGCACCATCACCGCGGGCGACCTCGGCGGCACCGTCAGCCTGCCGAAGCCGACCGGGCTGGCGAACGGCACCTACCAACTCTTCGCCGTGCTGCGCGACGCCTGCGGCAATGTGGCGCGCTCCACCCAGGCCTACACGCTCACCGTCGGGACGGGGGTGCGGGCGGCGGACACGACGGCCCCGGCCGCCCCGGTCATCACCACCGCCGGGAGCTTCACGTCCGTCGATCCGGAGCCGGTGCTGACCGGCACCGCCGAGGCCTATGCGACGGTCAGCCTTTACGAAGGCGGGACGCTGCTGCGGACGGTGCAGGCGGGTCAGACCGGCGCCTGGACGGCGGCCCTGCCGATCCTGACCGACGGCGCCCACACCATCACCGCACGCGCCAGGGACGCCGCCGGGAACGTCAGCGCCTCCGCCGCCACGATCGGCTTCACCATCGCCGCCCAGCCGCCGGCCGCACCGGTCATCACCGGCTTCAGCGGCGACAGCGCACCGGCCGGCGACGGCCGCACCACCGATGCCACGCTGGTTTTGACCGGCACGGCGGCGGCGGGCAGCACCGTGACGCTCTACCGCGACGGCAACGCTACGCCCATCGGCACGGCGACCGCCGACGGCGGCGGCACCTGGAGCTTCGACTATACCGGCACGGTGCTCGATCCGGGCACACACCAGTTCCGCGCCAAGGCGACGAACGCGCTGGGGCTGGTCAGCGGCCTGTCCGGCGCGCTGGTCGTCACCATCGTGACCGGCACCACGCCGGCCCTGACGCTGGAGACCGTGGCGGGCAAGGACGCCTCGGTCTCCGACAACCTCGCCCTGTCGGTGGTGGAGGGCTTCAAGGGCGCGACCCTGGCCGGCAGCGTCGAGCGCGGCGCGACCGTCACCATCACCATCGGCGGCCAGAGCCACGCCGCCTGGGTGGAGGGCGACCGCTGGTCGTACCGCCTGACCGACGCCGACCTGACGGCCCTCACTACCGCAGGCGGCGCGCTCAGCATCGACGCCACCAACGCGGCCGGCGGCACCAACAGCATTGCCACCACGCTGACCATGGGCGCCTCGCGTCCGGCGGTGACCGTGGGCACGGTCGCCGGCGACGACACGGTTGCAGAGGCGGAGCGTACCGGCCTGACCATCGGCGGAACCGTGACCGCAGGGTCCACGGTGACGCTGACCGTCCCTGGCACGGGCAAGGTCTTCAACGCGACCGTGACCGGCTCCACCTGGCAGTATGCCTTCGCCGAGGGCGATTTCGCCGCGCTGGGCACCGGCGCCATGACGCTGCGGGTGACGGCGGGCAACGGCGGCTTGACCTCGGTGACGGACAAGGCGGTGACCATCGTCCCCGCCGCGCCGACGCTGACCACCGTCAACGCCCAGCCCTACGCCAACGGCTTCACGACCCGCAGCGCGACGCTCGCCCTGTCCGGCGCGATGACTCCGGGCCTGACCTCCGTGACGGTGGGCTGGACCTGGACTCCGGCCAGCGGCTCGCCGGACACGGGAACGGTCACGGCGACGCTGGACCGCATCAACGGCACCTGGACCGCAACGCTGCCGAACAAAGGCAACGACGGCAGCTTCGCCCTGTCGATCACCGCGTCCGACGGAATCAACAGCAGCGCGGCGCTGACGCGCACGCTGGTCGTGGACAACACCGGCCCGGCCGCGCCGACCCTTTCCATCGACGCCAGCCAGCAGCCGGGGGGCGTCACGGTGCCGCGCCCGGTCATCACCGGCACGGCGGAGGCCAACGCCTGGGTCCGCCTGTTCGACGGCGCAACGCTGGTCGGAACCGCGCAGGCGGGCGCGGGCGGCGCCTGGACTCTGACTCCGGCCGCCGCCCTGGCCGCCGGCAACCACAGCCTGACGGCACAGGCGACCGACGCGGCGGGCAACGCGGGTGCCTCCTCCGGCCCCCTCGCTATCACCACGACAGGCGTCGGCCTGACGCTGGAGCCCGTGGCGGGCACCGACACCGTCAGCCCCTACGGCCGCGACGGGCTCACCCTGCGCGGCACCACCACCGGCACCAGCCTGTGGGTGGCGACCGACCAGCTCAACACCGCCACGGTCGCCGCGGGCGGCTCGGGCTACGCCGGCACGGACCGGGTGGTGTTCTCCGCCCCGACCACGCCGGGCGGGCGCACGGCCACCGGCACGCTGACCATCGTCGGCGGCGTGATCACGGACATCGTCATCACCGATGGCGGCAGCGGCTACACCGCCGCCCCGACCTCGACCATCGTGACCTCGGCGGGCGATCCCTCGACGGGCACGGGCGCCAGCATCACGACCGCGCAAGCCTTTGCGCCGATCAAGGTGGATGTCGGGCACGGCGTCGCCGGCATCAGCATCACCGACGGCGGCACCGGCTATTCCGACGGCGACACGGTCACCTTCTCCGCCCCGGATCTGGCCGGCGGACGCACGGCGACCGGCACGTTGACGGTGTCCAACGGCGTCGTCACCGGAATCACCATCACCGACGCCGGCAGCGGCTACACGAGCGCCCCGGCCGTCATCATCGCGTCCGCAAGCACCGACGCCGTGGTCACGGCGGTGCTGACGGCGGTGGAAAGCTGGTCGCTCAGCCTGACGGCGGCCCAAGTGTCGGCGCTCTCCGCCGGTCCGGGCCAGACCCGCGGCTTCGCCGTCATGGACGCGGCCAGCCTCGACGCGGCGACCTCCGTCGTGACGCGCACGGTGACGTGGCAGTCCGGCTCCACCACGCCTCCGGCGGCGACGGCCGGCGACACGGCCGCGCCCGCCGCGCCCGTGGTGACCCGCGTGTTCGGAACCTCGGCGACCGAGGCCTACGGCGTGGCCGGCACGACCGAGCCGCACGCGCTGGTCGTGGCCTATGCCGGGGCCACGGAGGTGGGCAGCGTGCGCGCCGACGGGAATGGCGCCTGGTTCTTCGACATCCGGACGGCGACGCAGCCGGTTGGCGACGGTACCGCGCTGGCCTTCCGCGCCAAGGACGCCAGCAACAACGTCAGCACCGCCTCGGCCTCGGTCGTGGTGGCCGCCATGGCTCCTTCCGTCGCCATGAACGACGTGGCCGGTGGAACGCTCACCGCCGCGACGGTGGCCAACGGCCTCGTCGTGACCGGCACCGCCGGGGTGGGGGCGACCGCGGTCACCCTGTCCTTCACCGACAAGGAGGGTGCGACCCAGACCCGGACCGCCACGCTGATGCCCGCGTCGGGCGGGCAGAGCTGGTCGGTGACGCTGGACGCGGCCACGCTCGCCCTGTTGCCGCAGGGATCGGCCATCCTGACTGTGACGGCGGCAAACGGCACGACCGTCGCCTCGCTGTCCCGCACCCTGACGGTGAAGACCGCCGTCCCGGCGGCCCCGACCGCCCTCGCGCTGACCGACGCCACCAATGGAACGGTGTCCAGCGACCGCCCGACCGTGACTGGCACGGCCGCCGCCGGCAGCACGGTCCGCCTGTACGACGCGAACAGCGCGGCGCTGCTCGCCTCCGTCGTCGCGAACGGCTCCGGCGCCTGGAGCGTCGCCGAGGGTGACTGGCTGCGCCATCTGCCGGTCGGCGCCGGCGCGCTGGTCGCCGTGGCGGTCGACGCCGACGGCAACGCCAGCCAGCCCTCGGCCACGCTCGCCGTCACCGTTCTGGGGGCGCCCGCCGCGAGCCCGGTCATCGTCGGGATCGCCGACGACACCGGCCGCCCGGACGACGGCGTGACGAGCGCCCTGCGCCCGCCCCTGCGCGGCACCGCCGATCCGGGCTCGGTCGTCAGCGTCCATCTGGACGGCGATACGACCGCCATCGGCACGGCAACGGCCGACGCCGACGGGCTGTGGCAGTTCACCTTTGCGTCCGACCTTGCGGCCGGCGCACACACGGTGACCGCCGTCGCCGCCGGCAACGACATCCCGTCCGCCGCCTTCGCCCTGACCATCCAGACCACCGCCGAGACGCCCGCGATCACCATGGCTGGTGGCGTGGGGGCTGGCGGCGTGACCGCCGACGCCACGCCGGCGCTCGCCGGCACGGCGGCGGCCGGCGCCCGCTTGGAGGTCTTCGACGGAACCCTGCGTCTGGGCGACACGACCGCCGACGCCAACGGCGCCTGGAGTTTCACCCCGGCCACGGCCCTGTCCGACGGCGCCCACGCCTTCCATGTCCGCGCGACCGACGGCGCCGGCAATGTCAGCGCCGACTCCGCGGCGGTGACGCTGACCGTCATGACCGGCGGACCCGGCGTCAGCTTCGCCAAGGTGACCGGCGACGACCTGATCATCGTGTCGGAGAAGCAGACCGGCGTGACCCTGACCGGCGGCGTGGACAGCGGCGCCACCGTCACCATCGGCGTGCCGGGTGCCAAGCGCGCCGCCACCGTGACCGGCAACCGCTGGGCCTACACGTTGACCGACGCCGACTTCCTGGCGCTGGGCATCGGGGCGGGCAAGACCATCACGGTCACCGCGACCGACGCGGCCGGCAACGTGACGACCGTCTCGCGCGCCATCGACCTGCGGACCAACGCCATCGCCGCGCCGGGCACGCCGCGCGTCAGCGCGTCCGACAGCAGCAAGCTCGACATCGCGCCGGGCACCGGCGGGGCCATCTTCAACAGCGAGACGCGCCTCGCCGCCGGCAGCCTGACGGTCACCTCCGCCTCCACAATCGACCTGCGGACGGAGGTCGGCCGCGCTGTCCTGCGCAGCACGTCGGTCGGCACCGTGACCAGCACGACGGCGGCCGGGCCGAACACCGATCCGCGCACGGCGGACTTCCTGACGCAGTGGTCGGGCACGGGCATCGTGCTGGACAACAGCGGCGACCTGCGCGTCAGCGCCAGCCTGAACGGCGGCCTGATGAAGGTCTCCACCGGCGGCACGCTGACGCTGGATCAGGTCCGCTTCGCCACCAATCTGTCCGGAAACACCATGGTGTTCCGCGCCGGCCAGGGCGGCGTGCTGATCGACCAGATCGACGCGCAGAGCCTGGGCGACGTGAAGATCTTCACGGCCGGCGATGTGAAGGAGGTCACGGACGACAGCTCGCTCGACCTGTTCAACATCCCGCAGAATGTCTGGCCGACGGGTGTGTACGCCGCCGGGTCCGGCACGCTGACCAGCTTCGTCAGCACGCTCTACGGTCTCGACACGTCCAAGGCCGTGGATGTGACGGCGCGGACCTTCACCGCCTATGCCAGGAACCGGGGTCTGGAGACGACGGGGCTGGAGTTCTCGCAATCCCTGCTGAACGGGCTCAGCAGCTCGGCCGGCAGCGGCTACCGCGCGACCAACGCCTTCGTCGGTTGGGCGCCGACGCTGACCATCACCGGCGTCAACGGCGACTACGACCTCGCCGGCTACTTCGAAGGGCCGGTCTCCGTCACCGGCGTCACCGGGCGCCTGAACGTGGTCGGTGTCACCACCGACACGGGCGGCCTGACGCTGGGCGGCGACCGCATCAGCGTCACCGGCACGGCGTCGGCCGCCACCACCCTGACCGCCACCGCCGGCACGTCGGTGGTGCTGGGCACCGGGGCGGCGCTGGAATCGCGCAACGCCGGCGCTGTGACCGTCACGGCCGGCAGCGGCGGGCTGGTCATGGGCGACCGCGCGACCATCGCGACCGGCGGCACCGTCACGCTGACCACCACCAACGGCGGCGTCATCGCGCTCGGCCGCGTCAGCGGAGGCAACGTCACCATCACCGCCGCCGGCGCCATCACCGACAACGACAGCAGCACGGTGGGCGGCACCGAAATCGACAACGTCACGGCCACCGGCACCCTGTCGGTCACCGGCGCCAGCCTGGGCACCGGCTCGTCCGACCTGGACTTCTCCGCCGCCACGGTCGGCCTTCTGCGCGCCATGGCGGGCAGCCTGTTCGTCAACCTGGACCGCGTCGGCAACCAGACCGTGACGGTCGCCAGCGCCCGGGCGGAGGGGGCGGGCTCCGACCTGAACCTGACAGTCATGGGCGGCGGCATCGTCCTGACCTCGGCGGACGCGACCGGCAACGTCCGCGTCCGCGTGGACGGCGGCCTCCTGCCGACCGCCATCACGGTCCGCGACATCGCCGCCGGGACCGGGCTCGACCTCGGCAGCACCAGCGGCGCCATCGTGCAGCAGGCGTCCGGCGTCATCACCAGTGGCGGCACGGCGCGCGCCTGGGCGCGCGACGGCGCCACGGTCTGGGACATCACGCTGGATCAGGGGAACAACGACCTCGACGTGCTGTCCGCCGACGGCAAGGCCGTCACGATCCGCGACCGCGACGGGCTCGATCTCGCCGGAATCGCGGCGACGGGTGACTTCGCGCTGAACGCGGGCGGGTCCATCACCGACAGCGCCGCCCTGACCATCGCGGGCACCACGACCATCGTCGCGACGAACGGCGGGACGGTGGTGCTCGACCACGCGGCGAACGACTTCACCGGGGCCGTGAGCGTCACAGCGGCGGGCGTCACGCTGGCCGACCTGAACGCTCTGCTGTTCGGGACCATCAACGCGGGGACTCTGTCCGCAACGGCCGGCGGTTCCATCGCGCAGGCTATTGGCTCGGCCCTGACCATCGCCGGGGCGACCACGCTGCGTGCGGGAGCGTCGAGTGACATCACGCTCGACCGGGCCGGCAACGACTTCGGCGGAGCCCTGTCGATCAGCCGGGCGCGCAACGCCACGCTGGTCGACGCGAGCGCGCTCGACCTCGGCGCCACGACTCTGTCCGGAAACCTGACGGTGACCGTGGGCGGGGCGCTGACCGACAGCGGCGTGCTGAGCGTCACCGGGACGACCACCATCACCGCCGGCGGTAACGACGTGACGCTGGACGGTGCCGACGACTTCGGGACGGTGGCGGTTCTCTCCGCTCGCAATGTGCGCTTGAACGACACCGGCGCCATCGTGCTGGGCGGCATGACGCTGTCCGGCGGCCTGACGCTGACCACCGGCGGCGCCGTCACCCAGGCGGCGGGCAGCGCGCTTCTCATCGACGGTGTCGGCGCCACCACAAGCATTCTCTCCCAGACGGGCAGCGGTGCGGCGGCCCAGCGCTACGCGGTCACGCTGACCAACGCCGGCAACGACTTCCGCACGCTGGTCGTGACCGGCGACACGGTGGCGATCCTCGACCGGGATGACCTCGTAGCGACGGTCGGCGCCGACCGCAACGCCACCCTGACGACCACGGCCGGCGCCCTGACGCTGGCCGGGCTGACGGTCGGGGGCGATCTGGTCCTGAACGCGGGCGGCGTGTTGACCGACACCGGCGCCCTTCTGGTGACCGGCGTGACCACCATCACCGCCGGCGGCAACGACGCGACGCTGGACGAGGCCGGCAACCGCTTCGGCGGGACGGTCACCCTCGTCTCCGGCCGCGACGTGACGCTGCGCGCCGCGACGGGCCTGACCGTCGCCGGTCAGACCAGCCGCGACCTGACCCTGACGGCGGGCGGCGCGCTGACGCTCGGCACGACCACCATCGGCGGGGCGCTGACCATCAACGCGGGCGGGGACGTGACCGACGGCGGTGCGGTCACCGTCGCGGGCACGACCAGCATCACGGCCGCCGGCCATGACGTGGTTCTGGACGCGGCGAACGACTTCGGCGGGGCGGTGTCCGTCGCCTCGGCCCGCTTCGTCACGCTGAACGACGTGAACGCGCTGGTGCTCGGCACCATGGCGGTCGGCGGCAACCTGACACTGCGGACCGGCGGAGCGCTGACCGGCAGTGGCACGCTGACCATCGCCGGCACGACCAGCATCGCGGCCGGCAACAACGACGTGACGCTGACCGCCGCCGGCAACCGCTTCACGGGCGAGGTGACGCTCGTCTCCGCCCGCGACGCGATCCTGCGGGACTCCGGCGCCCTGGGTCTGTCCGCCACGACCGTTCGCAACCTGACGCTGACGGCGGGCGGGGTGCTGACTCTCGGCACCATCACGGTGACGGGCGCGCTCGGCGCCACCACCGCCGACGCGGCGATCCGCCAGACGGGCGCCCTGACCGTCGCCGGCACGACGACGCTGAGCGCCGGTCAGGGCGACGTGACGCTGACCGGCGCCAACCGCCTGGGCGGCGCCGTCGGGATCACCGCGCGCACCGTTGTTCTGACCAACGCCGGCGCGCTGCTGCTCGGCAACGTCACCGCCGGCGGCGACGTGACGCTGACCGCATCGGAGGTTGTGACCCAGGCGGCGGGCACCGCCGTTCTGGTCAACGGTGCGGGCAGGACCCTGCGCGTCAAGGCGCTGGCCGGCGACGGTACGGCGCAGGACGTGACGCTGGGCAACAGCGGCAACGATTTCACCGCCGTGGTGATCGACGCGGCCCGCGACGCGACGCTGCGCGACGTGAACGGCCTGACCCTGTCTGGCGCCACCGGGCGCAACCTGACGGTGAATGCGGGCGGAGCCCTGACGTTGGGCGGCCTCGTGATCGGCGGCAGCCTCAGCCTCGCCACCACGGCGGGCGGCATTGCCGACACCGACGCGCTGGTCGTCACCGGCGACACCACCCTGGCGTCCGGCGCCAGCGCCATCGTGCTGGACAACGCCAACCGCTTCGGCGGCCGGGTGAGCATCGCCGGGGCCGGCGACGTGACCCTGGTGAACGGCGACGCGCTGCTGCTCGGCAACATCCTGGCGAGCGGCAACGTCGCCCTGACCACGGGCGGCGCCATCATGCAGGCGGACGGCACGACCATCGTCACCGACGGTGCGGGCAAGACCCTGACGCTGACCGCGCAGGCGGGCAGCGGCGGCAGCCTGCGGCGCTTCGCGGTCACGCTGGACAACGCCGGTAACGACTTCGCGGCGGTGCAGGTGGTGGGTGCGGACGCGGTGACGCTGCGCGACCTCGACGGACTGGCGCTGGCCGGCGCTGTCGCGCGCGGCCTGACGGTCACCGCCGGTGGCGCCGTCGCGCTCGGCACGCTGACGGTCGGCGGCGACCTGAGTCTGACCGTGACGGGTGACGTCACCGACAGCGGCGTGCTGACCATCGCGGGCGACACCCGTGTGGCCGGCGCGAACATCCTGCTCGACAGCGCCAACAGCTTCGCCGGCAGCGTCACCGTCACGGGCAGCGCCGCGCTGACGCTGGTCAGCGCCGGGGCCTTGCGGCTGGGCGGCGTCAGCGCGACCGGCAACGTCACGCTGACCGCGACCGGCGCCATCACCCAGACGGCGGGCTCCGGCATCGTCGCGAACGGGGCCGGAACGGTCACCCGCCTGACGGCGAGCGGCCAGGACGTAACGCTCAATGGCGCGGGCAACGACTTCGCATCGGTGGTGATCGACGCCCGGAGTCTGACTCTGGCCGACCGCAACGGTCTGGCCCTGTCCGGCGCGGTCACGGGTGGGCTGATGGTCACCGCCGGTGGCGCGCTGACCCTCGGCGCGCTGACGGTCGGCGGCTCCGCCGCGCTGACGGCGGGCGGTGCGGTGACGCAGACGGCGGGCACGGCGATCATCGCCAACGCGGCGGGCCAGACCGTCGCGATCAACGCGGGCCGCAACGCGGTGACCCTGGCGAACGCCGGCAATGATTTCGAGACGCTGAGTGTGGTCGGTGGCGCGGGGGGGGGGGGGGGGGGGGGGGGGGGGGGGGGGGGGGGGGGGGGGGGGGGGGGGGTAGGGGGGGNTGTTCGGTGGCGTGCTTTCCCTGCGCGACCCCAACGCCCTGACGCTCGGCCGCGTCGATGCCACCGGCGCGGTGACCTTGCAGACCGGCGGAAGCCTGACCGCGACCGCCGCCCTGGACGGGCAGTCCTTCGCGATCACGACCGGCGGCGATCTGGTGATGGCCGGCGGCGTGGTGGCGACCGCCAGCGGCGGCATGGCGCTGACCGTCGGCGGCGACGCGCGGATCGGCCGCCTGATCGCCGGTTCCGGGCCGGTGACCCTCGCCGTGACCGGCGCTCTGCTGAGCCAGCCGGGCGTGGCGGGCGACGCTGTGACGACCGGTGGCGACCTGACCCTCGGCGCGGCGCGCGTCGGTGCCGACGGTGCGGCCTTCGCGGTCCGCGCCGGGCGCATCGTCTCGGCGACCGCCACGGCGGGCGACCTGTTCCTGGCCGTCGCCAACGGCACGGCCGTGGCGCTCGACTCCCTGACGGTGAGCCAGGGTGCCGCCGCGCTGACCATGGCCGGCGCCGGGCTGACGCTCGGCACCACCGCCGTTCGCGACGGGCTGGCCGTCCGGGTGACCGGCGGCGGGCTGGCGTTGACCGGCGACGTTGTGGCGCAGGGCATCGTCCTGTCCGCGGCGGGCGGCGGGATCGCCATGTCCGGCATCTCCGTTATCCGCAGCACGGCCACGGGCACCGACCTCGCGTCGGGCGTCAGCCTGGAGGCCACCGGCGCCATCGCGCTCGGCCGGATCGAGGCCGGGGCGGCGGAGATCCGCGTGGTCACCTCCGGCGGCGCGCTGACCGACGTGCGCGGCGATGAGTCCGCCAACATCGTCACGACCGGCCGCGTCACGCTGGCCGCCGGCAGCGGCGACCTGACGGTCACCCTGCGTGGCAGCTCTGCCGACGACGGAGCGGCCACCGCCGGCGACATTGACGTGGTGGCGGGCAGCATCGGTGGGCTCTCCGCCGCCGGCGACCTGACCGTGGTGGGCTGCGGGGCCGTCAGTGCGGCGGATCTGGTCATCGGCGGCCTGTCGGCGGGCCGGGATCTGGCCCTTGCCACGGCGTCTGTCTTCCTCGGCACCGTCCGTCTCGGCGGCGCCTCGGCCATCGGGCGCGACGCGCGGATCACGCTGGGCAGCGGCGGCCTCGTCATGGACAGCGCGGCGAGCCTCACCGCCGGCCGCAACCTGGACCTGACGACGGCGGGCGACGCCGCCCTGTCGCGCCTGAGTGCTGCGGGCACCCTGACCATCGCCGCCGCCGGCCGGACCCTGACCGACGCCCGGACGGAAGCGGCGGGCGCCGCGCAGGAGGCCAACATCGTGGCCGGCACGCTGGCGATCACGGCCGCCCGCCTGGGCAGTGCCGCGGACGCGCTGGACCTCGACGCCGCGACCATCGCCGGCCTGACCATCGGTGGGGACGCCTGGGTCGGCATCGCAACGGCCGCTCCGGCGGGTGCGGTCCGGCCGACCGTCACGCTCGACACCGCGACCATCGGCGGCGCGCTGCGCCTGACGGTGGCGGAGGCCGACCTCGCCCTGCGGACCAGCCTGACGGCGACCTCGGTCGACGCGAACGCGCTGGTCGGCCGCTTCGACATGGCGGGCACGGCCACGCTGGCCTCCACCGGCGCCATCGCGCTGGCGGGCAACGCCGGGCTGGGCATCGGGCGCGTCGTCGGCGACGCCGCGCGCGGCACCGCCCAGGTCATCACCCTGACCAGCGCCGCCGGTGCCATCACCGACAGCAGCGCCGACGAGGCGGTGGAGAACGTCGTGTCGAAGGGCACGCTGGTCCTGGCCGCCCGCTCCGTCGGCTCCATGGGCGACGGCGACCTGGATGTGGCGGTGGCGGCGGTCGGCAGCGTCCGGACGGACAGCGGCTCGGCCTACATCACCTTCTCGCTGGACCCGATCATCACGGGCATCTCCGTGTCGGGCGCGCTGGTCATGGACGTCGCGACGGAGGACCTGATCCTCCAGGGCACGATCAACGCGGGGTCGGTCCAGGTGACCATCCGCAACGGCCGCTTCGTCCAGCAGGCCGGGTCGGTGCTGCTGTCGCAGGGCGGCGTGTCGGTCACCGCGTCGGGCGACATCGACCTGACCCGCATCGAGGCGCGCGACGGCAACATCCTCCTGAGCTCCGGCGGCGACATCCGCAACACGCTGGGCGGAGAGGGAACGAACCTCGTCGTGGCGAACGGCGCGCTGACCCTGTCGGCGGTGCACGTCGGTTCCGCCGCGACGGCGCTGGTCGTCGACACGCCGGCCATCGCGCGGGTGGAGGCAAGCGCCGTCGGAACCGGGGAGACCGGCTTCACCATCGTCTCCGCGCGCGGCGTGTCCATCGGCTCGCTGAGCGCGCTGGCCGAGGCCCGCTTCACGCAGGCCAGCGGCGACGTGACCATGACCGGCGCGTCGGAATTGACCAGCCTGACCCTCACCGTCGCGCAGGGCGCCTTCACCCAGGCCGAGAAGTCGCGCCTGACGCTGGATGGTGACCTGCGGCTGACGGCGTCGGGCGACGTGACGCTGGCCTCCGTCACCAGCTACGGCGGAAACGTCACGGTCGTCGGCGGTGGCGCCATCCTGGACGGCACGGCCAGCCCGGCGGAGGGCGCGCTCATCACCACCGTCGCGGACGGCGGCTGGGTCGACCTGTCGGCCCGCCGCATCGGGACGAGCGTCACGGACGGCGACATCGACCTGGCGACCAGGACCGTCCGCCGCGCCGTGGCGACGGAGGGCGACCTGCGCCTCGGCCTCGCCGCCGGCACGACGGTGCAGACCGCCAGCGCCGGTGGCGCCGCAGTTCTGACCGCCGCCAGCGGAGACCTGACGCTGGACGGCCGCCTGTCGGCGATGACCGTTCAGGTCGGGGTCGATCGCGGCTCCCTGATCATGACCGGCAACGCCGCCATCGCGGCGACCAGCGGAACGCAGCTGACCACCGGCCGCGACATGGTGCTGGGCACCGTCGATTTCGGCGCCGGCACGCTGGCCCTGACGGCCGGCGGCGCGGTGACGAACGGCAACGCCTCCGCCGCCGCGAACCTGACCGGCAGCGGCGCCCTGACGCTGACCGCCGGCCAGATCGGGCGGGAAGACCGGGCGCTGGTTCTCGACGCGCGGCGGATCGACAGCCTGACCACGACGGCGGGCGGCGCGTGGCTGTCGGCAACGACGCGGACGGGCTTCGACGCGTTCGAACTCGGCACGGTCGGCACCGGCGCGAACGGCTTTGCCCTGACGCTCGCGACCGGTGGCCTGTCGCTGTCCGGCGCCGTGACCGGCAAGAGCGCCACGCTGCGGGTCGCCCAGGGCGCCCTGGCGATGGGCGCCGGCTCCAGCCTGTCCATCGTCGGCGACCTGACGCTCGACGCGCGGGACGACATCACCCTGACCCAGATCGCGACGGAGCAGGGGACCATCGCCCTGACCTCGCGTGCCGGGCGGGTGCTGGACGGCACCGCCAACGAGATCGAGAACATCGTCGCCACCGGCGAGACCGCGCGGGTCACCATCGACGCGCGCGGGGTCGGCGGGGCCGGTGCGGGCCAGGACCTGAACGTCGCCATCCGCCTGCTGGACCGGCTGAGCGGCGGCGCCGACGGCGTCTATCTGGCCGCCACGCGCGCGCTGACGCTGGGCACGCTCGCCACCACCGGGCGCGTGCAGGCGGTGGTAGACGACGGCTCGGTCGATGTGGTGACGGGCGGCGCGGTCGGCTCGCTCGACCTGACGGTCCGCCGGGGCGGGCTGGTCATGGCGTCGGAGTCCGATCTGACGGTCAACGGCGACGCGACGCTGAGCGTGCGCGACGACGTGACGCTGAGCCACCTCGTGGTGGCCGGCGGCACCCTGGATCTGGTGTCCAGCGCCGGGCGGGTGATCGACGGCACGCTGGCCGACGGCGCCGACCGCCCGAACATCGCGGTGACCGGCGCCGGCCGCATCCAGCGCATCTCGGCGCTCGCCATCGGCGACCTGACCGACGACGGCGACATCGACATCAGCGCCGCCCGCGTGATCAGCATGGAAGCCACGGCGGGCGGGATGTACGTGAAGCATCTCCGCGGGGTGGAGGCCGACAGCCTGCGCGCCAAGACCACGCTGCGGACGCGGGTCGTCTCCGGCGGGCTGGTCCTGAACGGCATCATGGCCGCGGAGACGGTCACGCTGACCTCCGACAACGGCGACGTGACGCTGAAGGGCGGCAGCGCGCTGACCGCCACCGGTGCGCTGACCATGGTGCTGGGCACGGGCAGTCTCACGGCCTCCGACGCGGCGACCATCGGCGCGGGCGCCGGCCTGTCGCTGACCGTCGGAACGGGCGACGTGCGCCTGGGCAGCGATGCGCGCCTGACCGCGGGCGGCTATCTGACGGCCACCATCGGCACGGGCACGGTGACGGTCTCCGACCGCGCCGCCGTCGGTGCGGGTGGGGCGCTGGCGATGACGGTTGGCACGGGCAGTGTTCGCTTCGCCAACGCTGCCACGATGAGCGCCGGCACCGGCACGCTGGGGCTTTCGGTGACGCGCGGCGACGTGTCCTTCGCGGATGCGGCCAGCTTGACGGCGGGTGGCGCGATGACGCTGACCGCCGGGGACGGCAACGTCTCCTTCGGAAGCGGCGCGACGCTGCGCGCGGCCTCGCTGGACCTGACGGCGAAGACCGGGACGCTCAGCCTCGCCGACACTGCGTCGGCCGTGGTGACCGGCAACCTCACCGCCCAGGTGCAGGGTGCGGTCACGCTGTCCAACGCGGCGGCCCTGCGCGCCGACGGCAAGCTGGTCCTGACCGTGGCGAAGGGCGCGGTCAGCGTCTCCGACCGCGCGTCGGTCACCGCAGGGAAGGATCTGGCGCTGACCGTCGGCACGGGCGACGTCCGGTTCGGGAACGAGGCGCGTCTGACCGCGGGCGGCACCCTCACGGCCACCGTTGGCGCGGGCGCCGTGTCCTTCGCCGACGCGGCCGGCCTGACGGCGGGCGGGGCGATGACGCTGACCGCCGGGGACGGCAAGGTGTCTTTCGGCAGCGGCGCGACGCTGCGCGCGGCCTCGCTGGACCTGTCGGCGAAGACCGGGACGCTTAGCCTCGCCGACACTGCGTCGGCCGTGGTGACCGGCAACCTGACCGCCCAGGTGCAGGGCGCCGTCACCCTGTCCAACGCGGCGGCCCTCCGCGCAGACGGCAAGCTGTTGCTGACCGTGACGAAGGGGGCGGTCAGCGCCTCCGACCGCGCGTCGGTCACCGCAGGGAAGGACTTGGCTCTGACCGTCGGCGCGGGCGACGTGTCCTTCGCGGATGCGGCCAGCCTGACGGCGGGCGGGGCTATGATGCTGGCCGCTGGGGATGGCAACGTTTCCTTCGGCAGTGGCGCGACGCTGCGCGCGGCCTCGCTGGACCTGACGGCGAAGACCGGGACGCTCAGCCTCGCCGACACTGCGTCGGCCGTGGTGACCGGCAACCTCACCGCCCAGGTGCAGGGTGCGGTCACGCTGTCCAACGCGGCGGCCCTGCGCGCCGACGGCAAGCTGGTCCTGACCGTGGCGAAGGGCGCGGTCAGCGTCTCCGACCGTGCGTCGGTCACCGCCGGAAAGGATCTGGCTCTGACCGTCGGTACGGGGGATGTCCGCTTTGGCTCCGACGCCGTCCTGCGGGCCGGCGGCGCCCTAACGGCCTCGGTCGGTGCCGGCTCCGTCCACTTTGCGGAGCGGGCCGGGCTGACGGCGACGCAGACCCTGGTCCTGTCCGTCGGCACGGGCGACGTGTCCTTCGCCGACGCGGCGATCCTGTCGACGGCGGGGGCGATGACGCTGAGCGTCGGCGACGGCAACGTTGGCTTCGGCAGCAAGGCCATGCTGCGCGCCGGCTCGCTCGGCCTGACCACCGGCACCGGGGCGCTGAGCCTCGCCGATGGCGCCAGCGCGGTGGTGACCGGCAACCTGACCGCCACGGTGCAGGGCGCGGTCACGCTGTCCAACGCCGCCGTGCTGCGTGCCGACGGATCGCTGACGATGGCGGTCGCGAAGGGTGCGGTTTCGGTTTCCGACCGTGCGTCGATGAGCGCCGGACAGGATTTGGCCTTCACCGTCGGGGCCGGCGATGTCCGCGTCGGCACTGATGCCGGGCTGAGCGCGGGCGGGTCTCTCGCCGCGTCCGTCGGAACCGGCAGCGTCACGGTGTCCGACCGCGCCGTGGTGAGCGCTGGTCGGGCTCTGACCATGGCGGTCGGCACGGGCAGCGTGCGCTTCGCAAGCGCGGCCACGATGACGGCCGGCAGCGGTCCGCTGGGCCTGACGGTGACGCGCGGCGATGTGTCCTTCGCCGACGCCTCCAGCCTGACGGCGAGCGGCGCGATGACGCTGACCGCCGGGGACGGCAACGTCTCCTTCGGCAGCGGTGCCACGCTGCGGGCGGCCTCGCTGGACCTGACCGCCGGTACGGGCTCGCTGAGCCTCGCCGACGGTTCGACGGCCAAGGTGACGGGCAATCTGGCCGGCAGGGTCCAGGGCGCCGTCACGCTGTCGAACGCCGCCCTGCAGGCCGACGGTTCGCTGGCGCTGTCCGTCGTGAAGGGGGACCTTTCCGTCTCCGATCGCGCGGCCATCAGCGCCGGGACGAATGCCACGCTGACGGTCGGCACCGGTGCCGTTCGCCTCGGCACCAGCGCGCGGGTGACCGCCGGGGGCGACCTGTCCGCCACCATCGGCACCGGGAACGTCCGGCTGGAGGATCGGGCGACGGTCTCCGCCGGCTCCTCCATGGCGCTTTCGGTCGGGGCGGGCGACCTGTCGCTGGCCTCCGGCGCCGCCATGACCGCCCGCAAGCTGTGGCTCGATCTGGCGTCGGGCAACCTCTCCACCGATGGGGAGGTGACGATCACCGCCGCCGATGAGGCCGGCGTGAGCGTGGGCGGCGACATCCGGCTGAACGGCCGGACGACGGTCCTGGTCGGCAACGTCCTCTCCACCCTGCGGGCGAGCGGCACCGTCGCACTGTCCGGCGACGCGGCCATCCTCGTCGGCCGGAGCGCCGGCGTTGCGGTCGGCGGCGACCTCACCCTGTCGGATCGTGCGGCCATAGCCGTCACGGACGCCAACGGCACGCTGTCGGCCCATGTCGTCGGCGACGTCACCCTGCGCGAACAGGCGCGGGTGACCGCGTCCACCGGCGCTGCGGCCATTGCGGTCGAGCGCGGCAGCGTGGTGCTCGGCGACCGGGCGTCGGTGGTTGCCGGGCGGCTCGTGCTGGGCATCGCCCGGGGCGCGCTGACCATGGCCGATGCGGACACCCGCCTGATCGCGTCCGACCGCATCGAGGTGATCGCCGAAGGCGACATCCGGCTCGACCGGGTGGAGGCCACCAACGCGGTCACCATGACCTCGCGCTCGGGGGCCATTCTCGACAACACGGCGGCGGAGGACGAGCTGATCGTTACCGGCACGCTGTCGCTGGCGGCGCGGGACGGGGTGGGGCGCACCGCCGACGACCTGAACGTGAAGGCGGATGTGCTGAACGCCAGTTCGGAGCGCAGCGGCGGCATCAACGTCCGCATGCGCAACGGCTTCCGGGTCGGCGAACGGGGCGTGGTCAACCGGGGCACCGGCGACATCATCCTGTTCAGCCAGGGTCGCATCCTCTACAGCCGCGTCGGCTTCCAGAGCGACCGTGCGGGCGACTTCCCCAGTCAGGTGATCAACGGCCTGCGCCAGGGCACCTACATCACCCAGAACGGGGCGACGGGCTTCCAGATCGGGCTCAGCACCATTCCGGCCGGGGCCGCCGCCTATCTGTCGAACCCGGACCGCCTCCCGAAGGAGATCGCCTCCACCGTCCAGGCGGAACAGGCGAAGCCGGAGGGCGGTGAGACCCCATCGTCGCTGCCGAAGGTCGTCCGCCTCGCCAGCCGCCCGATCCGCATGGCGACCGCGCCGGTGGAGGCCAACGCCGGCTCCATCCTGGAGACGCTGGGCCTTGGCGATGCCGCGGCCGACCGGTCGCTGATACCGGAGGTGAAGGCTCTGCGCGAGGCGGCCCGGCAGGAGACTGCCCGCAAGGACCGTCCGGTCGAGCTTGAGGACATGCTGAACGCGCTGTCGGTTGGCCGGTCCGTCCCGACGATGCCGCACCGCGACGTCATCGAAGGGGCGGACCTGCAACGGTCGCTGACCGAGCTTCTGGGCAGCATCGAGGCGGTCGGGCTGCCGCAGGCCGGAACCCCGGCGAACGATCAGGCCGGGGTCGGGCAGCCGTCCGCAGAGCGTGGCACGGTGGCGCGCCGTCCGGGGGGCGGTGACGATGACCTCGACGCGCCGCTGGTGCCCATGGGCCAGGGGGGAGCGCCGGCCGTGGGCATGCTGATCCCGGCGGCCGAATGACCGGGGAGGGGAGGGGCGTGCGGCCCCTTCCTTTCTGGATGGGAGGGGCGCACTACTCGCCGGAGTTGAGGGCGTTAGTAAAACCTCTCCGGCAATCAAAATGTTACCGAGTTAAAAAGCGAGAAGAAGGTTTTGTTTTGCAGAAAAAGCTGCTAAAAAGCGCGACTATTGATGGAGGTGAGTATTCGTGGCCTAGTCTGTGCTGTGAACATGTCACAACCATTAATGAATCGTAAAATCTGCAACTGAGCTTTCAGGCTTGATCAAGGGACGTGTCCATGAGCGACGTGCGTGAAAACGGTGCCACCGCCGATGTTGAACAGGTCGTCAACGAGACCGAACAGACCGTGCGGGTCCGCTTCGACGACAGCAACATGTCCACCCACTACGCGAACGTTGCCAACGTCGGCATGAGCAAGGACGAGCTGACGCTGCTGTTCGGCACCAACCAGACCTGGGGCAGCATCGGTTCGGAGATCGAGATCAAGCTCTCCAACCGCATCATCATGACCCCGTCGGTCGCGAAGAATCTGGCGGAGACGCTGAAGCGCGTCCTGGCCGAGTATGAAGAAAAGGTCGGCAAGATCGTCTGATACCGCCGAGCGGACGTCCTGACCCGCCCGCGGTCTTTTCCCCAAAGTCTCTTCCTCGTCATGGCCGGGTCAAGCCCGGCCATGACGGATAGGGGTGTGTGGCTTGGAGATTGTTGGGGCATCAGCGCGACGGTCTGACGCGCCGGGTCGGTTTAAAAAGCCAGTCGAGTAGAAAAGGGCCAGCGCAGATGTGGCGCGCATTCCTGATGTCCGTTGTGCTTGGTTCCGGATTGCTGCCCACCCAAGCGCTTGCCGATCCGAAGAAGGACGTTTCCGCCCCTTCGCAGTCCAAGCTGGCGCCGGTTAAGCCGATGAAGGTGGCGACGCCTGCCGCCGGAAAGGGGACGGCCGCTGCGGAGCCACTGACCCTCAAGGGCTTCGTGGACCTGATCTACGGGTCCGACGAAACCATCCTGGTGCAGCGGCTTGAGGAAGAGATCGCCCGCCAGAAGGTGAAGGGGGCCGAGGCGGTCTACGAGCCCTTCTTCAACTCCACCGCCAGCTACGACAGCAGCTACATCCTCAACACCGCCAACGAAATCCTCCAGCGCGCGAATCAGGCGGAGTACCGGTCCAGGGTCGGGCAGGTCAACAACGCCATCGGCGTCAAGGTCCCGACCGGCGCCGATGTCGAGGTGTCCTACAACGTCGCCCGCATCCGCAACAGCCTGCAAAGCACGGTCGGCTCCATCAGCCCGGAATACAAGGCGTATCTGGGGCTGAAGCTGACCCAGCCGCTGCTGCGCGGTGCCGGCCCGGACGCCACCAACAGCTCCATCCGCATCGCGGAATACGAGCGGGAGATGGCGCGCGAGGCCGTCCGGCAGGTCGAGGCGCAACGGCTGGTCGAGGGCATCACCGTCTACTTCAACGTCCAGCGGGCGCAGCAGCGCGTCCGCTTGCGCACCCAGGCGCTGGAGATCTCCCGCCGCCTGATGCAGGAGATGCGGTCGCAGGAACGCAACGGCCTCCGCTCGGCGGGCGAGGCATTGGACGTGGAGGCCACCACCTCCCAGCGGCAGGCGCAGCTTGAGCAGGCGCAGCAGGAGCTGGAAGAGCAGATCAACGAGTTGCAGGCCCGCGTTTCCGCCCGCGCGCGGGAGCAGGGGCGGGGCCTCCGTCCGCGCCACTACACGGCGGCGGACCGGTTGGCGCTCCAGGCCACGCGCGTGCCGCTGCCCGACGGCATCGCCGCCGGGGCGGACATGCCGGAGAACGGGCCGAACGCGCTGCCCCCGGTCTTCACCGACGGGCTGGCGAACCGGCCGGAGAGCAAGGTCATCAAGAACCGCATCGCCCGTGAGAAGACGGACGTGGAATATGCGGAAAACCAAGCGCTTCCGGAACTGAACGTCGTCGCCCGCTACGGCATCGAGGATTTGAACACCGAGGCGCGCTATCGGCCGGTCAACCAGTATTTCGGCGCCAGCAGCATCCCCTATAACAGCTGGACCGTCGGGCTGACCTTCAAGATGGGCCTCTACGGCGACGACAAGAAGAAAAGTGACCTGAACGCCGCCAAGACCCGGCACCAGCAGGCGGAACTGGCGCAGATGGCCTTGCAGCAGCGCATCGTCAACGAGATCGTCAGCAGCGCCACGGTGCTCGACCGCATCCTCGACGTGGTGGACCGCCAGACCGCGACGCTGAACGCGCAGCGCCAGCTCGTCGCGATGGACGAGGGGCTGGTGCGCCAGGGCCGCAAGTCGTCGGTCGACCTGATGAAGCGCCAGCTCGACGCGCTGGCCGCCGAAGAGGCGCTGAGCGACAGCGTCGTGCTGGCCAACCGCGCGAGCCTGATCGCGTCGCAGGCGCAGGGCAAGCTCCTGTCCCGGTTCGACCTGGAGTGACGGCCATGCCGACGTTCCGGATTGCCTTGGGCGTTGCGCTGTCCGCGGCGCTGCTGTGGACGCCGCCGGCCTCCGCCGAGCCGCTTGCCGTCAAGGGCGTGACGCAGTGCCTGAAGGACCTCAGCCTCGGCTTCCCGGTCGCTGGCCGGCTGGCCGAGGTGGCGGTGACCGAGGGCACGGAGGTCAAGGCCGGCACGACGCTCGCCCATCTCGACCTCGTGGCGGAAACGCTGGAGGTGCAGCGGCGCAAGCTGCAATGGGAAAGCAACGCGGAGGTCATCGCCGCCGCCGCCCGCCGGCAGACCACCGAAAAGCAGATGGCCGCCGCAAAGCGCATCTTCGACGCCAGCCAGGGCATCAGCCGCGAGGAGATGGAGAACAAGGCGCTCGCCCACTCCCTCGCCGTCGCCGAGCATGACCGGCTGAAGAACGCCAAGCAGATCGAGAAGCTCGACTACCTCGCCGCCGAGGAAAACCTCGCCCGCCGCACCCTGCGCGCGCCGTCGCCCGGCATCGTCACCAAGCTGGTGAAGAACGTCGGCGAAAGCGTGCAGGCGAACGAGCCGGCGATCAAGATGTGCGACCTGTCGAAGCTGCTGTTCGTCGCCAACGTGCCGGCGGCCTCGCTGGGCACGCTGGCCGCGCGGGACGCGGTGAAGCTTCAGGTGACGGTCGGCGCGGACACGGTGCCGGTGGACGGCAAGGTGCTGTTCGTCTCCCCCGTCGTGGACGCGGCGAGCGGCCTGACCGAGGTGAAGGTCGAACTGCTGCCGTCCGGCGACCGCATCCGCCCCGGCCTCCAGGCAAGGCTGATGCTGGGCAAGTGATACGGAGGTCTTTTTTAAACAATTTCCTGACCGTCATCCCCGCGAAGGCGGGGATCCAGGGCACCCCGACACGTCCCCGCGCTGCCCTGGATCCCCGCTTTCGCGGGGATGACGGGGACGGTGAAGAACCGCGGGGATGAGCGCACGCAGGACGTCGTTTCGCCGCCATGGGCAAGACCTTCTCCGAAAACTGGCACCGCGTGGCGCAGCTGCGCCTCGGCCTGCGTCCGACGGTGATCGTGCGGCTGCACCATTACCGGGGCGAGCCCTGGTACGTGCTGCACGAGCGCATCAGGAACGGCTTCTTCCGGGTCAACCCGGTGACGTGGCGCTTCATCGCCCGGCTGGACGTGAACGCCACGGTGGACGAGGTCTGGCGCAGCGCCATCCAGGACGACCCCGCGGACACGCCCGGCCAGGAGGATGTCTTCCAACTGCTGATGCAGCTCTACGCCAGCAACCTGCTCTACCTGGACGGCAGCGCCGACGAGCGCCGCCTGCTGGAGCGCGGTGAGGCGAAGAAGCGCAAGCCGGTGCTGAACCGCGTCTCCGAATTCATGTTCATGCGCATCCCGCTGCTGGACCCGGAACCGCACCTGCGCGCCGCCCTGCCGTGGTTCCGCGCGGTCCTCAGCGGACCGGGGGCGCTGGTCGCGCTGGTTCTGGTCGGGTGGGGTGTCGCGGAGCTGGTGATGGCCGGCGACCGGGCCTTCTATCAGGCGAAGGACCTGCTCCAGGGGCGGAACGTCCTGCTGCTGTATCTCGCGGTCTTCGTCGCCAAGGGGCTGCACGAACTCGGCCACGCCGCCATGTGCCGGCGCTTCGGCGGGGAGGTGCGGACCATGGGCGTGATGCTGCTGATGTTCACGCCGCTGCCCTACGTGGACGTCAGCGCAAGCTGGGCGCTGCGCAGCCAGTGGCAGAGGGCGGCCATCGGGGCGGCGGGCATGATGGTGGACCTCGTGGTCGCCGCCGTCGCCACCATCGTCTGGTCGCGGTCGCCGCTGGGGCAGGTCAACGACCTTGCCTACAACCTGATGTTCACGACGGCGATCTACACCGTCCTGTTCAATCTGAACCCGCTGATGCGGTTCGACGGCTACTACATCCTGTCCGATCTGGTCGGCATCCCGAACCTGCACGAACAGAGCAAGCAGGCCTTCCGGCGGCTGTTCAACGCCCGTGTCCTGCGCGGGCCGAAGCCGGAGGAGGAGGCCCCGCACCCGCCCGCCGTCATGGCCGGGCTGGTGACCTTCTTCCTCGCCTCCAACGCCTACCGGCTGTTCGTCATGGGCGGCATCGTCTTCTTCATCGCCGACGCCTATTTCGGCGTGGGCCTGATCGTCGCCGTCGCCCTTGGCCTGTCGTCCTTCGTCGTGCCGCTGAAGGAGTATGTGAGAACCGTGCGCGATCCGGTTTTCCGCCACCGGCACCGCGGCTTCCTGCGCCGCGCCGGGGCCGCCGCCGTCCTGCTGATCCTCGCCCTGCTGTTCGTGCCCGCTCCCGACAACCGCGTCCTGCGCGGCGTGGCGGAGGCGGCCGTCCAGACGCCTGTGTTCTCCGAAGCCGGCGGCATGGTGTCGGCGGTCCATGTCCCCTCCGGCACCTGGGTCGAGGCCGGCACGCCGCTGGTCGATCTGGTGAACCCGGAGCTTGAGGCCGAAATCCGCGGCACCGAGGCGCAGGCCGCCCGCGCCGAGCTGATGGCCTCCAAATCCATCGAGGATGGCGCCGTCGATCTGGCCCCCATCGAGGAGCGTCTGCGGACGTTGGCGACCATCAAGGGCACGCTGGTGAAGCAGCAGGCCGCCTTGCAGGTCCGTGCCAGCCAAGCCGGCGTCTGGGTGGCGCCCGAATTGGCCTACAAGACGGGCAACTGGGTCGGGCGGGGCACCGAACTCGGCAAGCTGATCGACGACCGCACGCACGTCTTCCGGGGCGTCATCCGGCAGGAGGCCGGCGTGGTGCTGGTCGATGCCCCGCGTGAGGCGGTGGAGGTCCGGCTGGAGGGCGAACGCGGGCAAACCCTGACCGCGCGCGGCCTGACGCTGGTTCCCTATTCCCGCGACCAGTTGCCCTCGGCGGCACTCGGCCCGGCGGCGGGCGGCGAGGTGCCGGTCACCACCGCCGACCCCACGGGCCGCCAGAGCGTGGAGCCCTACTTCCTGCTGGAAGCCCGCATCGACGACGCGCAGGGGATCGCGGACGGCGCCCGCAACGGGCGGGCCGGCTGGATCCGCGTGCCGCTGCCCTGGCGACCGCTCGCGGAACAGGCCTGGACCTGGACGCAGCAGTTCTTCCAACGACGGTACCGCCTGTGATGACCAGCACCGCCGACGCAACCGGGCTGCGCAGCCTCGCCACGGACGCGGGCGAGCGGGGCGACGTGCCGCCGCTGGCCCGCCTGTTCGTGCTGGACGCCCACCGCGAGAAGCCGCCGCTGCCCTGGCTGGACCGCGCCGGCTACGGCATCGCCGCGCGGGTGCGCCGCGTCACCCACCGCCCGGCCGCCGGCCTGCGCCGCCGCGCGCGGCGCATCCTGACGCTCGCCAAGCCGCTGTTCGACCTGGACGACCACGCCTTGCAGGAACGCCTGCACGCCCTGGCGGACGAGACGCGGGCGGCGCCGGCGAACGCGCCCTCCTACACGGACGCGACCGTGGCCGGCGTCGTCGCGGCGATCCGGCGCGTCACCGGCCTGACCCCGCACCCGGAGCAGGTGATGGGCGCGCTGGCCCTGCTGGACTGCAACATCGCGGAGATGGCGACGGGCGAGGGCAAGACGCTGACCACGGCCCTGGCCGCCGTCACCGCCGCCTGGAACGGCCGGCCCTGCCATGTGGTGACCGCCAACGACTACCTCGCCAAGCGCGACGCGGAGCTGTTCACCGCGCTCTACGCCTATTGCGGGCTCAGCGTCGCCCATGTCGGCGGGGACACGCCGCTGACCAGCCGGGCGGCGGCCTACACCCACGACGTGGTCTACACCACGGCGAAGGAGCTGCTGGGCGACTTCCTGCGCGACCGGCTGGCGTTGGGCGGCCAGCCCTCCCGCGTCGATCTGGCCCTGCGCGCGCTGGGCGCCGGCCGCTCGGCGGAGGGGCAGGTGGTCATGCGCGGCCTTTACCAAGTCATCGTGGACGAGGCCGACAGCGTCCTGATCGACGAGGCGGTGACCCCGCTCATCATCTCAACCCCGCGCCCGGACGGCTCGCTGGACGACGCGGCCAAGGACGCCGTCCGGCTGGCGCGGGAGCTTGAACCGGAGGTGCACTACACGCTCAACCTCTCCCTGCGCCATGTGGAGCTGACCCAGGCCGGCAAGGACCGGCTGGAGGCGCTGACCGGCACCTTCTCCACCTTCTGGCAGAGCCCCGACCGCGCGCAGGAGCTGGTGACCCACGCGCTTCACGCGCTGCACCTGCTGGTGCGCGACCAGCATTACGTGGTCAAGGACGACAAGATCGTGTTGATCGACGAACTGACCGGCCGGCTGGCGGACCAGCGCACGCTGCCGGTGGGGCTTCAGCAGGTGCTCGACGCGGCGGAAGGCGTGCCCGTCTCCCCGCCGACGGAGGTGTCGGCGCGGCTGAGCTTCCAGCGCTTCTTCCGCCTGTTCCCGCGCGTCGGCGGCACCACCGGCACGGCGCGCGAGGCCCGGCCGGAGCTGACCGGCGTCTACCGCCTGCGCACCCTGCCGATCCCGACCCACCGGCCGGTGCGGCGCATCATGCGCGGCACCAAGGTCTTTCGGACGGAGGAGGAGAAGCTGTCGGCCATCGCCCGCGACGCGCTGGCCATGGCGGACTCCGGGCGGGCCGTGCTGGTCGGCATGCGCAGCGTGCGCAGCAGCGAGGCGCTGATGCGCCACGTCGACCTTCTCGACCCGGTGCGGGCGGCGGACATCCGGTTGCTGCACGCCGTCAACCACGCGCAGGAAAGCGCCATCGTGGCGCGGGCCGGGCAGCCGGGGGCGATCACCATCGCGACCAACATGGCCGGGCGCGGCACCGACATCGCGCTGGACCCCGCCGTGAAGGAGCGCGGCGGCCTGCACGTCATCGTCGGGGAACCGAACGACTTCCGCCGCATCGACCGCCAGCTGGTCGGCCGCTGCTCCCGCCAGGGGGACCCCGGTTCGGTGCAGGGCTATGTGTGCTTCGAGGACGACGTGATCCGCCGTTTCCTGCCGCGCTCCCTGGAGGGGCTGTGGCGGCGGCTGCACGGGCTGTCCGGCGCGCTGTCGCGCAGCGCAGCACCCGCCATGCTGCGCACCGCGCAGCTGCGCGCCGAACGATTCAGCTTCCGCCAGCGCCAGACGATTCTGGAGCAGGACATCCAACTCGACAAGGCTGGGTTCTGAGCCATGGACATGCCGCTCTCCGCAACGCCGACGCTGTCGCACCTGCTGGACTTCCAGGGGCCGCCCGGCGCGTTCTGGAAGGACTGGACGCGCACCGCTCTGGCCCGGCTTCACGGCGATCTGGCCGTGCTCTACGTGCGTCCAGCGGGCGGCAATGGTGGTGGCGACGGCGGCCTCTTCACCGGCTGGTCCGTTCTGACCGCCGCCCCACACACCGCCGAGGAACGGCGCGACCGCCTGCCCACCCTGACCGCGACGGTCGGCGAGGAACTGATGCAGGAAGCGCTGGCGGGCCGCGCCGCCTCCGGCCCCGCACGGCAGGGCAACTGGACCGTCTGCCTGATCGCCGTGCGCCCGGAAGCCGGCGAGCATGAGCTGATGCTCTGCGTTCATGTCCCCAACGGGGTGCAGACCGGCCGCGCGCAGCAGTGGCTCGGCCTCCTCGCCCTGGTCCCGCGCTGCTACGAGCTGGGGCGCGACCGCCGCCGGGTGCAGCGGGATTCCGCGCGCTTTTCCGAAATGCTGGAGGTGCTGTGGCGCATCCTGGAGGCGGAAGGCTTCGATCAGGCGGCGCTGGCCTTCGCCAACGAGCTGTGCACCCGCTTCGGCTGCGAGCAGGTGTCGCTGATGTGGACCTCCCGCACCGGGCTGACCCTGCGGGCCGTCAGCCACAGCGAAAAGCTGGAACGCCGCACCGAACTGACCGAACTGCTGGAGGAAGCCGGGCAGGAGGCCGTCAGCCAGTCACGCGAGATCGCGTGGCCTGATGGCGGCAAGGCGGTGACACGGGCGCACCGGGCCTACGCCGACGCCAGCCGGCCGGGGCACCTGCTGACGCTTCCGCTGGTGCTGGGCGACACGTCGCTGGGGGCCGTCGTCTGCGAGCGGCGCGCCGCGAAGTTCAGTCAATCGGAGCAGTGGGCGTTGCGCGTGCTATGCGATCAGGCCGCGCGGCCCCTGCGTGATCTGGAACTGCAACAGCGCCCCCTCTACCGGCGCATGCCGCGCGAAATCGCCCGCAGCGTGCCGAAGCGGCTGACCTGCGCGACGCCCGAGGGCAAGCTGCTCGCCTGGGGGCTGGCGGCGGCGCTGGTCGGCGCGCTGTTCATCCCGCTGCCCTACCGCATCGACGCGGGCGTGACGATCAAGACCGACCGCATGGCCTTCGTCGGCGCGCCATTCGACGGCTACATCGAGTCCAGTTCCGTGACGCTGGGCGACGCGGTGAGGGAAGGCGACCCGCTGTTCCGGCTGGCGACACAGGAGTTGATGCTGGAGCGCGTCGCCAACCTCGCCGACCTCGCCCAGTACAGCCGCGAGGCGGAAAAGCGCATGGCCGCCGGCCAGCTCGTCGAAATGCGCATCGCCGAGGCGCAGGTGGCCCAGACCCAGGCGAAGCTGGATCAGGCCGAATACCGGCTCGCCCACGCCCAGGCGTCGGCCCCCATCGCCGGCATCGTCGTGGACGGCGAGCCCGGAAAGAACATCGGCGGGGCGGTGAAACGGGGTGAGACGGTGGTGAAGATCGCCGCCGTGGACGACCTGTTCGCCGAGATCATGATCGACGAGCGCGACGTGCATCTGGTCGCCCCCGGCCAGACGGCCTCGGTCGCCCTGATCGCCAACCCCAATGGCAACTGGGCGATGGAGGTCAAGCGGGTGATCCCCTCCGCCACCGTCAAGGATGGCACCAACATGTTCCCGGCCCGCGCTGAGCCGACCGGCGGCTATCCCGACTGGTGGCGGCCGGGCATGAGCGGCGTCGCCAAGGTCGATGTCGGCCGGCGCAGCCTGTTCTGGATCGCCACGCACCGCCTGATCGACTACATCCGGATCACCTTCTGGGTGTGAGCCGCTACCGGCAGGTCTGCCGGCACAGGGCCTTCGCGTCGGCGCAGGAGGTCCGGCAATACTGGCCGACCGAGACGCAGCTCGCGATGCCGAAGATGATCCGCGCGTCGCATTCCGACGCCTTCGCGTCGCAGGACAGGGCGCAGGCTTGGCTGGCCTGCTCGCAGGAGAGCGGGCAGCTCCGGTCCGGGCTGCTCACACGGGTCGGGACGGCGGCGGCGAGCCGGTCCTTCGCGCTGGCGGCGAGCGCGGGGAATGGGGCGATGGAAAGGGCGGTCAACAGCGCCGCGACGAGCACCATCCTTGTCCGGACCATCATCGCATCCTCCCCGCAGTGTGTTGGGCGGCGCCTACATCCGGGTCGCCGCCATACCCCTCTCCACACCTTCCACATGGCCGGCGGGCGGGCCGGCCATCTTGTCGATGACCGCCGCGATCTTGTCGGGGGCCGCGTAGTGGACCATGTGCCCGGCCTCCGGGATCAGGCGGAGCGAGCTGTGCGGGACCTCGACGTAGAGGCGGGCGGACTGGCGGCCGACGTCGGCAACCATGTCCTCCGCCCCGGCGATGATGGCGACGGGCATGGTCAGTTCGGCGTATCGGTGCTGCATCCGCGCGGCGGCGAGGCTCATGCCCGCGCCGTCCCGCGACATCGCGTGAATCTGCCGGGGGCGCAGGGCCATCTCCGTGCTGAAGGTCTCGGCGAAGCGGTCGGGGACCGGCTTCGGCCAGAACATGCCCTTGAGGAAGGCCGGCATCATCGCCGCCCCGGCGAGGGGCGACAGCGTGTAGTCCAGCACGTCCCCCAGCACGGGAATGGCCGGCGGCAGGGCCAGCGCCGTGTCCGCGCGCACCGTCGGGTAATAGTAGCCGCCCATCAGGACCAGCCCGCGCACCGCCTCCGGGTGGTTGAGCGCCAGGGCCACCGCGACCATGGCGCCCCAGCTGTGCCCGACGACGACCGGGCGCTCGATGCCCAGCGCGTCGAAGGCGTGCCGGAACAGCTCCGCCTGCTGGAACGGCGCCCAGCTTCGGCCGCGCGGCCGGCTGCTGTAGCCCATGCCGGGGCGGTCGATGGCGATGACGCGGTGGTTCGCGGCCAGCCGGTCGAACAGGCCGCCGTGGACGAAGTCCTCGGCCGTCACGATGTTGCCGTGGATCAGCACGACCGCCGGCCCCTCGCCCTTCTCCAGATAATGGAGGCGCACGCCGTCCACCTCGACGAACCGCCCCCGGGGAGGGTTCCGCCGCTCGGCCCGCCGCGCCCGGTAGACGTTGACCGCGGCGGTCGCGGCCAGCGCCGCTGCGGCAGCGCCGATCAGGGCACCGCCGCGCGGCATCCGGGACACGTTGGGTGAGGGCAAGTGGTGCTGTGACGACAAGGCTTTCTCCGGCGGGATGGTGCACTGCAAAAGGCCAGAGATGAAACCCCCAGCCGGCGGGAACGGTTCCGCGCCTTGAGTTAAATCCCCATGCAGCCGCGGGCGATACGACGGGACGGCCCGCCGCTCGCCCTCCGTTTCCGACCGCTCGCCCTTTCCCCGGCCCCGCTCCCGAGATGCTCCGCCTTGGCCGCGCGCTGCCGTTCTAGCGTGCCGTCCAGCCAATCAGGAGCATTCACATGACCACCTCCCCCAGAGCCATAACCGGCAAGACCGTGACCGTCGCCGTTCCCGTTACGCTGTACGTCACGGTCGCCCTGCCGGACGGCGCCCCGGCCTCCCAGCTGACCGCCGAGGCGGTCGCGCTCAACGCCGCCGAACATTTCGCCCACGTCAGCCACGCCGAGATCAGCGCCTTCAACGAGGTGAACCGCGTGCACCCGCTGGCCGCCGGCACCGTGCAGGCGGTGGTCGCCGCCGTGGCCCCGCCCCGCCGGGCCGCCGCTTGAGCCTTCCCCCGGCGCCGCTCGCCCCCGGTGGGCGACCGCTCGCCACCCCATTCCACCGCTCCCGGCGTCCTGGCCCACAGCTCCGCCGCAGAGGCGTAAAGCTGGGTCAAGATCCTCCCAAGGAGAGCCGTCATGGATCACGCACTAACCTTTGTGATCGCGACACTCTGCGTCCTGTCACTTTGCTACCGCTTCTACGGCGTGTTCTTCGTGCGCAAGGTGCTCCGTGCCGATGATACGGAAGTCACGCCGTCCCACGTCCTGGCGGACGGCCGCAACTACGTCCCCACCAAGAAGTGGGTGAACGCCGGCCAGCATTTCGCCGCCATCGCCGCCGCCGGCCCGCTGGTCGGCCCCGTGCTGGCCGCCCAGTTCGGCTACCTGCCGAGCTTCCTGTGGCTGCTGATCGGCTGCGTCATCGGCGGTGCGGTGCACGACACGGTCGTGCTGTTCGCCTCGATGAAGCACAAGGGCCAATCGCTGTCCGAGGTCGCCAAGGCCGAACTCGGCCCCGTCGCCGGCTGGTGCACGGGTCTGGCGATGCTGTTCATCATCACCATCACCATGGCCGGCCTGTCGATGGTCGTCGTCCACGCGCTGGAACGCAACGCCTGGGGCGCCTTCGCGGTCTTCATGACCATCCCGATCGCCATCGCGCTGGGCCTCTACGAGCGTCTGAGCGGCTCGTCCAAGGGCGCCACCCAGGTCGGCATCGCCGCCATCGCCGCGTCGGTCTTCGCCGGCCCCTACATCCAGGGCACGCTGCTGGGCGAATGGCTGACCCTGCATGCCGAGACCGTGGCGCTGATCCTGCCGGTCTACGCCTTCTTCGCGACCGCCCTGCCGGTGTGGCTGCTGCTGACCCCGCGCGGCTACCTGTCCAGCTTCATGAAGATCGGCGTGTTCGGCGCGCTGGTCGTCGGTGTGGTCTTCATCAACCCCGAAATCCGCTTCCCGGCCCTGACCGACTTCATCGCGGGCGGCGGTCCGGTGCTGAATGGTCCGGTGTGGCCGTTCATCTCGATCACCATCGCCTGCGGCGCCATCTCCGGCTTCCACGCCTTCATCGGCTCGGGCACCACGCCGAAGCTGATCGACAAGTGGAGCGACATCCGCCCCGTGGCCTTCGGCAGCATGCTGGCGGAATGCATGGTCGGCGTCATGGCGCTGATCGCCGCCACCGCCCTGCACCCGGCCGACTATTTCGCCATCAACTCCAGCCCCGCCGCCTTCCAGGCGCTGCACATGCAGGTCATCGACCTGCCGCGCCTCAGCCAGGACATCGGCCTCGACCTCTATGGCCGCACCGGCGGTGCGGTGACGCTCGCCGTCGGTATGACGGAGATCTTCACCCGCATCCCGTGGTTCAGCAGCCTCGCCTCCTACTTCTTCCAGTTCGTCGTGATGTTCGAGGCGGTGTTCATCCTGACCGCCGTGGACAGCGGCACCCGCGTCGCCCGCTACCTGATCCAGGACCTGCTTGGCGACGTCTACGCCCCGATGAAGCGCCTTGACTGGCTGCCCGGCTCCATCACCGCCAGCGTGCTCGCCTGCGTGGCCTGGGGCTACCTGCTGACCTCGGGCGACATCAACTCGGTCTGGGCTCTGTTCGGCGTGTCGAACCAGCTGATGGCCTCGGTCGGCCTGATCATCGGCGCCACCATCATCCTGCGCCTGTCGCAGAAGCGGGTCTACATGCTGACCTGCCTGGTCCCGCTGGCCTACCTGTTCGTCACGGTGAACTACGCCGGCTATTGGATGGTCACCAACGTCTACCTGAACCCGGCGGCCAAGGGGCACAGCCTGTTCAACGCCGGCATCTCCATCATCATGCTGACGCTCGGCTTCGTGATCCTGATCGCCGCGCTGCGGAAGTGGAAGGAACTGCTGCGGATCGGCGGCACCGCCGCCCCGACCGGGATCATCGCCACCCCCGCCGAGTAACCCTGAAGCATCCAAGACGAGTGAGCCGCCGCGCCTGCGGCGGCTCCCCCTTTCAAAGCGAAAGGCCATCACCATGGACACCCTGTTGACGGAAGCCTTCGCCGCGTCGCTGGAACCGGCACCGCCGCCCGCCCCCTGGCGCGGCTTTGCCGGCGGGACCTGGCGGTCGGAGGTCAACGTCCGCGATTTCATCCTCCGCAACGTCACCCCCTATGAGGGCGACAGCGCCTTCCTGACGCACCCGACCGGCCAGACCAAGCTGCTGTGGAACAAGGTCACGGACCTGCTGAAGGAGGAGCGCGCGGCGAAGGGTGGCGTGCTGGACGCCGACACGGAGGTCTTCTCCTCCATCACCGCCCACGCGCCCGGCTACATCGACAAGGATCTGGAGCTGATCGTCGGCCTTCAGACCGACAAGCCCCTGAAGCGCGCCATCATGCCCTTCGGCGGCTGGCGCATGGTCAAGAACAGCCTGGAAGCCTACGGTTTCCCCGTCTCCCCCAAGCTGGCCGAGATCTTCCCGGCGATCCGCAAGTCGCACAACGACGGCGTGTTCGATGCCTACACCGAGGAAATGCTGCGCTGCCGGAAGTCCGGCGTCATCACCGGCCTGCCGGACGCCTATGGGCGCGGCCGCATCATCGGCGATTACCGCCGGCTGGCGCTCTACGGCGCCGATTTCCTCATCACCGACAAGAAGGCGCAGCTCAAGTCCCTGGACCTCGACCAGATCACCGAGGAGACGCTGCGCCTGCGCGAGGAAATTTCCGAGCAGATCAAGGCGCTGGGCGAACTGAAGCGGATGGCCGCCGCTTACGGCTTCGACGTGGCTCGCCCGGCGGCAACCGCGCAGGAGGCCGTGCAGTGGACCTACCTCGCCTATCTCGCCGCCGTGAAGGAAGCCAACGGCGCGGCGATGTCGCTGGGCCGCGTGTCCAGCTTCCTCGATATCTACATCGAGCGCGACCTGCGCGAAGGCCTGCTGTGCGAGGTGGAGGCGCAGGCCCTGATCGACCAGTTCGTCATGAAGCTGCGGCTGGTCCGCTTCCTGCGGACGCCGGAATACGACCAGCTGTTCTCCGGCGACCCGACCTGGGTGACGGAATGCGTCGGAGGCATGGCGCTGGACGGGCGGACGCTGGTCACCAAGAACAGCTTCCGCATGCTCCACACGCTGGTGAACCTGGGACCGGCGCCGGAGCCGAACCTGACCGTGCTGTGGTCCGAACGGCTTCCGGAGGGCTTCAAGAAGTTTTGCGCGGAGACCTCCATCAAGACCAGCTCCGTCCAGTACGAGAGCGATGACCTGATGCGGCCCTTCTGGGGCGACGACTACGGCATCGCCTGCTGCGTGTCGGCGATGCGCATCGGCAAGCAGATGCAGTTCTTCGGCGCCCGCGCCAACTTGGCGAAAACGCTGCTCTACGCCATCAACGGCGGCCGGGACGAGGTGTCGGGCGAGCAGATCGGCCCGGCCTACGCCCCGATCACCGGCGACGTGCTGGACTATGACGAGGTGTTGGCGCGCTTCCAGCCGATGATGGACTGGCTGGCTCGGGCCTACATGAACACGCTGAACACCATCCACTGCATGCACGACAAGTACATGTATGAGCGGCTGGAGATGGCGCTGCACGACCGCGACGTGTTGCGCACGATGGCCTGCGGCATCGCCGGGCTCAGCGTGGTCGCCGACAGCCTCTCGGCGATCAAGCACGCCACCGTGACGGTCATCCGCGACGAGCGCGGCCTTGCCACCGATTTCTCGATCGGGGGCGAGTACCCGGCCTTCGGCAACAACGATGCGCGGGTGGACGAGATCGCCGTGTGGGTCGTCGAAACCTTCATGAGCATGCTGCGCAAGCAGAAGACCTACCGCAACGCCCTGCCGACGCAGTCGGTGCTGACGATCACGTCGAACGTGGTCTACGGCAAGAAGACCGGCAACACGCCGGATGGCCGCAAGGCCGGCCAGCCCTTCGCGCCCGGCGCCAACCCGATGCATGGCCGCGACAGGAAGGGGGCGCTGGCCTCGATGGCGAGCGTGGCGAAGCTGCCCTATGCGCACGCGCAGGACGGCATCAGCTACACCTTCACCATCGTGCCTTCGGGCCTGGGACCCACGGAGGGTGAGCGGGTGGACAATCTGGTCGGGCTGCTCGACGGCTACTTCGCCCAGGGCGGGCACCACATCAACGTCAACGTCTTCGACCGCGAAACGCTGCTGCACGCCATGGACCATCCGGAGCTGTACCCGCAGCTCACCATCCGGGTCTCCGGCTACGCGGTCAACTTCATCAAGCTGACCCGCGAGCAGCAGATGGACGTCATCAGCCGCACCTTCCACGGCGCGCACTGATCCGTCACTGCGCCAACGCCGCCGCGGGTTCCCGCCCGCGGCGGCGTTGTGCATGGTCGCCATGCTTCCCCGGAATCCCTCAACAGTTGCAAAGGATTGTGCGCAGGCGACTTCTGTCCTAATGTTGGGATCCTGAAACCCAAGATCCGGCGACACCCTCGTGATCACACAGGCACTGGCATCGCGTGCCGATCCGGCCCGTGCCGATCTATTTTTCGCCGGGTGGTGATCGCCCATGATGGCGTCTTCCCACATCATCGTCGGTGGAGCCACGTGGTTCTATGTGTCGACGCGGCTGGGCTTCGGCTTCGACGCGGTGGCCTTCGGCGCCGCCATCCTGGGCTCTTTGGCGCCGGACATCGACCACCCGAAATCGACGCTCGGACAGTGGGTGAAGCCCTTGTCGCTGCTGATCTCCGGCGTCTTCGGCCATCGGGGGATTACGCATTCGACGCTGGCCATTGCCGCCTGCCTGTGGGCCTTGCGCGAATACTCCGCCTACTCGCACCTGATCATCCCGTTTCTGGTCGGTTATCTCACCCATCTGGCGGGGGACCTTCTGACCCCGGCGGGCCTGCCCCTGCTGTGGCCGATCAAGCGCCGCCGCAACTTCGCCCTGCCCATCCTGAAGACCGGCGGCTTTTCGGAGCAGTTGGCGGTGACGCTGCTGGGGGGCTGGATGATCTCGGGCCTGTTTCCCT
This sequence comes from Azospirillum mesophilum, assembly GCF_053470405.2. Taxonomy (NCBI): domain Bacteria; kingdom Pseudomonadati; phylum Pseudomonadota; class Alphaproteobacteria; order Rhodospirillales; family Azospirillaceae; genus Azospirillum; species Azospirillum mesophilum. Next base: position 104,581 of record NZ_JBPXMQ020000008.1, read on the forward strand.
GCAACTGGCCCGACCTTCCCTTCGATCGCCCTTGGCATTCCGTTGTCGCCGCCGCCCAGCTCTATTTCACGGAGCCCGGCAAGGAGACGGCCCCACCCCCCATCCCGGCCCGCAAGCCCCTGGAGCCCGGCCGCTCCCGGAACATGCGAGGCTAGCGGTGAAGCATTTTTGATTTCCCTCGCCCACGGGAGGCGGGAGAGGGGCGGATTGCCGGTTTGAAATCACCCGATGCCCAGACGCTCCTTCAGCGCGCCGAGGAAGCGGCGGCTGACGGGGACGGTGTGGCCGCCGGTGGTCTCGATTTCCGCCAAGCCGCCGTCCTGGAAGCGAATTTCCTTGATGCGCTCCGGGTTGACGAGGTGCTGGCGGTGGCAGCGGAACAGCGGGCTTTTTTCCTGGAGCGTGTGCAGGGTCAGTTCGGTGAAGCGCTCCTGCCCGTCCTCGGCGACGACATAGACGCCGGCGGGGCGGGAGACGACGTATTCCACGTCCTCCAGCTTCAGCAGCGTGATGCGGTTGTGGCCGGCGCAGGGGATCTGCCGCAGTTCGGCCGCTCCCTTCAGCACCCGCACGTCCTGCGGCGCGTGGGCGTTCTGAAGGGCGCGGCGCAGCCGTTGCAGCGTTTTGTCCAGCCGAACCGGGTCGGCGGGCTTCAGCAGATAGTCGAAGGCGTGCTCCTCGAAGGCCTGGACGGCGTATTCGTCGTGGGCGGTCAGGAAGACGATGTGCGGCATGCGGTCGGGGTCGAGCATGCTCAGCATTTCCAGCCCGCTGACGCGCGGCATCTGGATGTCCAGGAACACCACGTCGGGCGTCTGGCGGTTGATGGCGCCGATGGCCTCGATGGCGTTGGCGCACTCGCCGATGATGGTGATGTCGTCAGCGCCTTCCAGCAGGCGGCGCAGCTCCTCGCGGGCCAGAGGCTCGTCGTCGACGATCAGGACGTTTATCATGCGGGGACGGATTCCAGGGGAAGGCGCAGGGTCACGCGGGTGAAGGCGTCGCGCTCGCAGGCGATGGAAACGCCGTAGGCCTCGCCGTGGCGGTTGCGGATGCGGCGGTCCACGATGGTCATGCCCAGGCCCTGGCCGACGGGCTTTTCCTCATACAGGCCGGCGTTGTCCTCCACCGTCAGCAGCAGGTCGTCGCCTTCGCGCCCGGCGGCGATGCGCACATGGCCGCTGCCGAGCAGTTGCGAGGTGCCGTGCTTGATGGCGTTCTCCACCACAGGCTGGAGCGAGAAGGCCGGCAGGCGGGTGCGGCGCAGATCCTCCGGCACGTCGATGTCCACGGTCAGGCTGCCGGTGAAGCGGGCCAGCTCAATCTGGAGGTAGGCGTTGACGTGCTCGATCTCGTCGCCGAGCGTCGCGTCCTCGCTGGGGCGCTTCAGGTTCTTGCGGAAGAAGGTGGACAGGTTCTGCACCAGCTGGCGCGCCCGTTCCGGGTCGTTGCGGATGACGGCGGAGATGGTGTTCAGCGTGTTGAACAGGAAGTGCGGGTTGACCTGCGCGTGCAGCAGCTTGATCTCCGACTGGGCGAGCAGCGCCTTCTGCTGTTCGTAGCGGCCGGCGAGGATCTGGCTGGACAGCAGCTTCGCGATGCCCTCGCCCAGCGTGCGGTTGATGGTGGAGAAGATCTTGGTCTTCGGCTCGTACAGCTTGATCGCCCCGATCACCCGGTCGTCCTCACCGACCAGCGGGATCACCAGCGAAGCGCCCAGCCGGCAGTGCGGGCTGATCGAGCACTGGTAGGAGACCTCGTTGCCGTCGGCGTAGATGACCTGGTTGTTGGCGATCGCCTGCATGGTCTGGAGCGAGGTGATCGGCGTGCCGGGCAGGTGGTGGTCGTCGCCCGTGCCGATGAAGGCCAGCAGCTTTTCCCGGTCGGTGATGGCGACGGCGCCGACGCCGGTTTCCTCGTAGATGATGCGGGCGACGCGGGTGCTGTTTTCCTCGTTGAAGCCGCTGCGCAGCACGCCGTCGGCCCGCGCGGCGATCTTCAGCGCCTTGGCGGAAAAGGCGCTGGACTCCTTCTCGATCAGCGCCCGGCGGTCGAGCAGGATGCGCATGAACAGCCCGGCGCCCAGCGTGTTGGCGATGATCATGGGGGCCGCCACGACCTCCACCAGATGCACCGCCGCCTCGAACGGGCGCGCCACCGCCAGGATGATCAGCATCTGCGTGACCTCCGCGACGAAAGTGACCGCGCCCACGCGCACGGGGTCGAACAGGGGCTCGATCTTGCCGCGCCGGACCATGTGCCGGTGCACCAGCCCGCCGATCAGCCCCTCCACCACCGTGGAAATGGCGCAGGCGGTGGCGGAGATGCCGCCCAGCGAGTAGCGGTGCAGCCCGCCGGTCAGCCCCACCGACACGCCCACCGACGGCCCGCCGAGGATGCCGCCCAGCACCGCGCCGATGGCCCGCGTGTTGGCGATGGAATCGTCGATCTGCAGGCCGAAATAGGTCCCCATGATGCAGAACATCGAGAAGATCAGGTAGCAGGCCAGCTTGTGCGGCCAGCGCACCGTGACGTGCATCAGGGGGAGGAACAGCGGCGTCCGGCTCAACAGAAAGGCGACCACGAGGTAGACGCACATCTGCTGGAGCAGGGACAGGATCAGGCTGAAGGGTTCGACCGTCATGAAGGCTTCTCGGGAGGCTGGCGCCGGTGCACCCGCGGCCGGCGCACCCTCAATGGTCGGCCGCTTCCATGGGCGCGGAAAGTGACAAAGGCGGGGTATCGCGGCAGGGTACGGCACGCGCGAAGCCGGTCGCAAGGCGGCAAAAGGGCTGGGCTGCCTTGCGCTCCATCAGGCCGCGAGGCGGGTCTCCACCGTCGTGCGGAGGATGGCGTAGATGTCGTCCAGCAGCGACGTGTCGTCGCCCGCCATGGCGTCCATGGAGGCCATGCGGGCGATCACCGCCTCGGCCACACGCTCCTCCACCGTGTCCTCGGCGTAGGCGTACCAGACCGTCGCCTTGCGGCCATCGCGGTGGCAGCGCCCCTCGATCTGCTGCATCTGGATGGCGGAATAGCGCAGGTCGTGCACGACCAGGGCGCGCGGGGCCTCGCCGCCGGGCATCTCCCCTTCGTGCAGCGAGATCGACTCCGTCACGGTGAAGACCACCACGTCCAGGGCGCCGGTCTGGAAGGCGACGCGCGTCGCCTCGTTGGCGTCGGCCGTGTTCTCCCCGGTGATCCGGCCGACCCGCCAGCCCCGGCCGCGCAGTGTGTCCTCCAGCAGCGCCGCGGTCTCCAGGAAGGCGACGGACACGGCGGCCTTCAGCCCATTGTCCAGAAGCTCCTCCACGACATCGGCGGTGCCGCGCACGCGCAGCAGCGATCCCTTCTGCCGGAAGCGCAGGTCAGCGGCCCAGCCCTGCGGGCGGCGGGTGCTGCCGCCGGCCAGCCCGAACTCCCGCCGGAACTCGCGCCATGTGGCGTCGTAGAGGCGCCGCTCCTCGCGGTCGAAGGCGGTCGGGGCCAGCGCCCGTTCGACTTCGGGCCAGCCTGCGATGTCTTCCGGCGTGCGGCGCAGGCCGATGGCGTTCGGACCCTGGTAGAGCAGGTCGGCCATGACGCGGCAGTCCCGCTCGTTCGGCTCCCACGACCAGTTCTTCCAGCGCCCCTTGGCCTTGCCGATGCCCAGGCGCTTCATCAGGTTGCGGAAGCCGCCGATGTCGGCGGTGTCCACCCCGGCCGCGTGGCCGAGCAGCGCGCCGAGATAAGCCAACTCATGCGGGGCCTGCCCGGCGGTGGCGCTCATGTAGACGCAGAAGGCCGCGGCGTCGGCGATGCTGCGGCAGGCCATAGTCTGCTGCGCGCCGGGGTTGCGCAGCCGGTGGCTCTCGTCGAAGACGACGATGGGCCATGTCCGCTTCGGCTCCCCATGCTTGGCGAGTTCGTTGTTCTTGGCGCGCGTCGAGCGGCGGGTGCTGGCCGCGACCGGCTTCAGCAGCGACTTGGTCCGTTCGTAGTTGACGAGGGTGACGCGCTTGGGCGGGCAGCCGGACCGGGCGATGGTGCGGCGCCAGTGGGCGAGCGCGCCCTTGGGGCAGACGACCAGCACCACCTCCTCGGGCATGGCCGCAATGGCGAGCCACACCGACAGCGTCTTGCCAAGCCCGGTGCGGTCGCCCAGCAGGAAGCCCGGCCGTCCGGCCCGGCGATGCTCCAGGATGCGGTCGCGCGCCTCGATCTGGTGGTCGTGCGGAACGAAGGGGGCGTGCGGGGTGGGCTCGCCCGACTCCCCGGTGGTTACGGGTTCAGCCATGCAGGGCGGTGACGTTGTCCGTCCGGGCTTCCCGGTCGATGCGGGGCACCTTCTTCAACTGGACGACGTAGCGCTCAGCACCATTCTCCATGACCGCGATGGCGGCCAGCCCCAGGTCGTCGTTCACGAGATGGATCGCCTTGATCCGCGCCGTTCCGGCCGTGAGTTCCGCGGCGTCCAGAACCTCGTCGCCGGGGCGGAAGCCGAGATAGGAATCAAGCTGCATGACGGTTGCACCAGTGCTCTTGCGGGGAAAGGCTCAAGGAGATCAGGGCGCTCATGTCCGGCATTTTAGCAGTTTCGGCGGCCTGTGGCATTGTCTGCCTTTGGGCCGCCTGTGGGACTTATGTGGGGATGGTCCGGGCCGTCTTCGATGCCCGCCCTTCGAGCGTCCTCCGGGCGGGTTGACCCTTTCGCGCCCATGGTGTCCGGTCGATTGCCTTTTCTACAGTGAGTTCCGCAACCGAATTGGGGGTGGAACCATGCGCGTCGCTGTCCTGGCCTTGGTGTCCTTGTCCGTGAGCTTTGCGGCCCCGCTGGCCGCGGAGGAGATGCCGGTGCCGAAGGTGGATTACGCCGCCCAGGTCCGCATCGACGGGATGGAGGGGCCGGCGCTCTACCGGCACAAGAACGGCGTGATGCGCGTGGACATGGCCATGGACGGCGAAAAGGTCGCCTTCCTGTTCGACGCGCGCAAGGGCACGGGCGTGATGCTGATGGAGGAGGAGAAGACGGCCATGGAGGTCGGGGCGGGCGGCGGTCCCGTGCGCCTGCCCAAATCCGGGGCGCTGACCGCGCGCAAGACCGGCCAGGACCGCGTGGCCGGCCACGCCTGCGAGGTGTGGTCCTACACCGACCCCGTGAGCAAGGGCACGGACAGTTCCTGCATCACCGCCGACGGGATCGTCCTGCGCGTCACCAGCGGCGAGGGCAAGGCGGCGAAGACCGTGCTGGAGGTCACCCGGCTGGAGGTCGCCCCGCAGGACGCGGCCCTGTTCCGCGTGCCGTCCGGCTATGAAAAGGTCAGCATGCCGGGAATGCCAAAGCGATAAGTCGGCGCCGACTGTTGTCGGTGTCGGAGGTGCCGCCATGCTGTTCCGCGCCATGCCCTTCCGAGATGACCACGACGGCGTGATCGCCATTCCGCAGCCGAGCCACGCATGGCTCTCGGGCCAACTGCTGCGCGCCTGGGGCAACGAGGCCTTCGCCCCGCCGTCGCCGCACGAAGAGGTCTGCCTGGGGGCGGAGCAGCACGACATCGGCTGGCTGTCCTGGGAGACGGAGCCGACCCTGAACCAAAAGACCGGCCGGCCGCACGGCTTCCAGGAACTCGGCCCCACGATTCACACGGGCCTCTGGACGGAGGGCGTGCGCCGCGCGCTGGCCTATGGGCGCTATCCGGCCTTGCTCGTGTCGCTGCACGCGGACACGATCTACGGAACCTTCTTCGACTTCGACAAGGCGACGCCGGAGGACGCAGCACTCGTCCGCCGCTTCCTGGAGGAGCAGCACCGCTTCCAGCGCGCCTGCATCGACGCCTTGTCCGCAGACCCGTGCTACGCGGCCCATCTCGCCCCACCGGTGGTGGAGCGCAACCGGCTGCTGGTCGGCGCGGTGGACCGCATGTCGCTGGAAATCTGCTGGGGCATCGGGGGCGAGGCACGAATCCCCAACGTGCCGACCACGGGCGAGGGGCGCACCGAACTCCACCTCCGCTCGCCGTCCGGCGATGTCGCGGAACTGGTCGCGGAGCCATGGCCCTTCGCGGGCGAGCGCGTCGAACTGGTCTGCGAGGGGCGCCGCCTGCGGGGCCGCTTCACCGACGAGGATGCCATGCGCCGCGCTCTGGAAGAGGCGGAGGCCGTGACCGTCCGGACCGTCGTGAGGCGTGCCTGACGTTGGGGCGCCCGCACGGCCAAAAGTCCCCTCGCCCATCTCCGATGGGAGAGGGAGGGGCCCGCGCCAAAGGTGCGGGAGGGTGAGGGCAAGGTTTTGCCGAGAATACAGGGAATGCGGGCCAGGGATTTTCGGATTGACCTTGCCCTCACCCTCCCACCGCTTCGCGGTGGGCCCCCCCCCCTCTCCCGGCGGAGCCGGGCGAGGGCTTTTTAAAGGACTCAGTCCTTCGACTCCCGTTCCGGCAAATCCTTGCGCTTGGTGGAGGCGAGGTCGCGCAGTTCCTCTTCGGTCATCGACTTCGCCATCTCCTTCGAGGCGCCGCGCAGGCTCGATTCCGGCTTCTCGCCGCGCTTCGCGGCGAGCGCCGCGCCCGCCGCCATCTGCTGCTTTTTCGATTCCGCCTTGGACATGGCCATGCTCCGTGGATTGTGTGTCCGATCATGGGACCAACAGGCGCGGGCGGGACGTGTGCCGGGGGCAGCGGAACAGCATGACACCGTCGCCGCGCGCGCGGGCGGCCAGAACCATGCCGGCTTTGCGGGCGAGCGTCAGGGCGAGGCCGGTGGGGACGGAGATGGTCGCCAGCAGCGGAATGCCGACCGCCGCCGCCTTCTGCACCAACTCGAAGCTGCACCGACTGCTCAGCACGGCGAAGCCCGCCGCCCGGTCGTGCCCGGCCGTGGCGAGCGCGCCGGCCAGCTTGTCCAGCGCGTTGTGCCGGCCGACATCCTCGCGGGCCAGCAGGATGCGGCCCGCGGGATCGCACCAGGCCGCCGCGTGCAGGGAGCGGTTGGCGCGGTTCATCGGCTGGTACTCCAGCAAGAGGGCGAAGGCGACCGGCGCCTCCTCCGCCACCAGCCATGTGATGGTGGACTGGTTGATTGCAGCCGGGAAGCTGGTGCCCTCGGCTGGGCGGGAATGGGCGAGGGGGACGGGCATGGCGCGCTCCCTCATTCCGTGGCGGCGGTGTCGATGATGCCCTCGATGATGGCGGCGTAGCGGCGTAGAGCGTCACCGGCTCCGCGCCCGCCGGGACGGCCATGCCCGTCTCCTCCCCATCGTTATGATTGGCCAATCATAACCAATTGAGGGGCATAACCAAGAGGACGGCACCAATAAGAGGGCGGCCGCAATTCATCACGGCGGTGCCGACGGCTGGCCGGGCATGATGCGCGCCCCCTTCCTCCTCCGGAGAACCCAATCATGCTTCGCCTTACGCTGTCGTTCGTTGCTCTTTTCAGCTTGGCCGGTTGCGGCGTGGTCGTGGCGACGGTCGACACCGCGGCGAGCGTCGCCGGATCGGCGGTCAGCATCGCCGGCGATGTCGCGGCCGGCACCGCGCATGTGATCACCGCGCCGTTCCGGGGCGGGGACGATGAATCGGAGAAGAAGGAATAGCGGTTCCCGGAGGGTGTGACCGGCCGGTTTTCGTCGCGAACGGCCCTTGACCTCGCCCGCTTGCGCCTCACCCTCAGCAGACATGCCGCCCGGCCCACCGTTCTGAGGAGAACGTGCGTGAGCATTCAATGCCGCTGCCTGCTCGCCCGCGAGGGGCAGAAGCCTGTCTGGAGCGACAAGACATTGCGCCTGCCGCCGCGGTCCGGTGACGCCGTCCAGTTCGAAGAGAGCGGAACGCTGTTCACCTTCCGCATCACCGAGGTCCTGCACACGCCAGGTCTGGAGGGCGTGGATTTCGCGCTGATCCTCACCGAGGTGCCGGGATCGCGCGGCAAGCCGTTCCGGGAACTGTTCGAGGAGGGGGCCGGAACAGGGGCGACGAAGTAGACCCGGAGAGTTCCATGGAACAGGGCTATGGAATAAAGGGGCAGGGCAGCGCGTTCATGACCGTGTAAGGCCCCTCGCGGGGGCTTACGGCGAGCAAGCCACACGATGGTCAACCATGACGCTCCGCACCCTGTCCCTTCTTGCCCTGACCGGAATTCTCCTCACCGGCTGCTACGTTGTCGAGGCGCCGCCCCCGGCCGTTTACAGCTACGGCTACTACGAGCGCCCCCATTACCGGCACTACGCGCCGCCGCCCGCCTGGGGCTATTATGGGCGGCCTTATGGGCATCGCCATTACCACGGCTGGTGACGACACCCTCCCGCAAATCCTCCGGCGCTGCGCCAACGAACCGGCCAGGGAAAGTCCTTTTCCCGGCTGCTGTCGACTCGCGGAGAGCTATGGAACGCAGCAGATTTTGGCCGCAGCCATGCAAGCACTGCCTGCAGACCGTTGCAGGGGCGGCGGAACCACGCGGCTGATTTTGGAGGAATTTTCGAAGAGTTGGTTGGGGGACTAGGATTCGAACCTAGGCTGGCGGAGTCAGAGTCCGCTGTCCTACCGCTAGACGATCCCCCAGACCGTCGCCGGGGCGGCGCGTTGCCGCTCCCGTCGTGGGGCGCTCTTTTAGCAAAGGCTCCGGCGCTTGTATAGACTTTTTTTGTGCGCGGAAGGTTGGATTGGCCGGGGATTGGTCAAACCTCGCCATTCGTGGGGTTTCGCGCGGCGCTGAAACCGGGTTAGTATGTTTCTCTTCAGCGCGGCGGGGAGGATTCGTGGACCTACAGGTGCACAGCGAGCGGCAGAACGACACCGGACGGTTGCGTTCGTTGGCGCCCGCACGCCCTGTCTTCGCCGCGATCGATCTCGGCACCAACAACTGCCGCCTGCTCATCGCGCGGGCCATGCCCGGCGGTTTCCGTGTCATCGACGCCTTTTCGCGCATCGTCCGGCTCGGCGAAGGGCTGACCCGTCACGACCAGTTGTCGGACTCGGCGATGGAGCGCACCATCGCCGCCCTGAAGGTCTGCGGCTCCAAGATCGAGCGCCGCGGCGTCACCGCCGCCCGGGCCGTGGCGACGGAGGCCTGTCGGCGCGCCCGGAACTGCAACGAGTTCATCGACGCGGTGGAGCGCGAAACCGGCATCGCCATCGAGATCATCTCCAGCCAGGAGGAAGGGCGGCTGGCGCTGGCCGGATGCGCCTCTTTGCTCGACCCGCAGATTCCCTATGCGGTGGTCTTCGACATCGGCGGCGGATCGACGGAGCTGATGTGGCTGGCTTTGGAGAAGGGCAGGGCGCCCCGCATCCTCGACCAGATCTCCATCCAGTGCGGAGTCATCGGCCTGACCGAACAGTTCGGCGGCCCCGAGGTTACGCCCGCCATGTATAGGCGCATGGTGGACGAGGTCGCCTCCGCCATCGCCGGATTCGAGGCACGCAACGGGATCCGCGATCTCGTCATGGCCGGGCGGGTGCAGATGCTCGGCACGTCGGGCACGGTGACGACGCTCGCCGGGGTGCATCTGGGGCTCGGGCGGTACGACCGGCGGGCGGTGGACGGCAGCTTCCTGCGCATCGACCACGCCCGCGCGGTCATCGAACGGCTCGTCACGCTGGACTTCGACGGCCGGGCGCGGCATCCCTGCATCGGTCACGACCGCGCCGACCTCGTGATCGCCGGCTGCGCGGTGCTGGAAGCGCTCTGCGACTGTTGGCCGGTGGAGCGCCTGCGCATCGCCGACCGCGGCCTGCGGGAAGGCATCTTGGTGGAGCTGATCGGCTCGGCGCGGGAATTGTATTAAGGAACTGTGAGATCATGGTTGGAAAGCCCCCGTCCTCCTCCAAGCCGGGCGGACGCCGCGCCACCGTCCGCGTGAAGACCGCCGCCAAGCGGTCCACATCGTCGGCCCGCTGGCTGGAGCGGCACCTGAACGACCCCTATGTGCACGAGGCGACGAAGCGCGGCTTCCGGTCGCGCGCGGCCTTCAAGCTGCTGCAGCTCGACGAGAAGTTCCGTCTGCTCGGCCCCGGCAAGCGCGTGGTGGACCTGGGTGCCGCCCCCGGCGGCTGGACTCAGGTGGCGGTGGAGAAGGTGCAGACCGCCAAGGATGGCTGGAAGGTCGTGGGGCTGGACATCCTGCCCATGGATCCGGTGCCCGGCGCCACCACCATGCAGGCCGATTTCCTGGAGGAAGGGGCTGCGGAGCGGCTGAAGGACGCGCTGGGCGGACCGGCCGACCTGGTGCTCAGCGACATGGCAGCGCCCACCATCGGCCATCAGGCGACCGACCACCTGCGCATCATGGCGCTGGCCGAGGCCGCCTACGACTTCGCGGAAGAGGTGCTGGCTCCCGGCGGGGCCTTCGTCGCCAAGCTGTTCCAGGGCGGGGCGGAAAAGTCGCTGCTGGAGCGGCTGAAGCGCGATTTCGCGACTGTCCGCCATGCGAAGCCGCCGGCCAGCCGGGCCGAATCCTCGGAAACCTACGTGGTCGCCACGGGTTTCCGGGGCGCCAATGTGAACGACTAAAGCGAATTGCCATTCGCTTTCGATTCATATGCCTTCACACGCCAGCCGGGCTTCGGCCGCACGCGCGGCTCTCAGCGGATGCCTTTGGCATCCGCCTGCCGCCAGCGGGAACGAAGTTCCCGCGAGAGGCCGGGACCGCGGTCGCGGTCCAAAGCGGATTGAAATCCGCTTCAACTCGACCGCAGGCTGCGGGCCGTTCGCGCAGGTCATGGCTGGCTTGCGCGGTTGCGGCTCCGCACACGACAAATTGTGGTGCTGGCGCCTTCACAAGCCCATGGTCTTGTGTATAGTGCGCCAAATTTTTTCCAGGCTGCCTTTTCTTCCGGGAGACCGACGATGGCCCGTTCCACCTCGATTCGCGAAGCCCTGACCTTCGACGACGTCCTCTTGGTTCCGGCCGAAAGTTCGGTTCTGCCGAACGAGGTGGACACCCGCACCCGCCTGACCAAGTCCATCGAGCTGGGCATCCCGCTGATGTCGTCGGCCATGGACACGGTGACCGAAAGCAGCCTCGCCATCGCCATGGCCCAGGCCGGCGGCATCGGCGTCGTCCACCGCAACCTGACCATCGAGCAGCAGGCCGAGGAAGTCCGCAAGGTCAAGCGGTACGAATCCGGCATGGTGGTGAACCCGATCACCATCACCCCCGGCGCCACGCTGGCGGACGCGCTGCAGCTGATGGCCGACTACCGCATCTCCGGCATTCCGGTGGTGGAAAGCCTCGACGCCCGCGGCACCGGCAAGCTGGTCGGCATCCTGACCAACCGCGACGTGCGCTTCGCCAGCGACCCGAAGCAGCCGGTCAGCGAACTGATGACCAAGAACGTTGTCTCGGTCCGCGAGGGCGTCAGCCAGGGCGAGGCCAAGCACCTGCTGCACAAGCACCGCATCGAAAAGCTGGTGGTGGTGGACGAGGATCAGCGCTGCATCGGTCTGGTCACCGTGAAGGACATCGAAAAGGCGCAGGCCTATCCGAACGCCTGCAAGGACGCCCAGGGGCGCCTGCGCGTCGCAGCCGCCACCGGCACCGGCCCGGACGGGCTGCGCCGGGCGGAGGCGCTGTTCGACGCGGGCGTGGACGTGCTGGTGGTGGACACCGCGCACGGCCATTCGCAAAAGGTGTTGGACCAGGTGCGCGCCGCGCGCAACCTGTCCAACTACACGCAGGTCATCGCCGGCAACGTCGCCACCGGTGACGCGGCCAAGGCGCTGATCGACGCCGGCGCCGACGCCGTGAAGGTCGGCATCGGTCCAGGCTCCATCTGCACCACCCGCATCGTCGCGGGCGTCGGCGTGCCGCAGCTGACCGCCATCATGGACGTGGTCGAGACCTGCGAGAAGCTGGGCATCCCGGTGATCGCCGACGGCGGCATCAAGTTCTCCGGCGACCTCGCCAAGGCCATTGCGGCGGGCGCCAGCGTGGCGATGCTCGGCAGCCTGTTCGCCGGCACCGACGAGAGCCCCGGCGAGGTGATCCTGTACCAGGGCCGCTCCTACAAGAGCTACCGCGGCATGGGCTCGGTGGGCGCTATGGCGCGTGGCTCGGCCGACCGCTACTTCCAGCAGGAAGTCTCCACCATGAAGCTGGTGCCGGAGGGCGTCGAAGGCCGCGTGCCCTACAAGGGGCCGATGTCGGCGGTGATCCACCAGCTCGTCGGCGGCCTGCGCGCGGCCATGGGCTACACCGGCAGCAAGTCCATCGCGGACATGCAGACGAAGTGCGAGTTCGTCCGCATCACCAACGCGGGCCTGCGCGAAAGCCACGTCCACGACATCACGATCACCAACGAGTCGCCGAACTACCGCCAGGGCTGACGGGCGGTGGTTGGTGGGTTGAGGCCGAGCCTCAACCCAACGGCGCAAACGTTCAACGCGGGATGTCCACCGTCCGGCCGCCCGCGCGGGCTTCGCGGTAATAGGCGAGGTTCTGCTGCACCGCCGTCTCGTCCAGGTCGAGGCGCGCGGTGCGCGCCGCTTCGTCGTCGCGGCCGGCGAGGCCGTAGGCCAGCGCGAGGTTCTGCCGCTGCTGGGCCGTGGCCGCCGGGTCGCGGGCGAGCGGTTCCAGGATCGCGATGGCCTCGGCCGCCTTGCCCGACAGCAGCAACGAAAACCCCAGATTGTTCCGCGTGTTCCGGTCGTTCGGGGCGAGCGCCAGGGCGGCGCTGTACTGCGCCTGCGCCCCAGCATGGTCGCCCATCATGTCCTTCGCCACGCCGATCCCGGTCAGCGCGCGCACGTCTTTCGGATCGCGGCTGAGCAAGGAGGCGTATTGGCGCGCGGCCTCCTGCGGCTGGTCCATGGCGATCAGCGCGCGCCCATAGCCGCGCAGAGCGTCGGGGTTGGCCGGCTCGCGGGTCAGGGCGGAACGCCACGCGTCCAGCGCCTCACGGGGGCGGCCGAGATCCGTCAGGGCGTTGGCAAGGCCGAGCAGCGGTTCGACCTTGTCCGGAGCGGTCTCGTGCGCGCGGCCGAACAGCGTACTGGCGGTGTTCAGGTCGCCTTGGGACTGCGCCTGGGCGGCGATGCGCATCAGGGACGCGTAGTTGCCCCCCTGAGCTTGTGCTCCCTGGCCTTGGGCCGATGGCTTCGCCGCACCGTCGCCCAGCGTCACGCAGCCGGTCAGCGGCAGGACCGCCAAGCCGGCGGCCAGGGCCGCCGCTCCGGCGGTCGCGCGCAGCCGGCGAAAGAAAAAGCCGTGACAAAAAGAGGACATGCGCACCCGGCGTGAAGGCTGGATGAAGGGGTGATGACGATGCCCGTCACTCTCGCCTTTCACAGTTAACATATCTTAAACAGTTCGCTCCCTAGGGTATTTCCATTCCGGAGACGCGTTCCCGACCTTCCAGGCAGACCCCGAGGCCCATGTCCACGCTCGTTCAGCCCCCGCCCGAAGACGCCGCGCGCAAGGACAAGGCGACGGCCACCCAGATGTACCATGAGGTGGCGCGCATCATCGAAAGGATGCACCGCCGCTTCCTCGACGTGCTGCGCATCGAACTGGGGCGCATCGGCGTGGACGACATCAGCCCGGTGCAGGTCATGATGCTGCTGAACATCTCCAACGGCGAGATCAGCGTCCGCGACCTGATCGAGCGCGGCTATTACCTGGGCTCCAATGCGTCCTACAATCTGAAGCAGCTCGTCGACATGGGCTATGTGGACCGCACCGCCTCGCCGCGCGACAAGCGCGCCGCCCGGCTGAAGCTGTCGGCCAAGGGCATGGAACTGTGCGACCGTCTGCGCCACATGGCGTCCGTCCATTCCGAAGGGTTGATCCGCACCGACGGCGACAGCCAGGATTTCGAGGTGACCTACCGCACGCTGCGCCGGCTGGAGCGCAAGTGGACGGACGTGATTCGCTCCGACGAAACGGAAATCCTTTAACGCGAATTGACTTCCCTCAGTTTGCGCGACAATCCGTCGTGCGACGGTGACGCGCTCGCCACCGGGGGAGGTTTTGCATGAAGTTCGCTGTTGGCACCCAGGATTTCCGCAGCATCGCGACCCATGGGGGGCGCACCCGTCGCTTCCTGGTGTTCGAGGCCGAGGCCGGTCGGGAACCCGTCGAGATCAAGTGCATCGAGCTGGCCGAGGACGAGGTGCTGCACCTCGCCGGCGACGGCCGCCCGCACCCCATCGATGAGGTGCAGGTGGTGATTACGGGCAGCTCGGGTCAGGGCTTCATCAACCACATGCGCCGCCGTGGCATCGAGCCCGTGACCACGACCGAAGCCGATCCGGTCCAGGCGATTCGCGATTATTTGGCCGGCACCGTCAAGGCTGCGCCCGCCCCGGAATTTCCGCATGAGCACCACGATCACGGGCACCATGACCATGAGCACGCCCACGACTGAGCGCCGTTGCCGCTCCTAAACCGGGAAGGACACGCTGGCGGTGGTGCCGGTGGCGTCGCTGTCGGTGGACAGGGTGTCGCCCAGTTGCGCGGCCAGGGCCTCGGCCAGCATCAGCCCGTCCTCCGCCGTCGTGTCGAACCCGGCGGGCAGGGCACGGCCGTTGTCCTCCACGGTCAGGCGGGCGCGGCCGTTGGTCTCCTGCGTGATGGACACCTTGATCCAGCCCTGTTCCGGATAGGCGTGGTGCAGGCTGTTGGTGAGCAGTTCCGCCGTGATCAGCCCCAGCGGCATTGCTTCGTACAGGCCGATCTGGATCGGGTCGCTGTTCACCTCGATGGGGACGTTGGCGAGGCCGCCGGGCGTGCCGTGCTTCACGGCGTCGGCCAGAGCCTCCACATAGCGGCTGAGGTCCACATGGGTGCCGGTTCCGGACTCGTGAAGCTGGCGGTAGAGGATCGCCAATGCCTCGATGCGGACCAGGGTCTGCTCGTAGGCGGCGCGGGCGTCGGGGTCGCGGATGCGGCCGGTTTGCAGCTTCAGCAGGCTGATGACGAGCTGGAGGCTGTTCTTGGCACGATGCTGCAACTCGCGCAGTTCGGATTCCAATTCCCGAATCCGCGCGGCAAGCGGGTCCTCCGGCGCGTCCGGACCGGTGGCGGGACGATCCGGGGGCAGGGTGACCGGCTGTGACCGGGGAGGAATTGGCATCACGCGGTTCTCGGCTGGAGCAGGTGACGTTTTGGTAAGGTCGAGAACAATTTATGCGCTTCGCCCCACTCTCGAATTGGTTCTGGTGGGGTAACTCGGACCGCATACACTGATCGTTTGCACATCAACGACCGGGGAGGTAGGGCCTATGCGCCCGCCGGGTTGGCCCGGACGGGCCGTCGGCAAGCCCGAAAAGGCGTTTGCGGATCCGGCGGCCCATGGTTGATTGGCCGCATGCGATTGCGAACCTTGATGATCCCGCTTCTCGGCGCGCTGGCCGTGGCCGGCGGCTGTGCCGCGATGGCCGGCAGCACCGGCCCGTCCGTCGCCTCCCTGACCGTTCCGCTCGACGCCGGGCGTCCCGACACGGCGGAGGTCGGTGCCCTGCGCTTTCGCGGCGCCCTGGAACTGCCGGAAGGTGGCGGCGTGGGCGGGCTGTCCGGCCTCTGGGTCAGCCCTGACGGCGGCCGTTTCCTGGCGCTCAGCGACCTCGGCAAAACGTTGAGCGGCCGGCTGACCTACGACGCCGAGGGGCGCCTGACCGGTGCCGGAGACTTCGTCGGACGGATCCTGCCGGTGGACGAGGATCCGTCCTACCGGGGCCGGCGCAACGATTCGGAAGAGGTCGTGCGCCTGCCGGACGGAAGCTGGCTGGTGTCTTTCGAGCGCAATCACCGGATCCTGCGCTACGCGGCCGGACCGGACCGCCCCGAAGGCGCGCCGGTGCGGCTGCCGACTCCGCCAGGGCTGGAAGCAGCCTCACCCAACAGCGGGATCGAGGCGATGACCCTGCTGGCCGACGGGCGCCTGTTGGCCATCGAGGAAGGGGACGACAACGGGGTGCAGGAGCGCCGTGCCTGGATCGGAAAGCCCGGCATTGCCAAGCCAGGGGCGGGGACGCGGTCCGACTGGCAGCCGCTGACCTACCGCGCGGCGCCGCGGTTCCGCCCGACCGGAGCGGCGGCCTTGCCGGACGGCGGCGCGCTGGTGCTGGAGCGGCGGGTGTCCCTGCTGGGCGGCTGGGCGGCGCGCATCGTGCACGTCCGTCCCGAGTCGCTGCGGCCGGGCGCCACCATGGACGGGGTGGAACTCGCCCGGCTGGAGCCGCCGCTGCTGGTGGACAATTTCGAAGGAATCGCGGTGCGTCCGGGACCGGACGGCGACCTGCTGGTCTACATCGTGTCGGACGACAACCGCAGCGTCCTGCAGCGCACCTATCTGGCGATGTTCTCGATTCCGGCCAAGGCGCTGAGGCCGGCCATCGCGAGGCGCTGAGGCGGTCGCCCGCCCAGCGCCTCGGAACCAGCGCCCCGGCGACAGGATCAGACGTTCTCGTACAGGCCGTTCGGGTCGCTGCGGTCGCTGCCGCCCATCCCACCGCTCATGCTGCCACCCATGCCGCCGGCGCTCATCATCGGGTCGCGGTGGTGGTGGATGCGGGCGATGCTGGGGGCGAGATCCTGCAACTCGATGAAGTTGTCGGCTTGGCGGCGCAGTTCGTCGGCGACCATCGGCGGCTGCGACCGCACGGTGCTGATCACGCTGACGCGCACGCCCTTGCGCTGCACGGCCTCGACCAGCCGGCGGAAGTCGCCGTCGCCGGAGAACAGCAGGATGTGGTCCACGCGCTCCGCCATCTCCATCACGTCGATGGCGAGTTCGATGTCCATGTTGCCCTTGATCTTGCGCCGGCCGGACGCGTCGGTGAATTCCTTGGTCGGCTTCGTCACCATGGTGTAGCCGTTGTAGTCCAGCCAATCGACCAGCGGACGAATCGGCGAATATTCCTGATCTTCCACCAGTGCCGTGTAGTAGAAGGCGCGCACCAGCCGCCCTTCCGAAGCGAAACCATCGCGAAGGCGCTTGTAGTCGATGTCGAAGCCCAGTGCCCGCGCGGCGGCGTACAAATTGGCGCCGTCGATGAACATCGCGAGGCGTTCTTCCTTGTAAAACAGCTTAGTAACATCCTTCGGCAAAGTCGCATTGCGTTCCAATGTCGTATTCCTTCTACAAGAGATTGTGTTTTATGTCCGGCCTGCGCGAAATTGCGTTTCGCCTACATAGAAATTAGGGCCTCGGCTTTGTTGGAGCAAGGGGGTGTCCGCTCTGGTTCCCAAAGCGGTGGGGGTAAGGCGGGCGGAGCTGACCACCGTCGCGGACATGGCTCGAAGCGCTTGCACCAACGCGGACGCATCAATATAGTCGAGTGCCTTCGCAGATCCCGGAGTTGGTTTGGTATGGCCCGCGTTACCGTCGAAGATTGCGTCCTCAAGGTTCCGAACCGGTTCGAGCTGGTGATGATTGCCGCTCAGCGCGCGCGTGAAATCGCGTCCGGCGCTCCGCTGTCCATCGACCGCGACAACGACAAGAACCCCGTCGTGGCGCTCCGCGAGATCGCGGACGAGACGGTGACGCTGGAGCATCTGAAGAACGCTCTGATCAAGGGCCACCAGAAGCACGTCGAGCCGGACGAGCCCGAGGAGGAGATCGTCGAGCTGATGGCCGGCGAGCACGACTGGGCGGCCCGCAGCGACAACTCGCTGGACGACGACGACGCGATGAGCGACGCCGAGGAAGTGGGCGAGGGCGAGGACATGCTCTCCGACATGGACAGCGCGCCGGAATCGGCCTTCGACATGACGGAGGACGACGTCGCCGGCCGCGACGCGGATGGGGATCTCTGACGCTGGCCGCTCGCAACGGTTCGGGGGCCGGAAGGCCCCCTTTCAGTCTACACGCTAACAAGGCGCATCGCGCGCCGGGTCCGGTGCCATGATCCGGCAATATGAGCTTGTCGAACGCGTCAAGGCGTACGACCCCTCGGCCGACGAGGATCTGCTCAACCGCGCCTACGTCTTCTCCATGAAGGCGCACGGGTCGCAGACCCGCGCCTCCGGCGACCCCTACTTCCTCCACCCGCTGGAGGTCGCCGGCATCCTGACGCAGCTGAAGCTGGACGCCGGGACCATCGCGACCGCGCTGCTGCACGACACCGTCGAAGACACCGTCGCGACGATGGAGGACATCGAAAAGCTTTTCGGCAAGGAAATCGCCCGTCTGGTGGACGGCGTGACCAAGCTGTCGCGCCTGGAACTGCACAGCGAGCAGGCCAAGCAGGCCGAGAATTTCCGCAAGCTGGTGCTGGCCATGTCGGAGGACATCCGCGTCCT
This sequence comes from Azospirillum mesophilum, assembly GCF_053470405.2. Classification (NCBI taxonomy): domain Bacteria; kingdom Pseudomonadati; phylum Pseudomonadota; class Alphaproteobacteria; order Rhodospirillales; family Azospirillaceae; genus Azospirillum; species Azospirillum mesophilum. The sequence continues at coordinate 122,801 of NZ_JBPXMQ020000008.1, forward strand.
CCTGGTGAAGCTGGCCGACCGGCTGCACAACATGCGCACGCTGTTCCACCTGAAGAACCCGGACAAGCGCAAGCGCATCGCCCGCGAGACCATCGAGATCTACGCGCCGCTGGCCGAGCGTATCGGCATGCATCAGGTGAAGGACGAGCTGGAAGACCTCGCCTTCGCGGAGCTGAACCCCGACGCGCGCGACAGCATCCTGGCACAGCTCGCCCGCCTGCGCTCCGAAGGCGAGAATCGCGTCCAGCGCATCATCGACGAACTGCGCGAGCGGCTGGCCGAGGAAGGGCTGCCCAAGGTCGGCATTTCGGGCCGCGAGAAGACCGCCTATTCGATCTGGCGCAAGCTGCAACGCAAGAACGTCAGCTTCGAGCAGCTGTCGGACATCATGGCCTTCCGGGTGATGGTCGACTCGGTGGCGGAGTGCTATCAGGCGCTGGGCATCATCCACGCCCACTATCCGGTCGTGCCGGGGCGCTTCAAGGACTACATCTCCACGCCCAAGCCGAACGGCTACCGCTCGCTGCACACCGGCGTGATCGGCCCGGAGCGCAACCGGATCGAGGTGCAGATCCGCACCCGCGACATGCACGAGATCTGCGAACTCGGCGTCGCCGCCCACTGGGCCTACAAGCAGGGTGAACAGCGCACCCAGCAGGGGCGCGAGTACCGCTGGCTGCGCGAGCTGCTGGACATCCTGGAGCACGCCCAGAAGCCCGAGGAGTTCCTGGAGCACACCAAGCTGGAGCTGTTCCAGGACCAGGTCTTCTGCTTCACGCCGAAGGGCGACCTGATCGCGCTGCCGCGCGGCGCGACTCCGGTGGACTTCGCCTACGCCGTCCACTCGGAGGTCGGCGACCACTGCGTCGGCGCGAAGATCAACGGCCGCATGCTGCCGCTGCGCACGCAGCTCCAGAACGGCGATCAGGTCGACATCATCACCTCCAAGGCGCAGACGCCGGTGCCGGGGTGGGAGCGCTTCGTCGTCACCGGCAAGGCGCGGGCGCGCATCCGCAAGTTCCTGCGCACGCAGCAGCGCGCCCAGTACATCGAACTCGGCCGCGCCATCCTGCAGCGCCAGTTCAAGGCCGAAGGCTACGAGTTCTCGGAACGGGCGCTGGAAGGCGTCATCAAGATCTTCCAGCAGCCGAGCGCCGAAGACCTGCTGGCCAGCGTCGGCTCCGGCCTGCATTCGGGCCGCGAGGTCTTCCACGCCGTCTTCCCCGGCCACAAGCCGCATGTGGCGACGCCGAAGGAAGGCGACGACAAGAACGCCATTTCGATCCCGAAGCCCAAGCCGAAGGCCAAGGGCAACAACGCGCCGCTGCCGATCAAGGGGCTGATTCCGGGCATGGCGGTGCATTACGCCCGCTGCTGCCACCCGCTGCCGGGCGACCGGATCGTCGGCATCGTGACCACCGGCAAGGGCGTCACCATCCATACCATCGACTGCGAAACGCTGGAGAGCTTCCACGAGTCGCCGGAGCGCTGGATCGACGTCGCCTGGGACATCGGCCCCGACAACCCCGAGGAGCATGTCGGCCGCATCACGCTGGTCGTGGCGAACGAGCCGGGCTCGCTGGGCACGCTGTCCACGGTCATCGGCAAGAACGGCGGCAACATCACGAACCTGAAGATCACCAGCCGCAACACCGACTTCTTCGAGCTGCTGATCGACATCGACGTGAAGGACGCCAAGCACCTGACCAACATCATGGCGGCTCTGCGGGCGACTCCCGCCATTAACGCCGTGGAGCGCGCGCGCGGGCGGTAACGACGGTATACTCCCGCAAACACAAGCGGGAGGAAGCATGTCCACGCCCACCATCTTCAACCGACTTATCGCTGGCGAACTGCCTTGCGCCAAGGTCTATGAGGACGACCAGACCTTCGCCTTCATGGACGCCGGGCAGGTGAACCCCGGCCATGTGCTGGTCGCGCTGAAGCGCCCGGCGCCGACCATCCTGGACGTGACGGAGGACGAGGCGGCGGCTCTGTTCCGCACCGTGCACAGGGTCGCGCGCGCCGTGCAGGCGGCCTTCGCGCCGGAGGGGATCACGCTGCTCCAGGCCAACAAGCCGGCCGGCTGGCAGACGGTGCCGCACATCCACGTCCATGTGGTGCCGCGCTACGAGAAGGACGGCGCCGACCTCGTGTGGCCGCGCAACAACCCGCCGATGGACGAGCTGAAGGCGCTCGCGGAGCGGATCGTGGTGGAGTGAGAGCGTGACGCGGAGGCGCGGTGCGGCTAGTTTGTCCGCTCTGATCGACAGGAGTCCTCCCAGTATGTTCACGGCCAAAATCCTGCTCCTCGGCTCCGGGGAACTCGGCAAGGAGTTCGTCATCGCGGCAAAGCGCCTCGGCTGCGAGGTCATCGCCTGCGACAGCTACGCCAATGCGCCGGCGATGCAGGTGGCCGATGCGGCGGAGGTGTTCTCCATGCTCGACGAGAACGCCCTGCGGGCGGCCATCGCGAAGCACCGGCCGGACTTCATCGTTCCGGAGATCGAGGCGATTCGGACCGAAGTGCTGCACGAGTTCGAGGACGCCGGCCTGACGGTGGTGCCAAGCGCGCGGGCGGCAACCATGACCATGAACCGCGACCGCATCCGCGAGGTGGCGGCGACCGAGCTGGGCCTGCGCACCTCCAAATACCGCTACGCCGAAAGCCTGGAGGAGGTGAAGGCCGGCGCGGAACACACCGGTCTGCCCTGCGTCATCAAGCCGGTCATGTCGTCCTCCGGCAAGGGGCAGAGCACCGTCCGCACCGCGGAGGAACTGGAGACCGCCTGGAATTACGCGGTCGCGAACATGCGCGGCGACCGGAAGAAGGTCATCGTCGAGGAGTTCGTGGCCTTCGAATACGAAATCACCCTGCTGACCGTGCGCACGCGCGACGGCGTGCTGTTCTGCGAACCCATCGGCCACCGGCAGGAGCGCGGCGACTATCAGGAATCCTGGCAGCCGGTGGCGATGCCGGACCGCCTGCTGGACGACGCCAAGGCGATGGCGACGCGCGTCGTGGACAATCTGGGCGGCTACGGCATTTTCGGCGTCGAGTTCTTCGTGACGAAGGACGAGGTGGTCTTCTCCGAATTGTCGCCCCGGCCGCACGACACGGGCATGGTGACGCTGCTGTCGCAGAATTATTCGGAATTCGACCTGCACGCCCGCGCCATCCTGGGCCTGCCGATTCCCGGCATCCGGGTGCATGGCCCGACCGCCTCGGCCGTCATCCTCGCCGACCAGGAGGCGGAGGCGTTCTCCATCGACGGTCTGGCGGACGCACTGACGCACGGCACGCCGGAGTACGACGTGGACGTGCGCCTGTTCGGCAAGCCGACGACGCGCAAGAACCGCCGCATGGGTGTGGCGCTCGCCGCCGGGTCTTCCACCGACGACGCGCGGGAACGGGCGCTGAAGGCCGCCTCGGCCATCACGATCCGCTATTCGTGACGGTTGCGGTGCTCGAGGGCCGGATCGGCGAAGGCGGGGCGTGACGGGACGCCGCACCCCCGCTATATAGACGGCAGCCCCTCCCGCCGACTGTCCGCGGGGGGCGGCGCATTCTGGAGTGTCCGTCCGTGCCCCGTCCTCTCCGCCTCGGCGTGAACATCGACCATGTGGCGACCGTCCGCAACGCGCGGGGCGGGCGGTATCCCGATCCCGTGCGCGCGGCAAAGCTCGCCGCCGAGGCCGGGGCCGACGGCATCACCGCGCATCTGCGCGAGGACCGGCGCCACATCGTCGATTCGGACATCGAACGCCTGCGCGCCGAAATTTCGCTGCCGCTGAATTTTGAGATGGCGGCGACGGAGGAAATGCTGGGCATCGCGCTCCGCCACCGGCCCCACGCCGCCTGCCTCGTCCCGGAAAAGCGGACGGAGGTGACGACGGAGGGTGGGCTGGACGTGATCGGCCAGACCGAACACCTGAAGCGCTTCGTGAACGAACTGGGCGCGGCGGGCGTGCGCGTCTCCCTGTTTATCGACCCGGAGCCGGCGCAGCTCGATGCCGCCAGGGCGCTCGGCGCGCCGGTGGTGGAACTGCACACGGGCGCCTATTGCGACGCTCCCGCCGGGCCGGAGCGCGAATCCGAGCTGGCGCGCATCGTCAAGGCCGCCGCCCACGCGGAGGCCATCGGGCTGGAATGCCACGCCGGCCACGGCCTGAACTACGAGACGGTGGGGGCGGTCGCCGCCATCCCGACCATCGTGGAACTGAACATCGGGCATTTCCTGATCGGCGAGGCGATCTTCGTCGGGCTCGGCAACGCCATCCAGCGCATGCGCGCGCTGATGAAGGACGCCCGGACCGGAGTGGCGGCGGGATCGGCGGCCTCATGATTTTGGGCATCGGCAACGACCTGATCGACATCCGCCGAATCGAGCAATCGCTCGACCGCTTCGGCGACCGCTTCATCAACCGCGTCTTCACCGAGGTGGAGCGCGCCAAGTCCGAACGCCGCGCCGGGGCCGCCGGCAAGCACAGCGCGCGGGCCGCCACCTACGCCAAGCGCTTCGCGGCGAAGGAGGCCTGCTCCAAGGCGCTCGGCACCGGCTTCCGCGACGGGGTGTTCTGGCGCGACATGGGGGTGGTGAACCTGCCCTCCGGCCAGCCGACCATGCGGCTGACGGGCGGCGCGCTGGAGCGGCTGAAGGCGATCACGCCGCCCGGCATGCAGGCGCGAATCCACGTCACGCTCACCGACGAATACCCGATGGCGGAAGCCTTCGTCATCATCAGCGCCGAACCGATCGACGCTCCCATCACCACCTCCACGGCATCCCCCGCATGACCATGAACAAGCAGACAGCCCTGGCTGACAAGACCAAAGAGGCAGGCGGCTTTGCCGAAACGGTGAAGACGGTCTTCTACGCGGTGATCATCGCCTTCGGCGTGCGCACCTTCGCGTTCGAGCCGTTCAACATCCCCTCGGGCTCGATGATCCCGACGCTGCTGGTCGGCGACTATCTGTTCGTCTCCAAATTCTCCTACGGCTACAGCAAATACACGGTCGGCTTCGGCCTGCCGGTGTTCGAGGGCCGCATCCTGGGCCACGCGCCGGAGCGCGGCGACGTCGCGGTGTTCAAGCTGCCGCGCGACAACAAGACCGACTACATCAAGCGCGTCATCGGCCTGCCCGGCGACACGATCCAGATGATCGGCGGCGTCCTGCACATCAACGGCCAGCCGGTGAAGCGCGAGCGGATCGACGACTACGTGTCCCGCGACAGCCTGGGCCGCGAGGTGCGCGTCGCGCAGTATCTGGAAACCCTGCCCAACGGCAAGGTCCACCGCATCATCGAGGAAACGGACAACGGCCCGCTGGACAACACGCCGGTGTTCAAGGTGCCGGACGGCCACCTGTTCATGATGGGCGACAACCGCGACAACTCGCTGGACAGCCGCGTTCCGTCGCAGGTGGGGTATGTCCCACTGGAAAATCTGGTCGGCCGCGCCGAATTCCTGTTCTTCTCGTTGGAAGACGGGACGCGCTTCTTCGAGATCTGGCGCTGGCCGGCGGACCTGCGCTTCGGCCGCCTGTTCAACAGCGTGAAGTAGGACTGCGGTGAGTTCCGAGAAAGCGAGTTCCGAAAACGTGGGTTCGGAGAATGGGGCGGAGCCGACCGTCAACCTCGACGATCTGGCCGCCGCGCTGGGCCACCGCTTCGCCGATATGGAGAAGCTGGCCGACGCTGTGACGCACCCCAGCCTGATGGGGCTGGAGCGCGTCCCGCGCGGCGCCGGCCGGCCGGAGCAGGGTCCGGGCAAGGATTACGAACGGCTGGAGTTCCTGGGCGACCGGGTGCTCGGCCTCGTCATCGCGGAATGGCTGCTGGAGCGCTTCCCCAACGAACGCGAGGGCGCGCTCGCCAAGCGGCACGTCTCGCTGGTCCGGCGGGAAGCGTTGGGCCGCGTCGCCGACGCCATCGGGCTGGGGCGCTTCCTGCGCCTGTCCCCGGCGGAATCGCAGGGGGGCGGGCGCAACAACCGCACCATCCTGGCCGACGCCTGCGAAGCGGTGATCGGCGCCCTGTACCTGGACGGTGGGATGGAGAAGGCGCAGGCCTTCATCCGCTCCGCCTGGGCCGGGCAGATCGACCGGGCGGAACCGCCGCCGGTGGACGCGAAGACGGCGTTGCAGGAATGGGCGCAGGGGCACAACAAGCCGCTGCCCACCTATGAGTTGATCGAACAGAGCGGACCGGCGCACGAGCCGATGTTCCGCATCGCGGTGCACTTGAAGGGCATGAAGCCGGTGATCGGCGAAGGCCCGTCCAAGCGCCTCGCGGAACGACGAGCGGCCAGCGCCTTGCTGCGCCAGATGGGAGTGCAGGTCGATGACTGACGGTCACGACAACGAATCGAACGGCGACGATTTCGACGATGTGAATGACGACTTCGACGGCGAGGATGCCGGCGAGGACGCCCACGAGGACGCTGGCGGGGGCGGGCATGTGCCGGAACACCCGCGTTGCGGCTTCGTGGCGCTGGTCGGGGCGCCGAACGCGGGCAAGTCGACGCTGCTGAACGCGATGGTCGGCTCCAAGGTGTCCATCGTCAGCTCCAAGGTGCAGACGACGCGCACGCGCGTGCTGGGCATCACCATCGCCGGCGACAGCCAGATCATCTTCGTGGACACCCCCGGCATCTTCAAACCGAAGCGCCGGCTGGACCGCGCGATGGTGCAGGCGGCCTGGCAGGGGGCGGAGGACGCGGACCTGGTCGGCGTGCTGTACGACGTGTCGCGCCGGGGCATCGACAACGACACGCAGGGCATCATCGCCCGCCTGAAGGAGCAGGGGCGCAAGGCCATCCTGGTCCTGAACAAGATCGACCTCGTTCCGCGCGAAAAGCTGCTGGGCCTCGCCGAGAGCTTCAACAACGAGGGCATCTTCACCGACATCTTCATGCTGTCGGCTTCGACCGGGGACGGGGTGGAGCATCTGCGCGACTTCCTGGCCGCCCGCATGCCGGAAGGCCCGTGGCATTACCCGGAGGACCAGATCTCCGACATGCCCATGCGCCTGCTGGCGGCGGAGATCACGCGCGAGAAGCTGTTCCAGCAGCTTCACCAGGAACTGCCCTACGCCGCCACGGTGGAGACCGAGGCGTGGGAGGAGTTCGAGAACGGCTCCGTCAAGATCTCGCAGGTCGTCTACGTGCAGCGCGACAGCCAGAAGGCCATCGTGCTGGGCAAGGGCGGCGCCCGAATCAAGGCGCTGGGGCAGGCCGCCCGGACCGAGCTGGAGGAGATGCTGGAGCAGCGCGTCCACCTGATGCTGTTCGTGAAGGTCCGCGAGGACTGGGAGAACGATCCGGAGCGCTACGAGGCCTGGGGCCTGGATTTCGGCGCTTCGTAGGGGGGCGCAAACTGACGCAGCGGGAGGATCTGGGAGTGGGCGCGCGCTATCCCATATAAGGGGCGTCCGTCCTCACCGCAGACTGCCGCCCGACCGTGCGCCTTCCCCTTTTCAACGATCTGTACGACGCCGGTTCGCGCCTGTTGGGGCGGGCCGGCGATCTCGTGTCCGGCAACATCCTGGAACAGGATGTCCGGCTGGGCGTCACCGGCCTGCGCCGCGCCGGTAAGACGGTGTTCGTTACGGCGCTGGTGGACAACCTGCTGAAGGCCGGCCGGCTGCCCTTCCTGGACGTGGTGTCCTCCGGCCGGTTCCAGGCGTCGCGCCTGCGGCCGCAGCCCGACCCGGACGTGCCCCGCTTTGAACTGGAGCAGCATCTCGCCTCCTTGACCGGCCCGATGCCCGTCTGGCCGGACCCGACGCGCGGCATCGGGCAGTTGCGCCTGTCCATGCGCTACCGCCCGAACGCGGTTATCAAGCGGACGATCCAGCCGGTCGCCACGCTGAACCTGGACATCGTCGATTACCCCGGCGAATGGCTGCTGGACCTGCCGCTGCTGCACCAGTCCTTCGCGGAGTGGAGCGCGCTGACGCTGGACCTTGCCGGACGCCCTCCGCGCGACGAGCTGTCGGTGTCCTGGCGCGGCTGGCTCGCCACCATCGACCCGGCGGCGCCCGCCGAGGAGGAGGAGGCGCGGCGCGGGGCGGCGCTCTACACCGACTACCTGCACGCCTGCCGCCGGTCGGAAAACCTGCTCAGCCTGATCCAGCCCGGCCGCTTCGTGGAGCCCGGCGATCTGGCGAACGCGCCGTTGCTGACCTTCTGCCCTCTGCCGGGGGACCGGCGCGGGCGCGGCACCCTGTGGGCGCTGATGGAGGACCGGTACGAGGCCTACAAGACCAACGTGGTGCGCCGCTTCTTCGCCGACCATTTCGCTCGGCTCGACCGGCAGATCGTGCTGATCGACGTGCTGGGCGCGCTGAACTCCGGCCCGGCGGGCATGGCCGACATGAAGCGCGCCCTGGAACTGAGCCTGGAGCCCTTCCGCCACGGCGCGTCCGGCTGGCTCGACTGGCTGCTGGGCACCAAGATCGACCGCGTGCTGTTCGCGGCGACGAAGGCCGACCACGTTGCCTCGCACCAGCACAACAGCCTGCGCCACCTTCTCGACCGGCTGGTGTCCGACGCGCGCTCCAGCATCCGGTTCGAGGGCGCGCAGGTGGAGACCATGGCCCTCGCCGCGCTGAAGTCGACCGAGACGGTGGTCAGCGAGCATGAGGGGCGCCAGCTCCGCTGCGTGCGCGGCGTGCCGATCGGGCGCGACCGGCCGACCGTCCTGTTCCCCGGCGAGATCCCGGAGGACGCGGATTTCCCGCCCGGCCAGGATCGCCCCTACAATTTCATGGCTTTCCAGCCCCCCGCCGACCTGTCCCGCGAAACGCGCGGCCTGCCGCACATCCGCCTGGATCAGGCGCTGCAATTCCTGCTGGGGGATTATCTGGAATGAGGGGCTGTGGCGTTTTCCTAGTCCGACGACGGTTTTCCTTCGTCATCCCCGCGAAGGCGGGGATCCAGGGCAATTCCGTGCCTGTCCGAGTGGCCCTGGATCCCCGCTTTTGCGGGGATGACGGGGGAGAAGAGCCATGAGCGACCGTCACTCCACCAAAGACAAAAAAGACGCGGCCTGGGTGCCGCCGATGGAGTTCGAGCCGGAGCGGGCGGTTCCGGTTCCTGCCGTCGAGGAAGAGGCGATCATCGCCGGCACCTCAGCCGCCGAGCGGCTGCCCGCGCTGCTGGCCGAGGACCGGCCGAAAAGTCGGCTGGGGCGCTGGCTGGCGGGCTCAGTCGCGGCGCTGGTGCTGGTGGCGCTGGGCTTCGACACCTGGGACCTGTTCACCCGGGCCTTCTCCACCAGCATCGCACTGGGCGTGTTGGTGGCTGCCGCCGTTGCGGTGGCCGGCGGGGCGGCGGTGGCGATGCTGGTGGGCGAACTGCGCTCCCTGCGCCGCCTGCGCAAGATCGAGGGATTGCGCGGCGAGGCCGAGCGGCTGTCGGCGGAAATCCATCCGGGGCAGGCCGACCGCTTCGCCGGGTCGCTGGCGCGGCTCTACGACGGGCGCCCCGATCTGGAGCCGGCGTTGGTGCGGGTGAAGGACCACGTCACCGACGCCCACGACGACGCGGAGATCGTGCGCCTGCTCGACCGCGAGGTGCTGGAGCCGCTCGACCGGCGCGCCTACCAGATGGTATTGCGCGCGGCGCGCGACACGGCGGTGGCGACAGCGCTCAGCCCGGCGGCGGTCGTAGACCTCGCCGTCGTGCTGTGGCGGAATCTGAAGCTGGTGCGGGAGATCGCGGCCCTCTACGGCGCGCGGCCGGGCTATGTCGGGTCGTTGAAGCTGCTGCGGCGGATGCTCGCCAACATCGCGGTCGCCGGCGTGGCGGAAAGCGCCCACCATGTGGCGGTGGAGGCGCTGGGCGGCTCGCTCGCCGCGGCCATCTCCACGCGGATGGGGCAGGGGGTCATCAACGGGCTGCTGACCGCGCGGGTCGGCGTCACCGCCATGCACCTCTGCCGCCCCATCGCCTTCGGCCCGACCAACCGCCCAAGCCTCGGGCAAATCCGCAAGGAACTGCTGTCCCTGCCGAAGCAGGTCCTGTAGGCGGCGTCAGTCGAGCATCGGCAGGCCGGTTTCGATCCGCACCAGGGCGGCCAACAGCGGCGCGCCGATGTCGCGGCGGACGAAGTTGCTGGCGCGCTCGGCCGCGTTGATGGAGGCCTGGAAGCTCTTGCGCCAGCGGTCGTCGCCATACATCACCTTCTCCGCCTTCGCTTTCTGGGCGAGCAGGCCGGGGCGTCGCCCGGCGGCCTCGTCCACCAGCTTGTTCAGGCGCTTCATCAGCTCGGTGGCGGTGGTCGGGTCGCCGCGCTTCAGCGCCGCCTCGATCAGTTCGGCAAAGGATTCGCCCCGGATGTCGATGTCCTGCACCTGCTCCGCATAGGCCAGCGCCACGGAGGCGTCGGTGCGCCGGGCCAGCCGGCCGAGCACCGCCGGGATGGTCCAGGGATTCTCGTCCTGCACCGTGCGCAGCAGGCTGAGCGCGAGGTTGCTGTCGCCCAGTTCCGCCGCGGCCACGGCCAGCTCCGGCGGGCAGCAGTCGCCCTTGGTTTCGCGGAACTTGGAGAACTGCGTTTCCACCGTGTTCAGGAACAAGGTGCGGGCCGCACTCTCCTTCCCGGCGCGCAGCAGCGCCTGGGCGACCAGCCCCAGCTCCCACGAACAGCCGCGGGCGGTGGCGTAGGCCTTCGCCTCCTCGGCAAGCTGGACGGTCAGGTTCACGTCGCCCCGCCACGCCGCCGCCTTGGCGATGTCGGCGAGGTTGTAGATGCGGGTCGAGCAGTCGGCGATCTGCCGGGTGATGTCGAGCGCAAGCTGCGTCTGCCCCATCAGGGCCAGGGCGCGGGCGACGAACAGGTCCTGCCCGGCCCCGTCGGCGGCGGCCCCCCGGCGCACGGCGCTGACGAAGGGGGCGATGATCTCCTTGGCGCGGGCGGTGTCGCCCACCGTGCTGTATGCGACCGCCAGCGACAGCCAGTCCCAGCGCGCGGCGCTGATCGGCGTCTCCACCGGGGGCAGCATCTCCCCGATGCGGTGCAGGAAGCAGAGCGAGGTCAGCGGCTCGTTGCAGACCAGCGCGCGGATGCGCGAACGGAATTCGTAGAAGTCGAAGTCGCCGACGAACTGGTTGGTGACCAGCTGCACCGCGAGCGCGCTGTCCGGATACTTCACCACGATTTCGTTCAGGAGCTTGTCCGCCTCCTTCAGCAGGCGGCTTTCCTCCGCGATGTCGTAGGTGTTGTCGGCCTGCCGGATCATCTGCATGGCCTGCACGAACAGGCGGTTGGCCGGCCCCTGCTCCGGCGACGACGGCTGCTGCGCCGCCACCGGAAGCAGTCCCTGAGCCAGCGCGGACGACGCCGCAGCGGACAGCGCCGCCACGGCCAGGAACAGGGCCGTAGCAAGGGCGGAAGCGGTGCGGCTGGCGAAGGCGGGCAGAAGGGCCATGGCGGTGCGGTCGACCTTGGGGCGCTAGAGGATGCGGACGTAGTTGACGACGCGTTGGACGTTGGGCAGCGAGCGGGCGTGTTCGATGGCGCGGTCCAGCTCGTCCTGGTTTTCGGCCAGACCCATCAGATAAACAACGCCGTTCACCGTATCGATGCTGTAATTCTGGCTATGGATTCGGGAGTCGAAAGTAAGTCTGGTCCGCAGCTGGGTCGAAATCCAGGTGTCGCGGGCGCTGTCGAGAATGCCCGACTGGTTGTCCACCTGGATCTCGTTGATGACTTCCTGAACGCCGTTCGCCTGCCAGGCGAGCCGGACGGCGTCCAGGCGCATCTGCGCGTCGGCGGCGCGGCCGGTCAGCAGCACGCGGCCCTGGGTCACCGACATGTCGATGCGCCGCATCATGTCCAGGGAGTGTTGAAACCACAGGTGGTTGATCTGGGCCTGGATTTCGGCGTCGGACGCGAAGCCGGACAGGCCGCGATGCTCCGTCGCGGCCACGGCGGCCGTGCCGCCGGCCGCGGCGCCGCCGAGCAAAAGGGGCGCGCAGCCGGACGCGAGGCCCGCCACAGCGGCCATTCCGACCAGCGCCCAAAGGCGGCCAAACCCCGACACGCTCTGCCTCCGCTCCCCGGCCCGCCGAAAGGACGGGCGGCCGGAAAAAGTCATGCCGCAGGCGCGTTGGCAATGGGGAATCTTGGAAGTGGTGTGCTTCATCGTCGTTTTGTTCCGGGGTGATGCACGAATGTTTCACTCGCTGCAGGTGCGAAGGAGCGGCGTCTAGGCGAAGGGTGCGCGGGTGACCAGCGCGGCGATTTCCCGCGCCAGCACGCGTGCGACGGTCCGTCGCGCCCTGGGGTCCCGCAGAACCTCCTCGTCACGCGGGTTCGATAGGAATCCAGTCTCAAGAAGGACGGAGGGAATGTCGGGTGCCTTCAGCACGGCGAAGTTCGCCGAGCGCATCGGATTGTCCAGCAACGGCAGGTCCTTTCCCGCCCCGCGGACGATCGACTGGCGGGCGATCAGGGACGCGCGCTTGGTGTGGCGCGCGGTGAGGTCGAGCAGGATGTCCTTGACCACTTTCTTGGCGCCCTTGAGGTCAGCGCCGCCCAAACGGTCCACCGCGTTTTCCTTGGTGGCGAGGGCCGCCGCGAAGGCGTCAGAGCCCCTCGGGGACAGGGTGTAGGCCGACAGGCCGCGCGCGTCGCGGTTCGGGGCGCTGTCGGCGTGGATGGACACGAACAGGTCGGCCCGCGCCTCGCGCGCCCGATCCACCCGCTCCTGCAATTCCAGAAACCGGTCGTCGGAGCGGGTCAGCGTGGCCCCAACTCCGTGCTGTCCGGACAGCAGCCGCGCCACCTCGCGCGCGATGTCGAGCGTGACCTCCTTCTCCAGCGTGCCGCGCGTGCCGATGGCGCCGGGGTCGATGCCACCGTGGCCGGGGTCGAGAACGACGATCCGGCGCCTGGGCGCCGGGCGGCTTGTTCCTTTCGCCTTTGGCTCCGCGCCCAAGGCCGGAACCGGCAGCAGCGCCCCGGTGACGGAGGCGGCGAGAGGTACGGTCAGTGAAAGATGCAGGAAACGTCTGCGTTCCATAGGCCCCAAAGCTCCGCCGGGATCGGAGCCGCCGGATGTGCCGCCGGGACCATCACGTCTGTCCGGTCGCGTCTGTCCGGGACGTCGGGCGGGGCATCGGAGAGGGGGCGGCTCCTGGCCTTGCGGCCGCGTTAACCAATGGGTGCGCGCAGAAGGGTTGTCAAGGTCCGAAGAGGTAATGCCTTCGGATGTCTCCGGAAGATATTCATACGCCCGGACATGGCCCGATGAGGATTCGACTCTCCTCACCGCTTCCTTGAAGATAGTCTCCGAAAGCGCTAAAATTTTATCAATAAGCTCGGGAGGTGACGATGTTGAGAAAAGCCTTGTTCAACATCATCCGGCAGGAGCAGCGCGACGTCGAGGACGAGCTGGAGAAGGAAGAGCGGAGCTCGGCCCCTGACGTGCGACGTCTGGTTGCCTTGAAGCAGCAGGCGACGAATCTCAGCCGGGAGTTGGAACACTTCCGCGACGTTTGATGATCGCGCCACGGACCGCCCCCATGGGCACCTCGGTCCGGCCCCCTTCCTCGCCACGGCGGGGGAGGGGGTTTGTTGTTTATGGGCCTTCGCTTTTCAGGATTACCCGAGCTTCACGTAGCCGCGCTCGATGATGCGCTCGGCCGCTTCGAAGACGGCCTGCAGTTCCTCGTAGGCCCGGCGGACGCGGGCCAACTCGTCCACGGCCTTGGTGTCGGGGTGCCGCGCCTCCGCCACCTTCAGGCCCGCGCGGATGTAGTCGGCGCGCAGCTCCGCCACACGAACGGCCATACGCAGGAAGGACTCCTGGTTCAGGTGCGGGATTTCGCGCCCGATCACCTCGCAGTTTGCCTCCAGGATGGCGGCTTCCATGTTTTCCAGGAAATGCATGATGCGATGGCGCGAGGAACTCTCCGCCGCCTCGGGCGTCAGGAGCTTGTCCACCTTCCCCTTGGCGTATTCGCCGATGATCTTGCCGCCCATGCTCATGGCCCACCTCCCCCGGTCGAGGAGATGAGTGTCGCACGAAAGTCTTTACCAAAAGCTGCCGTCCCTAGATGGCGTTTGCCCGAGGCGGCGCCCGTCCGACCGCAATGACGGGCGCGCGGTCAGTGCGGCTTCATCGCCATGCCCACGTCTTCCGCGTGAGGAGTGAAGACGGCGCGGGTGATCGCCTGTTCGATCTGTTCGCGGGTGAAGGGCTTGGGGATCACCGGCCCCAGATGCTCCAGCCCGCGCTTGGACAGTTCGCTGGGGAAGGCGGTCACGAAGATCACCGGCAGGAAGCGCTGCCGCCGCAGTTCCCGCGCCACCTCGATGCCATTGTCGCCCTCGGCCAGCCGGATGTCCATCAGCGCCAGCGTCGGCGCGTGCCGGGCGGCGAGCGCCAGCGCCTCGTCCATCGTGGCGGCGTTGCCGCAAACGGTGTGGCCCATGCCGCGCACGGTTTCTGCCAAATCGAAGGCGATGATGGCGTCGTCCTCAACGATCAGGATCACCGCCGCCAGCTTCTCGCGCACCCGCTCGCGGGCGTGGTTCAGCCGCTCCACCGCCTCTTCCGGCGGGATCTGCAGGACGGCGGCGGCATCGGCGACCGGCAGGTCTTCCAGGTTGACCAGCAGGTAGAGCCGGCGGTCGGTCTCGTCCAGGCTGTGCAGCGCGGCCTCGACCGGGTGGACCGTCGCCATGCCGTTGCGCGGCACCCCGCCGTCCTGAAGCTGGTTCAGGTGACGGTACAGCGACCCGCGGGACAGATCCGCGCCGCCCGAAGCGCCCGGCCCGTCCAGGTACCATTCCAGAGTGCGCGTCACCAGGGCATCTCCCTGCACCGAGGTCCCGGTCAAGGCGCGGGCGTAGCGGCGCAGATACGGCAAATGCTCCATCAGGTGGCGGGTGTTTTGATCCATGACTCTCCCCGTACCTCGTGGCGGAGCGGTTTTGTGGACACCGCCGCGGTTCTTGGCATGACAAAATTCTAAGTGTTCAAGCTTTCACAAAGTTAGGATCATATGGCGCGAACTGCGCCTTATCAGGAGTGAATTCTAAAGGGTTATTGGTGATAGCTGGATTGGGGTACGTCATAGCGGCTAGCGGGCCGGGCTGTACCTCGAACGGGCGTGATCCTGTGACAAAAGCGGCCGTTAACCCTCGGGAAAGACTTACGCCAGCACTCTGGTATTGGCCCCGCCGATCCTTCGCGCTGGGGCCATGGCGAGTGTTCCCAAGACTCCCCGCGCTGTCACCATCCCCCGGTGGCGGCGCGATTTTTTTTCGGGCTGCGGCTTTTTGTTCCCGCATGCCGCACATGCGAGATGCGCGGGAACAAACCGGAATAGGGGGTGTTCTGGTGAGCAATGGTGTGATTCCTCCCTGAACCGCCAGTCCCTGATGCCGCCGGATGCGCCGTACCCAGGATCGCATCGGCGGCATTTTTTTGCCCTTTGAGAAGTTTTTTGCTTTTTGAGGGGGCGTTTACGCATACGTAGGCTTGCGCGCGGATTCTTGGGGTATTACTGACTGATCCTCCGCCCCCGTCTTATCGCCCAGTTCCACCGCCACGTCGTCGCATCGTCCCGGAACCACGCATGGCCGAGCAAGATTTCGACCCGTCCGTCAACGACGGCATTCCGCCGGACGAATTGGCCGACTTCCAGGCGTGGCGCGAGCGCGTGAAGGGCACCAACATCTCCGACAAGACGCTGCTCGCCACGGACTATCTCAATCACTTCAACGAAATCGTGATGCTGATCGAGATGATCCCGGACATGCCGGACATGCTGGAGGAGTGCCTGATCTGGCAGCCCAAGAGCTATCAGGAGCATTTCCGCGACAGCGGCTTTTCCGACCGGGATCTGGCGATCGAGGCCTACGGGCACGTCCCGTCCAAGTTCAAGCGCCCGTTCGAGGACACCATCGCCCAGGCGCATCAGGTGGTGCGCCACACGCTGGAGCGCATCGGCACCGACATCCAGGACGGGGCGGGCGACAAGCTGCGGCTGGACTGCCAGACCTCCGTGGCGATGATCCACCGCATCATCCAGGTTGCCAACGGCATCATCCACGGCACCGCCCATGTGATGGAGCAGGGCGAAATCGACCTGTACCTCAGCAACGGGTGACCAGGGCAGCGGGCGCGCTCCCCCCTCGTAAATGATTATTGCTTGTGCACCCACCATTCTGTCCTTGCATGGCTCAAAGGCCGAGCTCCGCACTACAGTAAGACTCCATACAAAGAGGAGGCACCGTTCCGGCGGATGTCTCCCACAGGGAGTGGAGACAGACCGTGAAGGGATCCGCCATCGCGGCGGCCGAGTCCTCGGCTGCGGCGCAGGGGGACGCGTCGGTCGATGTGGAGGCCGCGGCCGATCTTGCCGCCTCCCCGGAGATGCGCCTCTGGCTGCGTCTTTCGGCCTGTGCCGTCCTGATGGGCGCGCGGCTGCGCAGCCGTCTGCGGACCGAGTTCAAGACGACGCCGCCACGCTTTGACCTGCTGGCGCTGCTCGACCGCGCGCCGGAGGGGCTGACCATGGGCGAGCTGTCGAAGCGCCTGATGGTCACCAACGGCAACGTCACGGGGATCGTGGAGCGGCTGTTGAAGGACGGGCTGGTCACGCGCACTCCCGCGTCCAACGACCGGCGCATCCAGGTCGTGCGCATCACGCCGGAGGGAAGCGCCGTCGTCCAGGCGATCAGCGCAGCGCAGCGCCGCTGGTTGGCCGAACTGACGGACGGACTGTCGCACGAGGATGTGGTGCAGCTCATGGGCCTTCTTGGTAAGCTCAAGACATCGGCGCGCGGGGGAGGGCACTAGCGCATGGCTCGCTCCGGTCACATCGACAGCTTCACCCGCGACCGCCTGCCCCCGCCGGACCAGCTTCCCGACTTCAACTACGACCGGCCGGAACTGGCCTATCCCGAGCGCCTGAACGCCGCCGCCGAGCTGCTGGACGGCTGGCGCGGGCGGGGCTGGGACGAACGGCCCTGCGTGATCTGTGGGGAGGCGGTGTGGAGCTACGGCCGCTTCCGCGACACGGTGGACCGCATCGCGCGGGTGATGGCGGAGGAGCACGGCATCGTTCCCGGCAACCGGGTCCTGGTGCGGGGTCCCAACACGCCCATGCTCGCCGCCTGCTGGCTGGCCGTTCTGAAGGCCGGCGCGGTGGTGGTGCCGACCATGCCGCTGCTGCGCGCGGCGGAACTGGAAGCCATTCTGGACCGCGCCGCCGTGAACCTCGTGCTCTGCGACGCGCGCTTCGTGGGCGAGGTGGTGAACGCCCGCGATGCGCTGACGAGTCCGCCGCCCGTGCTGACCTTCGGCGACGGCGGGCCGGGCGGCGACCTGGAAGGGCGCATGGCGCGCGTGGAGGCCGGCTTCGTTGCCGCCGACACGGCGGCCGACGACGTTGCGCTGATCGCCTTCACCTCCGGCACGACCGGCACGCCGAAGGCCACCGCGCATTTCCACCGCGACCTGCTGGCCGTGGCCGACCTGTCGCCGCGCTCCATCCTGAACACCACGGCCGACGACGTGTTCTGCGGCACGCCGTCGCTGGCCTTCGCCTACGGGCAGGGCGGGATGCTGCTGTTCCCATTGCGCATCGGCGCGTCGGTCGTGCTGCTGGACCGCGCCACGCCCGACCGGCTGCTGGAGGCGGCGGTGCGGCACAAGGCAACGGTGATGTTCACGGTCCCGACGGTCTACCGGGCCATGACCGCCCGCCTGCAGGCGAATCCGGCCGAGGCCGAGGAACTGCGCGGTCTGCGGGTCTGCGTCTCCGCCGGGGAGCCGCTGCCGGCGGCCGCGCTGGAGGGATGGCGCGCCGCCACCGGGCTGGACGTGCTGGACAGCTTCGGCACGACCGAGCTGCTGAACGCGGTGCTGCATTCCGTGCCGGGGGATGTGCGTCCGGGCGCTACGGGGAAGGTGGTGCCGGGGTACGAGGCTTGCGTGGTGGACGAGGATTTGAACCCGCTGCCGCCGGGGCAGGTCGGGCGTCTGGCGGTGCGCGGGCCGACCGGCTGCATCTACCTGGACGACCCGCGCCAGGAAAACTACGTGCAGCGGGGCTGGAACCTGACCGGCGACGCCTTCCACATGGATGAGGACGGCTATTTCTGGTACCACGCCCGCACCGACGACCTGATCGTCTCGGCCGGCTACAAGATTTCCGGCCTGGAAGTGGAGAATGTGCTGCTGCGCCACGACGCGGTGGAGGAATGCGCCGTCATCGCCTCTCCGGACCCATTGCGCGGCTCCATTCCGAAGGCCTTCATCGTGACGCGCGACGGCGTGCGGCCGAACGAGGATCTGGCGGAGACGCTCCAGTCCTACGTCAAGGACCAGATCGCTCCCTACAAGTACCCCCGCGCCGTGGAGTTCCTGGACCAGCTGCCCCGCACGGAAACGGGAAAAATCCAGCGCTACAAGCTCCGCCAGCGTGAGTGGACGGAGGGTGACGACCGGTAGCGCCGCCGCCTACTCCTCTACGCGGCGGCGGTCCTTGACGATGGACAGTGGCACGCCGTCCACCCCGATCTCGATGATCGGTCGCCCATCGAGCAGGCCGGGGCAGCGGCGGCTCTGCGTGAAGGCCAGGAAGAAGTCGGCGCGGCGCCAGTCCGGCTCCACCCCGTTGACCAGCTTCAGCCAGGGCGGCAGGTCGTAGCGCACCGCCAGGGGGTTGCCGCAGACGGTCAGCGTGTAGGTGCGCGGCGGGGTGCCGCCGTCGTTCTCCCGCTCCACGAAGGCGATCAGCTCCTTGGTCGCCTCGTGCAGGGAGTTGCCCCAGTAATCCAGTTCGAACCGGCCGGCGGCTCCCTTCATGCCGCCGACGAACTGGTTGTAGTAGACATACTGGTTGGGGTGCAGCGTGCCGAGCGACCAGGCCTGCACCGTCGCCGTCGCGGCGAGCGCCAGCGCCACGGCCTGCCCGGCCACCTCGCCCCGCGATTCCGCGGCGCTCCACAGGCGGTCGAAGGCGATGGCGGCCAGCACGACCAGCGGCGGCACGACGAACAGGAAGTGGCGGATGCCGTTGTAGACGGTTGGCCGCATCGCCACGAACATCAGGACGGGCAGGAAGGCGGCGAGCGTGGTGATGGCGTGGCGCACCACCGGGTCCCAGGCGGCTCCCTCGCGCGCTGTCCGCCACGCCCAGGCACCGCCCATCAGCACGGCGACCCCAGCCCCGGCCACCACCGTTTCCGGCAGCTTGATCAGCAGGTAGACCGGCAGATACAGCACCGGCGCGTCCATGGCCGACACCATCTCGCCGAGGAACAGCGTCTGAAGCGAGAATTGCAGGTGCTGGAAATTCGAGAAGGTGAACAGCGCGCGGAAGGGGTTCAGCGGCTCGAACGCCCCCCAGGGCCACAGCGCCGCCATCAGGCCGTAGGCGACCGGCAGGCCGGGCAGGGAGCGCAGGGCGATGCTCCGCGCGTCGGCCAAGGCCGCGCGCCAACCCGCACGGCGCCCCGTCAGGGCAACGTAGAGCACAGCCGCGCCGCCCAGATAGACCCCTGCCAGGATCGCGCCGACCCGGATCCCGAGCGCCAGCCCCAGCGCCAGCCCGAACTTCAGCACCGCCGACGGCCGGGGCTTGGGAAATTGCAGCGCCATGCGCGTGGCGAAATAGACCGTCCACACCATGGCGGCGGCAAAGGGCACGTCCTTGGTGTTGTTGAACATCGCCCCGTAATAGACGCCCGACAGCGCCAGCATCACGGCCGCCAGGAACCCCGCCCGCGCCCCCGCCAGCAACCGGCCGAGCCGCCATGTCCCGGCGATGCCGATCACCCCGACGATGGCGCACAGCAGGTGGCGGGTGTCGTACTCCTCGAACGGAGACACCGGGACGAGCAGCGCCACGGCGAGGTCGAACAACCCGCCGTAGAGATACAGGTCCTTGAAGCTGAAGGCCGACCAGTCCTGGAACCCGCTGCTGTAGAAGTGCAGCAGCTTCTGGCCGTAGATGTGCTGCACCTCCTCGTCCGTGCTGATGCCGTAGTCACGGAAGGTCAGCGCGGCGATGATGGTCAGGCAGAAGAGCAGAATGCGGGCGAGTTGGTCCCACACCGGCTTGGCGCGCACGGCCGGCTTCTCCACCGCGCCGAGGCCGGTGGCGAGCGAAAGCCGTGGATCGAACGGTGCGTGCTCGGTCATGCGAAGGAAAATCCAGCGGCCGCCCAGACACGGGCGGGCGCAAGACGCCGGATTTTCTCAACCCGCGACGCGCCGGCCGTGACAATTCCTAGGTAACGAATTGTTCGGCCGTGGTCAAAGGCTACCGCAGAGCGCCATAGCTTTGCTGCGCCGCATCAATTCGGCGAAAGATCCGCAAAGCGTGCAAGTCGAATTTGCTTCGCCCGTAAAAGTTCCGCGAATGCGGGGCCTTTCAGATAGTCGTATTCGACTTTACGCTGGTCCACCAGCGGATCGGCGCGGCGCAGCGCCTCGTCCGGGATGCCGGGATGAAC
This sequence comes from Azospirillum mesophilum, assembly GCF_053470405.2. Classification (NCBI taxonomy): domain Bacteria; kingdom Pseudomonadati; phylum Pseudomonadota; class Alphaproteobacteria; order Rhodospirillales; family Azospirillaceae; genus Azospirillum; species Azospirillum mesophilum. The sequence continues at coordinate 143,286 of NZ_JBPXMQ020000008.1, forward strand.
CATGACCAGCGTGCGCCCGCGCGGCCGGTCCAGGAAGCGCGCCATCAGGTCGCCGAAGGGCTCGCGGCCGGAGAAGTCGTAAACGCCGCGGAAGCTGCCGTTGGCTGGGATGCCCCGTCCGCGCGCCAGCCGCGCCATACCGCCGCCCAAGCCCCCAATCAGCAGCGTCTTGGGCACGGCGATGCCGCGTCGCAGGACGTCCCCCGCCGGCTCTCCGCAAAGTCGGACGTAGGCGCCGGGCAGGGCGGACAATGCGTCGGCCACCGCCTCGCGCACGGTGGGCAGTTGGTGAACGTGCTGGTGCCCGTCGATGTAGGCCGGCGAACCACCCCAGGCCGCCGTGAAGGCTTCGATCTGCCGGGCCAGCTCCGCCCGGATTTCGGCGGCGTCCAGCCGGCCCGTGTAGGCCAGCGTCATCAGCCGGCCGAGCGGCGGCAGGCGCCCGTCCGGCGCCAGCCGGGGCATCGGCCCCAGCGGCGGCTGGTCGGTCAGGGTGAAATGCAGCCCGACATCCGCCCGGTCGGCCAGGGCCTTCAACGGCGGTGCCCCCTCGGCCCAATAGGGGCAGAGCGCCATGACCGAGGTGGCCGTCAGGCGACCGGCCGCGATCAGGTCGCGGATGGCCTCGTTCACGCCCGGCGACAGGCCGTAGTCGTCGGCGCAGAGAAGCACGGGGTGCGGCGTCGGTTCGGGGGGCATCGGGCGGCAAGGCTTTGGGGCGGCTTCGGTGAAGACGCACCGTGGACGCATGCGCCACAATGGTCAACCGTGGACGCATGCGGCACGATGGTCAAGGACCGGCGGAGTGCCGCATCCCAATGCATTCCGCGAGCTTGGCGCTGCGTCGGCCAGCAATCGGCGGCGTCGCGCGCAAACAATTCATGCAAATGTCATATGTCCGAGGTGCGATCGATCGGCCGCTTTGGCGGTTCGTTGTGAGCGCAATTTGTTCATGTTGATGATGTTGGCGCGCTCGTGCAAATAGAATCCATGAACGATCATGCTGTACTCTTCATGTGCGCGCAAAGTAGGCAATTGCCTACCAATTAATCCGCATTAATTTGTGCTGTTAACATGGTTTTCTGCCATCGACAACATCCTGATGCGACATTTTGCCATTATCCGGACCGCATATCGCTGTGCCATGCATTCAAGGAACATTGCAAAAACAGGATTGTCCGATGGGTCTGACCATTCGCCGTTCGGTTGTCATTCTTGTCGTGGTTCTCATCGCCGCCTTCGTCGCCAACTTCCTGTCCTTCCTGGCGCTGGGCGATGCCCGGACACGGCTGGAGCAGGCGCACCAGTCGCGCTATGAGTCCTACCTGCTGGCCGACGAGTTGCGGCAAAGCTCCGACGACCTGACGCGTCTGGCGCGGACCTACGTGGTTACCGGCGACGCCAAGTACGAGGCCCAGTACTGGGACGTGCTGGCGATCCGCAACGGCGAGAAGCCGCGTCCCCAGGGCTACAGCCGCATCTACTGGGACTTCGTCGCGGCGACCGGCCAGAAACCCCGCCCCGACGGCGAGCGCGTGCCATTGCAGGAGCTGATGAAGCGCGCGGGCTTCACCGACGCCGAGTTCGCCAAGCTGCGCAAGGCCCAGGCCAACTCCGATGGTCTCGTCAACCTGGAGACCGAGGCGATGAACGCCGTCAAGGGTCTCTACAACGACGGCACCGGCAAATACACGGTGAAGAAGGAGCCGAACTTCGAGCTCGCCCGCAAGCTGATGCACTCGCCAGAGTACCACAAGTACAAGGCGGACATCATGGCCCCGGTGGACGAGTTTTTCGTCCTTCTGGACCAGCGGACGAAAGGCGCCATCGAGGAAACGGAAGCCTCGCTTCAGAACAGCCAGCGGGTGATGATCCTGTCGCTGACCGTGCTGGGCGTCGTCGTCGGCCTCACCGCCTGGATCCTGCTGGGCCGTGTCGTCGGGCCGCTGGACGGTCTGCGGGACGTGCTGGGCCGCCTTGCCCGGAACGACCGGTCGGTGGAGATCCCGGGCCTTGACCGCCAGGACGAGATCGGCGACATGGCGCGCGCCGCCGGCACGCTGAAGCAGGGCCTTGTGGAGGCGGAGGCGCTGCGCAGCCGGCAGGACGCCATGAAGGCGGAGGCCGAGACCGAACGCCGCGAGGCGTTGCGGCGCCTCGCCGGCGACTTCGAACGCGCGGTGCTCGGCAACATGGATGCGGTGCAAAGCTCCGCATCGTCCATCCGGTCGAACGTCCAGCAGGTCAGCACGGCGGCGGATTCCGCCTCGCACCGGGCCGGGGCGGTGTCGGGGGCGGCGCAGCTCGCCACCTCCAACGTCCACGCGGTGGCCGCGGCGGCGGAGGAACTGTCGGCCTCCGTCGGCGAGATCGCCCGTCAGGTCGCCACCGCGTCGGAGGTTGCTCAGACCGCCGTGCGCGAGGCCGACAGCACGAACGAGAGCGTGAAGGGCCTCGCCGCCGCCGCCCAGCGGATCGGCGACGTGGTCCGTCTGATCAACGAGATCGCCAGCCAGACCAACCTGCTGGCCCTGAACGCCACCATCGAGGCGGCGCGCGCGGGCGAGGCCGGCAAGGGCTTCGCCGTCGTGGCGTCGGAGGTGAAGAATCTCGCCAGCCAGACCGCCAAGGCGACGGAGGAAATCCAGCAGCAGATCGGCGCCATCCAGGAGGAGACCGCCCACGCCGTTGGGGCCATCGGCGGCATCACCCAGACCATCGCCAGCATCAGCGGCATCACCACGGCCATCGCCAGCGCGGTGGAGCAGCAGGGCGCCGCCACCACGGAGATCACCCGCAACGCCCACGAGGCTGCGCGCGGCAACGAGCAGGTGTCCGCCAACATCGACGGCCTGAGCGACACGACCGAGCACACCCGGCAGGCGGCCAACGGCATGCTGGATGCGTGCGAACAGCTCGGCCAGCGGGCATCGGCCCTGCGGACGGAGGTCGACCGCTTCCTGGCGCGCGTGCAGGCTGGCTGACCGGCCTCACGCCCCCGCCGCCGGGACGTCCTCCGGGGGCGAGGCCAGCAGCATGACCAGCTTGTGCTCCGGCCGTCCGGCGGGGCACAGCGTCACCTGTTCGTACCGCAATGGGCCGTCCAGCGGGTGGTGGAAAGCCCGCAGGCCCCCTTCGCGTTCCAGAACGCCGTGGTCGTCCCACAGCCGGGCAAAGGCGGGGCTGCCGTCGCGCAGATCCCGCACCAGGGCGGTTACGTCGTCATCGTCGGCGCGCCGCGCGGTGTCGGCGCGGAACTCCGCCAGCAGGCGGCGGGCGCGGTTTTCCCAATCGCAGATAAAACGGCGCGCCGTGGGGTCTAGGAAGACGTAGCGCAGCAGGTTGCGCTCCGCCCCGTCCAGCCAGCCGGAGAAAAGGCGGGCCGCTCCGTCGTTCCAGCCGCAGGCGTTCCAGACGCGGTCGAGCAGGTAGGCGGGCGCCGTGATGGCCTCCAGCGCCGACAGCAGGGCGGGCGGGGTGTCCGCTGCTTCGGCCCCGGCGGCATCGGGGTCGCGCTTGCGGGCGAGTTCGAACAGGTAGGCCCGCTCAGCACTCGTCAGCCGCAGCCCCCGGGCGATGCGAGCCAGCGCGCCGGGGGAGACCGACACGTCGCGGCCCTGCTCCAGCCACGTGTACCAAGTGGGGCTGAGGCCGCAGATCTGCGCCACCTCCTCCCGCCGGAGCCCCGGCGTGCGCCGCCGGACACTGCCGCCGTGGACGCCCGCCTCAGCCGGCGTCAGCCGCTCCCGATGGGTGCGCAGGAAGGCGCCCAGCAGGCGGCGGTGGTCTGTGATGGAATTCATCGTAGCAGTGATTATACCAGGATAAGCGCTTGCCTTGTACCCGGTTGTGCGCCGGTGGATGCTGCGCCTCCGGAACACCACCATCGGAACACACCACCGGATCAACCGGGCGAGAGGAGATGTCACCATGACCAACACCCACCACAGCGTCGTCGCCGACCAGTACGGCGTGCGCGCCGGCGATTACCTGACCAGCGCGGTGCATGCCGCCGGCGCGGACCTGAACCAGATCGAAGCAGTCCTGCGCGAACGCCCGGTCGCCCGCGCGCTGGATCTCGGCTGCGGCGGCGGGCATGTCGCCTACCGCATAGCGCCCCATGCGGGCGAGGTGGTCGCCGTCGACCTGACGGCGGCGATGCTGGAGACCGTGGCGCGCACCGCTGCCGAGCGCGGCCTCGCCAACATCCGCACCCAACAGGCGCCCGCCGAGCGGCTGCCCTTCCCGGACGGCCATTTCGACGCGGTGCTGAGCCGCTTCAGCGTGCACCACTGGCTGGACGCCGAGGCCGGCCTGCGCGAGGCGCGGCGCGTGCTGAACCCGAAGGGCTACGCGATCTTCGCGGACGTCATCGCGCCGGGTTCGGCGCTGCTCGACACTCATTTCCAGGCCATCGAACTGCTGCGCGACCCGTCGCACGTGCGCAACTACAGCGTGGCGGAGTGGACGGCGGCCCTGGCCCGCGCCGGCTTCGCGGTCACCGGAATGACGACGCGCCGCCTGCGCATGGACTTCCCGGTCTGGACCGCGCGCACGCGGACGCCGGAGACGCACGCCCGCGCCATCCGCTCCCTCCAGGACATGGCGTCCGCCGAGGTGCGTCGGCATTTCGCAATCGAGGAGGACGGAAGCTTCGAACTGGAGGCGACGGTCTTCGAGGCGGTGCCGGTGTAACGCCGGGGAGCGGCGCATCCTTCCGGAGTCGCGCTCCCGCGTGGTGGGCGTGCGCCGATTCGGGCCGTTCTGGAACAGTCGGGCCGTGGTGGGGGGGCGCGCGTGGAGGCCTGCGCGCCCCGCCAACGAATGACCGCCACGGAATGGCCGGATTCCCTGCGTTTCTTAGAGTGCGAAGGGTTCAAGGAAACCGGACCGGGACTGAAACACCGGCTGGACTGAATCCCGCGGCTTGCGCCGCGAGGACTACGCTGGCTAGCGTGTTGACAGGGGAATCGGCCGCGCGCCAAATGAACCGGGAAACCATGCGGTTGGCCGGCTATACCGGCCCCATCGACCGAATGCGGGAGGCACAACACTATGAAGCGTATTCTGCTGGGAGCCGGGCTCGGCGTCGCCGCTGCGCTGGCGCTTGCGGCACCGGCACAGGCGGCCAAGACCCTCGTCTATTGTTCCGAGGGCAGCCCCGAAAACTTCAACCCGATGGTCAACACCACCGGCACCAGCTTCGACGTGTCGCTGCCGGTCTACAACAACCTCGTCCATTTCGAGCGCGGCGGCACCAAGGTGATTCCGGGCCTTGCCGAATCCTGGGAGGTTTCGGACGACGGCCTGACCTACACCTTCCACCTCCGCAAGGGGGCGAAGTGGCACAGCAACAACGACTTCAAGCCGACCCGCGACGCCAACGCGGATGACGTGCTGTGGTCGTTCAATCGCCAGTGGAAAAACGACCATCCCTTCCACAAGGTCTCCGGCGGTGCCTACGATTACTTCAACGACATGGGCATGCCCACCCTGTTGAAGTCGATCGAGAAGGTGGACGACTACACGGTCAAGTTCACGCTGAACAAGGTCGAGGCGCCCTTCATCGCCAACCTGGCGATGCCCTTTGCGGCGATCCAGTCGGCCGAATACGGCGACTTCCTGCTGAAGCAGAAGCAGATCGACAAGATGGACCAGGCGCCCATCGGCACCGGCCCCTTCCAGTTCGTCGCCTACCAGAAGGACGCGGTCATCCGCTACAAGGCGTTCGACCAGTATTGGGGCGGCAAGGCGCCGATCGACAACCTCGTCTTCGCCATCACGCCGGACGCGACCGTGCGCATCGCCAAGCTGAAGAACGGCGAATGCCAGATCGTGCCGTACCCGAACCCGGCCGATCTTGAGGCGCTGAAGAAGGACGCCTCCATCGCCATGATGGACCAGGAAGGCCTGAACATCGGCTATCTGGCCTTCAACGTCACCAAGAAGCCGTTCGACGACGTGCGCGTGCGCCGCGCGATCAACATGGCCATCGACAAGAAGGCCATTGTGGACACGGTCTATCAGGGTGCCGGCGTTCCGGCGAAGAACCCGATTCCGCCGACCATGTGGTCCTACAACAAGGACATCGACGACTATCCCTTCGACCAGGACCGCGCGAAGAAGCTGCTGGCCGAGGCCGGCTATCCCGACGGGTTCGAAACCGACCTGTGGGCCATGCCGGTGCAGCGCCCGTACAACCCCAACGCCAAGCGCATGGCCGAGATGATGCAGGCCGACCTCGCCAAGATCGGCGTGAAGGCCAAGATCGTCCAGTACGAGTGGGGCGAGTACCGCAAGCGCCTGCAAGCCGGCGAGCACCAGATGGCCACCTTCGGCTGGACCGGCGACAACGGCGATCCGGACAACTTCCTGCACACGCTGCTGGGCTGCGAGGCCGCGCGTCCGGGCGGGTCGAACGTCTCCAAGTGGTGCAACAAGGAGTATGACGACCTTGTGCTGGAGGCCAAGCGCACCACCGACATCGCCGCCCGCACCAAGCTGTACGAGCAGGCGCAGGTGATCTTCAAGGAAGAGGCGCCCTGGTTCACCGTCGCTCACTCCGTGGTGCACATGGCGCTGAGCAAGAATGTGGTCGATTACAAGATGGACCCGTTCGGCGTGCATCGTTTCTATGGCGTCGATTTGAAACAATAAGTCCGCCATACGAACAACTTTACAAAGGTGATGCCGGGGCCTAAAACCCCGGCCTTCCCTTTGCGGAAGCAGAAACCAAGGGGGCATCGGCCCCCTTGCTTTCGTTTCGAGCCCCGGTGACGATCCGATGCTTCGCTTCATCCTGACGCGGGTGAGTCTGGTGATTCCGACCTTCCTCGGCGTCACCTTCCTGACCTTCCTGTTGATCCGGCTCGTGCCCGGCGACCCCATCGAGGTGCGCGTGGGCGAGCGCGGCATCTCCCCCGAACGCCTTCTGGAACTGCGGCACGAGCTGGGCCTGGACCAGCCGATGTGGCGGCAATTCCTCGATTATGTCGGCGGGGTGATGTCGGGCGACCTGGGCATTTCCCTGGTGACCCGCAACCCGGTGCTGAGCGAATTCCTGACCCTGTTCCCGGCGACCCTCGAACTGGCGATGCTCGCCATGCTGTTCGCCACGGTCCTCGGGCTGCCGGCGGGCATCGTCGCGGCGGTCAAGCGCGGCTCGATCTTCGACCATGGTGTGATGGGCGTCAGCCTGACCGGCTATTCCATGCCGATTTTCTGGTGGGGCCTGCTGCTGATCCTGTTCTTCTCCGTCGGGCTTGGCTGGACGCCGGTGTCCGGCCGGCTGGACCTGCTCTATTATGTGGAGCCGGTGACCGGCTTCATGCTGGTCGACACGCTCCTGGCCGGCGAAACCGACGCCTTCTGGTCGGCGCTGCGCCACCTGATCCTGCCGATGATCGTGCTGGGCACGGTCCCGCTGGCGGTCGTGGCACGCATGACCCGCTCCGCCATGCTGGAGGTGCTGGGCGAGGACTACATCCGCACCGCGCGGGCCAAGGGCCTCGCCGGACGGCGGGTGATCGGCCTGCACGCGCTGCGCAACGCGCTGATCCCCGTGGTGACGGTCATCGGCCTTCAGGTCGGTACGCTGCTGGGCGGCGCCATCTTGACGGAAACGATCTTCTCCTGGCCGGGCGTGGGCAAGTGGCTGATCGAGAGCATCAACCGTCGCGACTACCCGGCCCTGCAGGGCGGGGTGCTGCTGATCGCGACGACGGTGATGGCCGTGAACCTGCTGGTGGACGTTCTCTACGGCGTCCTCAACCCCCGCATCCGCCATTCGCGGTGAGGTGACGTCATGACGACCGAAGTCCAAGACACGGCGATCGCCGCCACCGTCCCGACCGCGCAGCCGCCGCATCCGCTGGTTGAGTTCTGGTACCATTTCCGGCAGAATACCGGGGCCATGATCGGCTTGGCGGTGATCGTGACCATCGCGCTGGTGGCGCTGTTCGCCCCGCTGGTGGCGCCGCACGACCCGAACATTCAGTACCGCGAGGCCATCCTCGTCCCGCCGGGCTGGCAGGACGGGGGAAGCTGGCGCTTCGTCCTGGGCACCGACGACATCGGGCGCGACGTGCTGTCCCGCCTGTTCTACGGCGCGCGGCTGTCGATGATGATCGGCCTGATCGTCGTGACGCTGTCGCTGGTGGTCGGGCTGGCGCTGGGCATGGTCGCCGGCTTCTTCGGCGGCATCGCCGACGTGCTGACCATGCGCCTGATGGACATCCTGCTGTCGCTGCCCAGCCTGCTGCTGGCCGTGGTGGTGGCCGCCATCCTCGGGCCGGGGCTGGTCAACGCCATGCTGGCCGTGTCCATCGTGGTCATCCCGCACTACGCCCGCCTGACCCGCGCCGCCGTGATGGCGGAGGCCGGCAAGGACTACGTCGTCGCCTCGCGCGTTGCCGGGGCCGGGCCGCTGCGCCTGATGCTGGTCGAGGTGCTTCCCAACTGCGTCGCTCCGCTGATCGTGCAGGCGACGCTGGGCTTTTCCACCGCCATCCTGGACGCGGCGGCGCTGGGCTTCCTCGGCCTCGGCGCGCAGCCGCCGACGCCGGAATGGGGGACGATGCTGGCCTCCTCCCTGCAATACCTCCAGCGCGCGCCCTGGGTCGTCACATGGCCCGGCGTCGCCATCCTGGTCACCGTTCTGGCCTTCAACCTGCTGGGCGACGGGCTGCGCGACGCGCTCGACCCGAAGCTGAAACGTTGAGCCGCATCATGCCTCTTCTCGACATCAAGAACCTGTCCGTCGAGTTCACGACCCGCGCCGGCACCTTCCGCGCGGTGGACGGGATCGACCTCACCGTGGACGAGGGCGAGGTGGTCGGCATCGTCGGCGAGTCCGGCTCCGGCAAGTCCGTCACCTCGCTGGCCGTGATGGGCCTGCTGGGCTCCAACGGCAAGGTGCTGGCCGACCGCATGAGCTTCGCCGGCACGGACCTGCTGACGCTCAGCCCGTCGGCGCGGCGGAAGATCACGGGCAAGGACGTCGCCATGGTCTTTCAGGAGCCGATGACCAGCCTGAACCCCTGCTTCACCGTCGGCTTCCAGATCATGGAAACGCTGAAGGTGCATGAGGGGCTGTCGGGCAAGGCGCTGAAGCACCGGGCCCTCGAGCTGCTGGAGCAGGTCGGCATCCCCGCCCCGGAAAGCCGCCTGTCGGCCTTCCCGCACCAGCTCTCCGGCGGCATGAACCAGCGTGTGATGATTGCCATCGCGATCGCCTGCAACCCGCGCCTGCTGGTCGCCGACGAGCCGACGACCGCGCTGGACGTGACCATCCAGAAGCAGATTCTCGACCTGCTGGTCCGCCTCCAGAAGGAGCGGGGCATGGCGCTGATCCTCATCACCCACGACATGGGCGTGGTGGCGGAGACGGCGCAGCGCGTCGTGGTGATGTACGCGGGCCAGGTGGCGGAGACGCGGCCGGTGGACGCACTGTTCAAGGCGCCGCGCCACCCCTACACCGGCGCGCTGCTCGACGCGTTGCCGGAGCGGGCGCTGGGCAAGCGGCGGCTGCCGACCATCCCCGGCGTGGTGCCGGGCATCGGCGACCGCCCGCAGGGCTGCCTGTTCAACCCGCGCTGCCGCTTCGCCACCGACCTCTGCCGCGCCGAGCGTCCGGCCCTGTTCGACGTGGACGCCGGCAAGGCGCGCTGCTTCTACCCGCTGTCCGACCGGCCCGTCGGCGCCGAGGAGGCCGTGTGATGACCGACATGATGATCCAAACCATGCCCACGACCGGGCCGGTGGTCCTGGAGGCCATCCACCTGCGCAAGCACTATGCGGTGAAGCGCGGCGCCTTCAAGCCGATGGCGACGGTGAAGGCTCTGGACGGCGTGTCGTTCCAGTTGGAGGCCGGCAAGACGCTCGCGGTGGTCGGCGAGTCCGGCTGCGGCAAGTCCACGCTCGCCCGCTCGGTCACCATGATCGAGCCGCCGTCGTCGGGGCAACTGCTCTACGACGGCCGCGATGTCGTGGGGCGCAGCGCCGCAGAGATGAAGGAGCTGCGGCGCACCGTCCAGATGGTGTTCCAGAACCCCTACGGCTCCCTGAACCCCCGCAAGACCGTGGGCTCCATCCTCAGCGAGCCGCTGGTCATCAACACCCCCATGGGCAAGCAGGAGCGGCGGGACAGGGCGCTCGCCATGATGGCGAAGGTCGGCCTGCGCCCGGACCAGATCGACCGCTACCCGCACATGTTCTCCGGCGGGCAGCGCCAGCGCATCGCCATCGCCCGCGCGCTGATGCTGAACCCGCGCGTGGTCGTGGCGGACGAGCCGGTGTCGGCGCTCGACGTGTCGATCCAGGCGCAGGTGCTGAACCTGATGATGGATTTGCAGGAGGAGCTGAACCTCGCCTACCTGTTCATCTCCCACGATCTGAGCGTCGTGCGTCACATCGCCGACGCCATCATGGTGATGTATCTTGGGCGGCCGGTGGAGCATGGTCCGAAGGACGTGGTCTTCTCTCGCCCGCGCCACCCCTACACGCGCATCCTGCTGGCGGCGACGCCGCGCGTGAACCCGGCCCTGCGGGCGGAGCGGGTGATCCCCAAGGGCGAACTGCCGTCGCCCCTGAACCCACCGCCGGGCTGCCCCTTCCACAAGCGCTGCCCGCACGCGACGGAGCGCTGCTCCGCCGAGGTGCCGGCCCTGCGTCCGGTGGATGAGCGGCTGGTCGCCTGTCATTACGCCGAACAGATGGAATAGCTGGTGAGGGGGCGGGCGGTGGCCCGCCCCGAAGGGCTGAGTTGTTGATCGGCACTTTTCCTAAAATACCATTAAACTTTTATTGAACAAATCAATCTGGTGCAATACCCAAGTATGACTCAAGTTCTATCGTCTTCGTGGTCGATAGCTTGCAATTTTCTTAATATCGCCTCGATTCTTTTTGTCCTCGGTTGAGTAATAATCCGGTTGCATGCTACCTGAGGGTGGTGATTCATTCGTCGCACGCGCGCAAACGAGCGTTAACTTGACGGATGCTCGCGTGTGTTTCTCACTTCGTCTTGCAGGCGCCGCGTGTGGCGGCCCCCAAGAAAAAGGAGAAGCCCCATATGTCTGTCATCCCGGTTGCGGTCCGCCCCATGGTCCCGGAGGACGCCCAGGCCTTCGCGCGCTGCATGCAGCGGGTTTATGGGGACACCTACAAGCCCTTCGTGTACGACCCGGAACAGGTTCGGGGCTTGCTGAGCAGCGGCCGGCTTTATTCCGTCGTGGCGGTGACGCCGGATGGTGAGATCGTCGCCCACCAGGGCCTGATGAAGGAACATGCCGGCAGCCGCATCGCCGAGGTCACAATGGGCATCGTGGACCCGGCTCACCGTGGCGGCGGCCTCTTCAAGAAGCTGAAGGAAGTCGCCTTCGCCAAGGCCAAGGCCGACGGACTTCTGGGACTTTATGGCGAGGCGGTCACCATCCACGACCACTCGCAAAAGGCCAACATCGCCATGGGCGCGCGGGAGACCGGCATCCTGCTGGACTACATCCCGGCCAAGCGCGCATTCACCGCCTTCGACAGCCCCGGCGCGCAGCGGCAGACGGCCGTGCTGTTCTACATCCGCCTGAACCGGGAACCGGCGCGCACCGTTTACGCGCCCCTGGCCCATTGGGGCATGGTGGAGCGGATCTACCGCCACGCCGGCCTGGATCGCCGCATCGCGACGGCACGGCTCGGCGCGCTGGCGACCCTGCCCGAGACGGCGGACGTCCGCCTGCGGCTCATGCCCGATTTCGGCGCGGCGATGATCCGCGTGGCCGAATGCGGCCTGAATCTTGTGGAGACCGTGAGGCTGCGCCTGCGCGAGGCGGCGCTGGCGCGCGCCGAGGCGGTCTACCTCGACCTGCCGCTGGCCGAACCGGCCACGCAGATGATGGCCGGCCGGCTGGAGGCAATGGGCTTCCTCTTCGCGGGCGTGTTCCCGGAATCGGATCAGGGAGACCTGTTGCGCCTGCAGTATCGCGGCATGCCCGGCAGCGTCGGGCCGCTGGGGGCGCCGGTGGATCCGGAGCGGATCTGCATGGCGACCGACTTCGGGCGGGACCTTCTGGCCTACACGCTGGGCAGTGCCGGCATGGCTCCGCGCCGGGAAGACCGAGCGGCGGGATAACCCGCCGCGGTGGCGTGCCCGATCACGCGCCGCGCCCGGTCTTCTCCTGAAGCGCGTCGATGCGCTTGGACGCCTCTGCTTTGGTGAGATCGCCGTCGAAGGACTCGCCGGCCTCTTCGCTGAGCGTCTTCAGGTAGGAGGCCTGCGCGCCGGTCATCGGCTCGTCGCCGGTCGTCCAGTCGTCCGGGTTCTTGTCGCGGTTGGAATGGTCGTCGCCCGTCTTGGGGTTGGCGGTGGCATCATGGCGGTCGTCGCGCGAGCTGTGCTGATCGCTGTGCTGATGCTTGTTGTTCATGATTTGTTCCTCGTGATCCGAAAACAGGCGATCAACAGGAGATCCGCGGCGATGGTTCCCAAGCAGGATGTTTTTCGACGCTCGCCATGGGAGGTTGCTCGGTTTCAGCAGCGGCATCCTGGAGTGGTGAGCGAGGTGTGATGGCCACTTCTTTCGAGAACAAACGGCAGCGACGCGGTGTCGCGGCCTGTGCCCATGCCGTTGGTCCTACCGTCCGTTGAATCGCCCTGCCGAAGCAGGTACCTTTTTGCGGCAGGTTACAGGGTCCGCCTGCGAAACAATCGATTTCTCCGCACGAGATAGGGAGCGACACATGCCGCTGATGGAGTGGACCGACAAGCTGAGCGTCGGGGTTGCGCAGTTCGACAACGAGCACAAGAAGCTCGTCGCCATGGTGAACGAGCTGTTCGACGCGGTGCAGAGCGGACACGGCAAGGACGTGCTGGGGAAGATCCTGGACGGGCTGATCGCCTACACCAAGACGCACTTCGCCAACGAGGAGCGCTACTTCCAGCAGCACGGCTACCCGGACACCGCCGCCCACAAGGCGGAACACGACGCCCTGACCAAGCAGGTCATCGACGTGCAGCAGAAGTATCACTCCGGCGCGACCGCCACGCTGAGCATGGAGGTGATGAACTTCCTGAAGAACTGGCTGGTCAAGCACATCCAGGGCACCGACAAGAAGTACGGTCCTTTCCTGAACGGCAAGGGCATCAAGTAAGGCCAATCTTGCCAAATAAGGCAAAAAAGCCCCTCTTCCGTCAGGGAAGAGGGGCTTTCTTAATGGACGTGGTTACCGCTTACCCTTTCCCGGTTCGCTGACGTCCTGGACGGTCTGTCCGACCACGTCGTCGTCCCCGGTCTTGGTGGCGAGATCGCCCAGCGCGACCACGCCGACGAGACGCTTGTCGCGGTTAAGGATCGGCAGACGGCGAATCTGCTTTTCGGCCATGATCTGGGCGGCCTCGCTGCTGTCCTGGTCCTCGAAGGCGTAGGCGAGGTCCGGCGTCATCGCATCGGACACCTTGGCGCTTTTCACATCCTTGCCTTCGGCCACCGCCCGGATGGCGATGTCGCGGTCGGTCAGCGTGCCGACCAGCCGGTCGTTTTCACCCACGGGCAGGAAACCGGTGTCGGCGTCGCGCATCATGCGCGCGGCCTCCTGAAGCGGGGTGTTGGGATTCACAAGCTTGACCTCGCGGGTCATGATGTCCCGGATCTGCATGATGTCCTCCCCCTGTGGCTAGCTTTTGGCAAAGCTTGCAGCCTCGTTGCGACCGGCCAGACAACCGTAGGACCTGTCCGAAAGTTCCACCCGAAAGCCCGTAGCCGGCCGGTCCCCGCCGGGAACTCTTGACCGGAGGCCGGGTTCAATGGTGGACGGATGAATCCTGAACGGTCTTGCCCTGGACGAATCCGTTGTCGCGCAACGCCGGCGAAGGTGCGCCGATGTGCCTGTCGAAGCTGTGGATCCGGGTCGCGGCCGAGCCGCCGTTCCCCGTGACGGGTGGGGCTCTCACGCGGTCCGCACTCTGGAACGGCGCAATTCTGATTCCCGGCCCGATTCCCGGCGGCATTCCCACCGATATTCAAAACCCTCACCGGCAAAATCCTCACCGGCCCGCATCGATGCATCGCCGCGAGGGCGCCCCCTTGCCATCGCTCTCCGTGTGCGCGGAGACACCGGGAAAACTCCAATATCGACAGGAGGCAGTCATATGGAAGAGCAATGGCTTCTAAAGGCGAAATTCACGGCGTTCAATTTGACGGCGATAGCCTTTGTTCTGGTGCTCTATCTTCAAGGCTGGCTCGACCGCGTTTTGACCGGCCACATCGCGGTTGCCACCGCCGTCATCGCCACGGTGTTCCTGATCGGGCTGTTCATGTCCGCCTATCGGGTCTGGAAGATCGGTGGGGAATTGGACAACGCCAAGGCCGGTGCCGGGCGCATGTCCACCGTTGAAAGCGAGCGCGCGCTGGAGATCCGGCTGTTTTCGCGCATTTCGCATCTTCAGCACATCGCCAACGCCCTGGGCATGCTGGGCCTGATCGGCACGGCCTGGGGGTTCAGCCTGTTCGCCGCGAATATCACGCCGGACATGGTGGGCAACGCCTCGTCGGCCGGCGCAATGGTGACCACGCTGGCCAGCGGTCTCGGCGTGGCCATCTACGCAACGATGATGGGCGGGGCGCTTTGCCTCTGGACCACCTGCAACCTGCAGCTTTTGCGCGGCGCCACCGCGTCGCTTTGCGCGCTGATCATGGATGAGGCGCACGCCCGCCGGCGCATGCCGCCGGCGCATGGAGCCGTGGCTCCGGACAGCGTTACCTTCGCCAAGCAGCCCGCCGCCTTCAACACCCTGGGCGGCGAGGCCGCGTCATGAACGATTTCCTTGGCGAGGACCAAACCGGTGTGCTCGTCGCGCGGGATCTGCTGACCCTGCTGCTGTGCGGGTTCGTCGCCTGTGCTGTGCTGGCGGTGCCATTCATCAACGATGCCAAGAAAGCCGAAGCCAACCAGACCAATGGGGCGTCGTCGGCCGCCGGGCTGGAACCGCCCGGCAACGTCATCATCGAGGCGCGCTGGGACGACAAGCTGCGCACCGACGTGGACCTCTGGGTGCAGGCGCCGGGGGATGTGCCGGTCGGCTATTCCAACAAGTCCGGGCTGATCTTCAACCTGCTGCGCGACGACCTGGGAGCCTACGCCGATCCGACCGAAATCAACTTCGAAACCTCCTATTCGCGCGGGATTCCACCCGGTGAATACGTGGTCAACGTCCATCTGTTCCGCAATCTTGAAAACGTCTATCCCATTTGGGTCCGCGTGGTTGCCCGCGTAAAGCCGGAGCACGAATCGGGAGCCGCCACCATCGCCGCGACGCGCGTGCGGCTCGACCATGAAGGGGACGAGGTGACCGCCTTCCGCTTCACCCTGACCGAAAAGGGCGAACTGGTTCCGGGATCCCTGAACGCCCTGTTCAAGCCGCTTCGCGCCGTCAAGAACTGACCCGCCTTTTTGAAGAGTGCGCCCATGGAAAGCCTTACCGTCATCTTCGGCTTCGTCGCGATCGTCACGCTGCTGCTGGTGCTTTCCGCCCTGCGTTGGGCGCGCAACCGGATGGCGCGGGCGATCATCCTGGTGCTGTTCGCGCTGATGCTGCCGGCCGCCTACGCGGCCCCGGCCACGCTGCTGGGCCGGGCCAAGCCGGTCACGCTGGAATGGCTGGGCTCCCATGTCCAGGAGGCGACGGTGCTGAGCGCCACGTTGGTGGAGAACGAGGCGATCTACCTGACCCTGCTGTGGGAACACGCCCCGAACCTCTACCGGCTGCCCTGGGACCGGCGCATGGCCGAACAGCTTCAGGAGGCCCAGCGCGAGGCGCAACGCAACGGCACCCAGCCGATGATGCGCCTGCCCTTCGAACGGTCCTGGGACGACCGCGAACCGCGTTTCTACGCGCTTCCGCAGCCGAAGATGCCGGACAAGCCCTATCAGAACAGCCCCGGCAACGGTGGGCCGGGCATCGAGTTCCAGCATCCGGGACAGCCCACCTAAAACGGCCGACCTGACGCTTGAGGTGGCGGACGGTAACGTCTACGGTTCCGGCAAACTGTCCGTTCGAGGAAGAGAGCCCGTCATGCCGTCGTTCGACATCGTATCCAAAACCGACATCCACGAAATCGACAACGCGCTCAACGGCATGCGCCGCGAGATCGAGACGCGGTTCGACTTCAAGGGCTCCCGCTGCACGGTGGAGCGCACAGAGAACGACATCACGCTGCTGGCCGACGACGACCCCAAGCTGCAGCAGATGCAGGAGCTTCTGCGCGTCTACGTGACCCGCCGCAAGCTCGACGCCGGCGCGCTGGACTTCACCAACAAGCCGGAACGCGCGGCCGGCGACGCCCTGCGTCAGGTCATCACGGTCAAGCAGGGCATCGCCCAGGACCTCGGCAAGACCATCGTCAAGGCGATCAAGGACAGCAAGATGAAGGTCCAGGTCTCCATCCAGGGCGACGAGCTGCGCGTCACCGGCAAGAAGCGCGACGACCTGCAGGAAGCCATCCAACTCGTCCGCGGCCTGAAGATCGAGCAGCCGCTGCAATACGTGAACTTCCGCGACTGATGCCGGCGCGCCGATGAAGGGGCCGTCTCCCTTCATCGGCGCCTCTTTTTGGGAAGCGGTGCTGTCGTTCAACCGTCGAGTGCGGCTTCCAGGATCCGGGTCATCGGCTCCCGGCTCGCGATTTCGTACGCCCGTTCACCATCGGCCGCCGGGTTCCCGGAACTGACATACTCACAGCACCAGTCGACGAGCGCCTCGTCGCTGTCATGCACGATGGCCGTCGCAAGATAGCCGTCCGGATCCTCGGCGGTGTCGGAGACGCACAGAATCCTGTTGTTCGCCAGATAAACGACCCGCTGCGGGCTCACATGGGATGAGTGATTGATGTTGAGGTTGATCTTCGACATCCCGATGAGAGAATTCCGAACAAGCGACGGCCGGCTTTGGACGGAACCGGTAAGAAGGTGCACGCGGAGCCCCCGGTCGGCCAGCGCCTGCAAAATGCGTGACCGCCTCGGTCGGCCGTCGACGTCTCCAAAAAAGAAAACGTCGATTGGGAGTTGGTTCGGTCTTTTTATTTCCAGAGCAGATGGATTAAAGCCATACTTCGCGTATACGGATTTTCCGCCGATTTGCCGGTATTCATCAACGTCCTGTTTGAACATGCAAAAGATATGATTTGCATTCTCGACGAAGCGGAGAAAGTTCGTTTTGTCTTCCGTAGGGTCGTCGAGGCGGCAGTGCTTATATCCGTGAAATGTCTCGACACCGATGAACCCATAGGGGATTTTCTGCGCCAGTAGATAGTTGACGACCTCTTCCGCGCGAAAAACCTTCGGCGGGAGCAGAATGTTGTAGGCGCTCGTATCAATGCTGTTTTCTGAAATCTTCATAACGTGCCCCAGATCGCAAAGGGCATGGTAGAACAAAGAAATGGTGTTTCGATACATATTGTATTCTTCGCCAAATAAGGCAATGTTGAAATACACCAGCGTTATCCTTTGACTTTGTGGCGTTTGGGCGGGTGCGGGGCATCGCGACGCCAGGGGGGCTCGTCCTTGAGCAATCCAGGAGTTCGACGCCTTGCGCCGGCGGCGCCTTCTGCATGGCCGCGGCTGCAATCGTAGCGTTTTTCGCCGACGATATCTCCTTCCATGTACGGGCTGCGCGTTTCGTGACGAACACGGTCGTGGCGTTTCCCGACGGTAAGAATTTTCCCTCCCGGCCGGTCGTTTTTGCCGATCCGGTGGGCAGATTCTGCCGGGTGCGGGCGGGGCACCGCCGGAACTTCAGGCGCCGCCTGCGACAATGTGTGGCCTGAGGTTTGCTAGATCCCAAGCGGTTGCCAAACGCCGCAGGGCCATTTCCCCATGTCGATCCTGGCAAACGCCGATGCCAACAAGCTGGTGCGTCTCCGGGCCGAAGAGGTCCTGGAGCGCAAAGGCACGGGCGCGTCCCGGCAGGCGGGGGAACTCGCCGGCCAGTTCGCGGCCATGCTGGAGCAGCTGAACGGCGTCGGCGCGAGCGGCGGCGGCACGTCCGCCGGCGAGGTTGGGGCGGCGTCCCCCGTGAGTGCCCTGTCCTCCGTCGAGCATCGCCTCGGCGTCGGGGCGGTCAGCGTCTTCGCGCAGAGCGCGCCGGACGATGCCGGCGCCGGCGATGCGCAGACTCCCGACCCGCAGCCGCCCAGCCCGGACGACGCCATGCAGGTCGTGCAGAGCGCCTTGCAGGCGCAGAGCATGCCCAACAATTTCCGCTGGCTGACAACGCTGTTGACCCAGACCGGACAGCCCTCGTCCGAGGCTCCTCAGGCGCCCAAACCCGGCTGGACTTGATCTAGATCGTACAGAGGAAGCGGCGGTCCGTGCCTTCCAGCACCAGCGCCGTCAGGCGGTTCGTGGCGAAGGCGCCCGTGTCAATGCCGATGCGGTTCGCGCGGATTTCCGGCTGGTCGGCGATGGTGTGGCCGTGCACCACGACCTTGCCATGATCGGCGTGGGAGGTCAGGAACTCCCGCCGGATCCACAAGAGGTCCGACTCGGACTGACGGTCGAGCGGGACGCCGGGGCGGATCCCGGCGTGGACGAACAGGTAATCGCCGATGGCGATGCTGGCCCGCAGGCCCGTCAGGAAGGCCCGGTGATGGTGGGGCAGCGCGGCGAGAAGCTGATGCTGGATCTCGGCCAGGCGCTCGACCGGGGCGTCCTCCGCCGGCGGGACGATGCCGTAGCTGGCTATGGTGGCGCCGCCGCCGTAGGCGATCCAGTCGGCGCCGGAGCGGGCGTCCTCCAGGAACTCCAGCATCGCGGCCTCGTGGTTGCCGCGCAGGTGAATGGCGCCGAATCCGGGTGGCGGGTAGCCGGCCAGACGGTCGATCACCATGCGCGACTGCGGCCCGCGGTCCACATAGTCGCCGAGGAAGACGATGTATTTGACGAGATCGGCCGCGCTGGCGGCGTCGCGCTCGATCTGGCCCAGCAACTGTTCCAGCAGGTCCAGCCGGCCATGGATGTCGCCGACCGCGTAGACCCGCACCCCGCGCGGCACGGAGGCCGACGCCGGTTCCGAGTCCGACCACAGTCTGCGCGCAAAACCGAACACGCGACGCTCTCCTCCCGCGGCATGGTCCATGGATAGGGTGGGGGTGCCGGTGGGTCGGCTCCAACCCTTCGCGACGGCTTACTTCCGTCGCGAATACCATGATATGTCAAGGGAGCGTCGCGGTTAATCCCGAAATGCGGAAAATGCCGCTCAGGAGCCCGGCATCGCCCGATCGAGGGAGGCCAGAAGCTCGTCCAGACGAAGATCCACGGCCCGCCCCTCCAGCCGGGACCAGTGGTAGGCCTGAAGAGTGGTGCGCGGTTCCACCTCGAACTCCAGGCGCACCGCGCGGCCGGTCCGAATCTGCGGCAGCAGGCGCTCCATCGGCCCGCAGGTCAGGCCGATGCGCCGGGGCTCCTTGATGGCGGCGAATTGGTTCAGCATCTCCCGCCCGGCGTCGGCGTCCTTGATCGCGCCGCTGGACACCTGCGTCAGGAAGCGCGCGAATTCCGGTGCCGGGTTGCTCGGGCGGGTGCCGTTGTCCAGCGCGCGGGCGAGGTCCGTCAGTTCGTCGGGCGTGTAGAAGCGCTGGGCCGGCGCGCCGTCCGGGGTCAGCGTCACCGGGCGGTCCAGGGCGATCGGCCCGTCGAAGACGATGTGCAGCGTGGTGCAGGTGGCGTCGCGCACGGCGCTGATGCTCAGCGCGCTCATGCCGCCACGGTTGTTGGCGAAGCTTTGGTCCACCATGGCGGTGCAGCGTCGCGCCGGACCCTCGCCCAGGCAGGTGGCTGCGGGGATGGCCATGGACACGGGAGTCGGCGATATGGTCGGCAGGGTTTCGGCCAGCGCCGGCGCCGCGAACCCCAACCCCAGGAGAAGAAGCCCAACCCAGCGCGTCATCCGCGGAACTCCCTTCGGCGAAATGCCGGTATCAGGGGGCGGACGCTAGCAGGGTCGGGCTTTCATCTTGGTTAACGAATTCACAGTCCGACGCGGAAAGCCGTTACGCGGCCAGCGTCATTCCGGACACCCAATGACGCACCTCGGTGGTGATGCCGGTGATGCGCCCGGCCTCCATCTCGATCAGCATGTCGCAGTCGCGCAGGGTGGCGAGGCGGTGCGTGATCATGAAGGTGGTCCGGCCCTCCATCAGCCGCTCCACGCCGTCCATGATCGCCTGTTCGGTGCGCAGGTCCACCGCGCTGGTCGGCTCGTCCAGGATCAGGATCGGCGCGTCGCACAGGAAAGCGCGGGCGAGCGCGATGCGCTGGCGCTCGCCGCCGGAGAAGCGCATGCCGCGCTCGCCCACCGGCGTGTCGTAGCCCTCCGGCAGGCGCATGATGAAGTCGTGCGCGTCGGCGGCCTTCGCGGCGGCCACGATTTCCCGCATGGTCGCGTCCGGGCGGCCGTAGGCGATGTTGGCCGCGACGGTGGTTGAGAACAGGTTGGTGTCCTGCCCGACGATGGCGAACTGGCGGCGCAAATCGGCCAGCCGCAGGTCGCGCAGATCCTCGCCGTCCAAGTATACCGCGCCGGTCTTGGGGTCGTAGAGGCGGGTCAGCAGCCCGATCATGGAGGATTTGCCGGCCCCCGACTTGCCGACGATGCCGACGCGGCTGCCGGCCGGGATGGCGAAGGTCATGCCCTGCACGATGGGGCGGCCCGTGCCGTGGTCGAAGGACACGTCGGAGAAGGCGATGTCGCCCTGGGCACGCAGCATCGGCTTGGCGTTCGGCCGCTCCGCCGGGTCGGCCTTCTCATCCAGCAGGGCGAAGGCGCGGCGCAGGTTCGCCATCAGCTTCTGCTGCGCGGCGACCTGATGCCCCATGTTCTGGAGCGGCTGATAGAGTTGGGCGAGGTAGGACAGGGCCAGCAGCAGCTCGCCCACCGTCAGGGCGCCCGCCTGCACGTCGGTGACGCCGATGTACAGCACCGCCGCCGTGCCCGAGGCCAGCAGGATCGACACCAGAAAGCCCAGGCCGCTCTCCGCCAGGGCAGCGCGCATGAAGCTGCGGATCAGGTCGTCGGTGCGCGCGGCGAAGCGGCCGACCTCCCGTTCCTCCTGCCCGAAGGCGCGGACCACGCGGAGCGCCGACAGCGTCTCGTGAAGGACGGACTTGGCGGCGCTGTCCTTCTCGCACACCGCGTCCCACCGGCTGCGCAGCCGGTGGTGCGACAGGGCGGTCAGCAGCGCGAACAGAGGCGACACGGCCAGCGCCACGATGGCCAGCTTCGGGTTGATCAGCGCGGTCACCCAGACCATGCCCACGAAATAAGCCGCCGAGGTGACGAAGGGCAGCAGAACATGGCTGATCTGCCACTGGATGGCGCTGGCGTCGTCCTCAATCCGGTTCAGCGCGTCGGAAATGCCCTTGCTGTCGTGGCGGACCAGCGCCAGCCGCTGCGCGTGCAGGAACAGCTTGCACCGGAAGTCGGCGACCATGCGCTGCCCGGTCCAGTCGCGCAGCATGCGGTCGGCCAGCCCGTGCGCCTGCGTCAGCAGCGCCGCGGTCACCACCAGCCCGACGGCCAGCGTCAACGGGCTGTCCAGCAGCCAGGCCGGCACCGCCGAGGCCACCGCGCCCGGCAGCGGCTTGCCGCCGATGACGCTGTCCACGGCGATGGTCACCGGCAGCGGCATCAGCAGGCCGATGGGCGTGCCGAGCATGCCCAGCAGAAGCAGGCCGGTCAGGTGGGGGCGAAAGCGCGTCGCCTCGCGGAACACGCGGGCGTAGAGGGCGAACAGTCCGGCAGAGGTCGGCGTGGCGGCCATGGTCGGTCTCGCGGAGGGCTGTTTGGTTAAAATTTGAGCCGACCCTGCGCGAGTATGGTTAATGAGATCTTGCCGGAATCCCGTGTCGCAATTTTCCCTCCTTTGTACCTTGCCCGCCGCTCTCTGCTACGATGCTCAAAAAATGAGCCAAGCTCGTGAAGCAGGGGAGGTGCGCCATGGCCGACAAGGTGGCCAACGGGGTGACCGATGAGGAGAGCGAGCGCGCGATCCGCGTGCGCAAGTTCCGGGAAATCCTGCTGTGGCCCGTCCAGCTCATGCCGCTGAAGGCGGGTGCGCAGGTCCAGGATCATTGGGAGTGGCTGGGCGGTCCCGATTGCCCCTGGCAGGAGGTCGCGGACGAGTTCACCCAGGACGAAAGCGCC
This sequence comes from Azospirillum mesophilum, assembly GCF_053470405.2. Lineage (NCBI taxonomy): Bacteria > Pseudomonadati > Pseudomonadota > Alphaproteobacteria > Rhodospirillales > Azospirillaceae > Azospirillum > Azospirillum mesophilum. The sequence continues at coordinate 165,472 of NZ_JBPXMQ020000008.1, forward strand.
TTCAAGGAACGTCATTACAGCGAGTTCGTGGCCTTCCTGCCGCATGTTCAGCGCTTTCTCTATGGGGAAGGCGCATCGCGCGACCACCGGCCGGGCTATGGCGGCTCGCCGATCCGGGTGTACCGGCGGCGCGACGTGGCGGCCTTGCGGGTGACCCTGCGCCGGGGCGAGGAGGCTCGGACCTTCGCCATCGCGCATGTGGACCTGTATTTCTTCCATGACGTGGACGTCGCGATCCTGGTCGTGGAGATCCTGGCGGAGGATCTGCCGCTGGATTGCGTGCAGGACACGCTGTTCCGGCTCGGCCGCGCCTATCCGCCGGCCTGGAACGCCGACGGAAGTGCCGCGCAATGCCCGCACCGTGTGGAATGGATCGGGGAGGGCGGGGCGGTTCTCGCGGCGTCGGACTACGAGGACAAGGACAGCTACACGGCCTTCGTCTGCCGGCACCGGGCGCCCCACATCGCCGCGCACTGGGCCTTTCTGCTGCGCCCGATGGTGCCGCACCATTCGGAACTGCCGGGCGTGCTGCGCTACCGTCAGTTGGAGTACCAGCGGATGCCGGCCCTGGCCTACCTGTCGCTGGACGAGCCGGAACGGCTGACCCGCGCCGACTGGGTGCGGCTGGGCTTCGCGACGGCGCCCGGCCCCGGTGACGCTCTGCCCTTCGCGCCGTCCTTCCTGAGGGGGTTCGAGCGGCGCTACTGCTACGACCGCTATTGGGATCCGAACGCGCCGGGGACCTGGACGCGCAGCCGTATCCTGTGCTGCGGGCATTCCATGGTCATGGTCGGCCCGGACGCCGACCCCGTCTTCACCGATGTGGAAACGGGGCTGCTGGGCCAGTTCCGGCACCAGTATTTCCTGCTGGGCCTTGTCGCCCATTTCCACCGCGCGACGCTGCTGATGCTGTCGGACCGGCTGGGCAGCGCGGTCAGCCAGCTCGACATCGGCAAGGTCGATGCGGTGAAGGTGTTCAAGCGCGACATCCGGCAGATCTTCGAAATCTTCCTGCGCTTCACCCACCGCTACTGGTTCCAGGAACTGTCGATCCAGGGACCGCTGCGCGACCTTTTCCGCCTCTGGTCCGGGCACCTCGGGACGGAGCGGCTCTACGCCGAAATCCGCGACGAGGTGCAGGACATGAGCGACTATCTCGACAGCGACGGCCTGCGGCGGCAGGCGAACACGGTGCTGCGCCTCACCGTGGTCACCGTGGTCAGCACCATCGGGACGCTGGCGACCGGCTTTCTGGGCATGAACCTGATCGCCTGGGCGGAAGAGCCGCTGCTGACGCGGGTGTTCCTGTTCTTCCTCGTCCTGCTGCCGACGGTGGCGCTGATCCTGTTCAGCGTGATGCGGTCGAAGCGCCTGGCCGACCTTCTGGAAGCGCTGTCCGACGAACGGCTCCCCGGCCGGGAAAAGCTCGCCTTGCTCCGAAAGGTGTGGGAGCCGTCGCCACGGCGCTGAGGCCCGCAGGGTTAGGCAAAGCACCCGAAGGCCATGTGCCTGTTCGCCAGGGCTTGTCTTCGGGTTCGGACGACACGCCGCAGAGAGGAACAAAGCGGCCGAGTTCGCGTTTTGCTCTTCGAATTCCCGACACTGCGGAGGATGCCATGAGCGTTGGCACCATCTTGCTGATCATTCTGATTCTTGTCCTGCTGGGCGCGGTCCCCGCTTGGCCGTACAGCCGCTCCTGGGGCTATGGGCCGAGCGGCATCGTCGGCGTGCTGCTGATCATCCTGATCGTGCTGCTGTTGATGGGACGGATTTGACGCCTGCCGCGGGGGCGGAACGTCCCCGGTCGTCGCGCGGTTTCCCGTGCGGTGCCGATCCATGCGGCAGAATTCGCCCCGCCGACGGGGCAATCCTAGGAGGAGACCTCAGGTATGCCGGCCAATATCTTCTACATCATCGGCGTTATCGTCGTCGTTCTGCTGATCCTGTCCTTCCTCGGCCTTAGGTAAGGACGGCGCTGTAGGCGCATCGCTCGCCGGGACGCTCCGGACGCACCGTCCCGCGAGGGAGGGAGGACGCGTCCGGAGCGTTCCGTCGTGACTCAGCCCCGGCGCCGGGGGCGGCGCAGCGCGAACAGAAGCCAGCCGATCGGTCCCAGCACCAGAATCATCACCAGCCAGCCGGCCCGTGGCCCGAACGGGCAATTCGACCCCGGCGGCGGTCGCCACGAACCGCCGCGCGGCGACAGCAGCACATGCAGCAAAGGCGCCCCGTAAAGCGCGAAGAGAATGAGCCAGAGGCCCGAGTCGCTCGTCATGGCGCCATTCTAACCCGGAAATTTGGTCGTTCCCAGGGTGGATCCGGGTTTGTCGCACCGCAGCATGTCCTTGAAAAACCGCCAAGTGGTAATACCGAATGGCTGTGGCGTCCTGCATGTGCGTGCTGCATCGTTGCCCCGCCACGCCGATCCGGATAACCTCCCGGAACGTCGGATATGCCGAAAGGCCTGTGTCATGGCGATTGAGATCGAGCGACGGTTCCTGGTCCGCAAGGACATCCGTCGCCTTTGCGCGGACGGCATCCGGATCGTGCAGGGCTACCTTCCGTCGGATGGGGAGCACACCTTACGGGTTCGCCTGGCCGGCGGCGAAGGCACGATCACCCGGAAAAGCCGGCGTCGCGGCCTGTCCCGCGACGAACATGAATACCCGATCACCGCTGATCACGCCGAGCGCCTGCTGCGCGAATCCTGCCGGGGCGGGCTGATCGAGAAGACCCGCTATCTCGTCCACCACCACGGCCTGTGCTGGGAAGTGGACGTGTTCGAAGGCGAGAACGCCGGTCTGGTCATCGCGGAGGTGGAAATGTCCCACCCCGACCAGCTCGTGCCGCTGCCGGACTGGGTGGGGGCGGAAGTCACCCATGCGCCCGCCTACAGCAACTCCGCCCTGTCGCGTGCCCCTATCCGCCGCTGGGCCGCGGCGGCCTGAGCGGGACGTCCGCTGCAAAACGCCGCAATCACTCGCCACCCTTGACTCGATTGCCCCTCTATCCTGGATAGTGTTATGCCAAAGGGGGAATCGGGGGGATCAAGGGCATGGCAAGAGTTCTGGTGGTCGAAGACGCGCCCGCGGTGCGTCTTTCCGTCGTGGACACACTGGAAACTTTGGGTCTCGACGTGCTGGAGGCGGAAGACGGCCGCCCGGCCATTGCGCTTCTGGAAGAAGGTGGGATTGACCTCGTCGTCACCGACGTGCTGATGCCGGAGGTGGACGGCATCGAACTCATCAAGACCGTGCGCACCCGTTTTCCCGACGTGAAGGTGCTCGCCATGTCCGGTGGGGCGCCGAATCTTCCGGCCGGCTACGTTCTGAAGATGACGGAAATGTTCAACGCCGACGCCGTTCTCTACAAGCCGTTCGAGAACAAGGAACTGCGCGCGGCGGTTGCGCGCCTGCTGGGGCTGCCGGTTCCCGCTTGAGGCATGGTCTCTATGGCGCGGCAAGTCCCGGCGTGTCGTCCTTCAGCGCCACGCCGGTCAGCTTCAGCCGCCGCGCCTCGCGCATAAGCCACACGAGCTTGTCCGCCGCGGCCTCGTAACCAAGGCCGTCCGGCGGGTGGATGTTGGAGATGCAGTTGCGCTCCGAATCCTTGCGGCCGGGCTTCGGGTCGAAGGTCAGGTAGATGCCGAGGCTGTCGGCGGCGCTGAGCCCCGGCCGTTCGCCGATCAGCACCGCCACCATCCCCGCATCGAGTCGCGCGCCGATGTCGTCGCCCAGCGCCACGCGGCATCCGGTCGCCAGCACGATGGGGGCGACGCTCCACCCCTCCAGCCGGGCCAGCACCGCCGCCAGGGTCGGGGCTGCGTGGTCGTGCACGGCCGTGGCGGACAGCCCGTCGCCGACCACGAAGGCGACATCGTAAGATCCTGGTGCGAGCAGCCCGGCGCTGTCCGGCGCGAGGCGCCGGCCAAGGTCGGGGCGTTGCAGATAGACCGACCGGCTCTCGGCCGCGCTGTGCACGCGGATGACCTCCCGTCCATCCAGCCGGGCGGCGACGGCGTCCCCGTCGAAGGGTGTGTGCACGGCGTCCCGCGCGCGGGCGTGGGCGAGCTGGAAATCCAGCAGGGTGCCGGTCGGCAGCCCGTCCCCGGCGCGCCCCAGCCCGATGCGGGCGCGGGTGGCGGCGCGCAGGCGCGACCAGGGATCCAGGCTTGGACGCTCGCTCATCGCTTCGCCGCCTCGGTCTGTTGGAGAAGGTTGGTCAGGGCGGGGGCGGGCAGGTCGCGGATGCCGCCGTCCTCGCGCAGAAGCCCCATGGTCTCCAGCCACGCTTCGAACTCCGGTGCCGGACGCAGGCCGAGGGCCGAGCGGAGGTAGAGCGCGTCGTGGAAGGACGTGCTCTGGTAGTTCAGCATCACGTCGTCCGCCCCCGGCACGCCCATGACGAAGGTGACGCCGGCCACCCCCAGCAGGGTCAGAAGGGTGTCCATGTCGTCCTGGTCGGCTTCCGCGTGGTTCGTGTAGCAGACGTCCACGCCCATCGGCAGCCCAAGCAGCTTGCCGCAGAAATGGTCCTCCAGCCCGGCGCGGATGATCTGCTTCCCGTCGTACAGATATTCGGGGCCGATGAAGCCCACGACCGTGTTGACCAGCAAGGGCTTGAAGGCGCGGGCGACGGCGTGCGCGCGGGCCTCCACCGTCTGCTGGTCCACACCGTGGTGGGCGTCGGCCGACAGGGCGGAACCCTGGCCCGTCTCGAAATACATCACGTTGTCGCCGACCGTGCCCCGCTTCAGCGCCAGCGCGGCCTCGCGCCCCTCCCGCAGCAGGGCGAGGTCGATGCCGAAGCCCCGGTTGGCGGCCTCCGTCCCGGCGACGGACTGGAAGACGAGGTCCACCGGCGCGCCCCGCTCGATGGCGGCGATGGTGTTGGTGACGTGGGCCAGCACGCAGGATTGGGTGGGGATGGCGTAGCGGGTGCGGATCTCGTCCACGAGTTCCAGAAGCTGGATGGTGTTCGGGATGCTGTCGGTCGCCGGGTTGATGCCGATGACCGCGTCGCCGCAGCCCAGCAGCAGCCCGTCCAGGATGCTCGCCGCGATTCCCTTCGGATCGTCGGTCGGGTGGTTGGGCTGAAGCCGCACCGCCAGCCGTCCGGGCAGGCCGAGCGTCGTGCGGAAGGCTGTCGTCACGCGGACCTTGCGGGCCACGGCGATCAGGTCCTGGTTGCGCATCAGCTTGGACACCGCCGCCACCATTTCCGGCGTCAGGCCGGGGACGAGCGCTGCCAGCGCGGGGCCGTCCGTCCGCTCCGACAGCAGCCATTCCCGGAACTCCCCGACCGTCAGCGACGCGACGGGTGCGAAGGCCCCGGCGTCGTGCGTGTCGAGGATCAGGCGGGTGACCTCGTCCTCCTCGTAGGGGATCAGCGGCTCGTCCAGAAAGCGTTTCAGAGGCAGGTCGGCCAGAATGCGGCGGGCGGCAACGCGCTGCTCGTCGCTGGTCGCGGCGATGCCGGCCAGAGCGTCGCCGGACCGGTGCGGGCTCGCCGCCGCCAGCAGGGCCTTGAGGTCGGGAAAGCCGTGGCGCGTGTGCCCCAGCGTGGTGGCGTGCATGGTCGCGTCTCCCGTCGCTTCCAAACGAGGCTAGCGCAAGCGGGGGCACCGCTGAAGGGGAGAAAAAGGCGGCCCCGGTCCAGGGAACCGGGGCCGAAGTCTTGCGTGGAAGATTGATCGTGCACAGCAAATCGCGTGCCGTGGGCGAGGGGGAACGTCCTTTGTCAGGGGGCTGTTGACCAGAAACCGTTCCACGGGACGGGGCTCAACGACGAACAGGACGTTTCGCCATGGCGCAGAATGACGAACGGTGGAGGAACGAGGGGCGCTCCTGGAGTGACGAGGACCGCTCGCGTAATGAAGGCCGTGACTGGGGCCGGCAAAGCCGGATGTACGATCGCGACGAAGGGCGCGACGAAGGGCGCGGCTACGGACGCGACGAACAGCGCGGGAGCGATTTCGGAAGCCGGGACTTCGGAAGCCGGGATTATGGCCGCAGCGACTATGGCCGGGGCGACTATGGGCGCGGCGCCTACGATGTGGGCGATTATGGACGCGGTGACCAGAACCGCGGCGATTACGGGCACCGCAGTTGGGAAGGCGGGCGCGAGACCTACGGCGGGAGTTCCGGCCGCGATCAGCAAAGGAATTATGGCCAGCGCGATTATGGCCAGCGCGAATATGGATCCGGCGGCAGCAGCTACGGCGGCCGTGAAGGATCCAGCGGCTTCGGCGGTTACGGCGGTTCCGGATACGCCCGCGAGGACCGCATGGGGCGCGATTTCGGATCGGGAATGGGCGGGTCCGGTATCGGTGGGTCGGGCATGAGCGGTTCCCGGACCAGCGGCGATATGGGGCGCGATTACGGCAGCCGGTCCGATTGGGGGCGTTCCGATTATGGGCGATCCGACTGGGGAGGCCGGAACTACGGCTCGTCCGGTATGGGCGGCGGAATGGGATCGGGCATGGGCTCCGGAATGGGCTCCGGAATGGGCGGCGGCTTCGGCTCGTCCGACCGTTACGAGGGCTATGGCCAGGGCCGGGGTTTTGCCGGCTATCGCGGCATGGGCTCCGAATACGGCTACGGCGAAGACCGCAACCGCGACCCCGGCCGGCGCTGGAGCAGCGACTGGGGCCGTGGCCGCGAAAGCAGCCGCAGCGGGTACGGAAGCGGGTACGGCGAGGAACGCGGCTTCTGGGAGCGCGCGGGTGACGAAATCGCCTCCTGGTTCGGCGACGACGACGCGGAACGCCGCCGCCGTGAGGACGAGATGCGCGCGCAGCATCGTGGCCGTGGGCCGCGCGGCTACAACCGATCCGACGACCGCATCCGCGAAGACATCAACGACCGCCTGACCGACGATCCCTACATCGACGCGTCGGAAATCGACGTTACCGTCTCGAACGGCGAGGCAACGCTGTCGGGCACCGTCGACCATCGCATGACGAAGCGCCGGGCGGAGGACATCGTGGAGTCCATCTCGGGCGTGCGGCATGTGCAGAACAACCTGCGCGTCCGCCAGCACACCGGCAGCGGCGTCACCGGCACCGGCACGACCACGGCCGGCGCGTCGGCCATGGCCGGCATGGGTTCGACGTCCGGCACCGGCACCACGGGAACCGGCACCACCGGCTCGACGACCGGCACCGGGTCCACGGCGACCAGCGATCTGACCGGCACGCGCACCACGACGCGGTGATCGTTCCGTCCGGAACGCAAAAGGCCCCTCTTCCATCGCGGAAGAGGGGCCTTGGCGTGCCGGTTCCCCGGCGGGGCGGTGGTCAGTGCACGGCCGCCGCGCCGGCGGGGCTGCCCATGAAGGGCTTGTATTGTGCGTCCACGGACTGGATGTGCTCGATCAGCCATTCCTTCAGCAAAAGGATCAGGTCGATTCGCAGCATCATCTCGTTGCTGTCGTCGTTGTCCTGGAAAAGCTTCTGCACTTCATCGACGAAATAACGGTGTGCGGCCTTGTGCGTGGCGAGGTCTGGATAGCCCTGACGTTCCATCAGCTCTTCCTCGCGCGCGAAATGAACGTTCGTGTAGTCGCACAAATCATTCAGAAGCTTGGACAGGCTGTCGCGGTTCTTTTCCGCGATTCCCGCCCTCAGCAGGCCGTTGAACATGTCGATCAGCTTTTTGTGGTCGTCGTCGAGGACTCCGACGCCGACGCTCATTGTTTCATCCCAGGCGACATGCTGCATGACTTCGATCCTCCCCGGGGCCAGAACGCGCGAATATTGCTGCCGCTCTATTCTTGGCGGGATCCTAGAGCCGGCAACGTTGCCGATTCAAGCGGCAAAAAACCGCAGGGCGGGGCGGCGGCGCGCGGCGCTGTCCGGCGGATTCCCGGCAAGGATGTTCTTCCCGGCGTGAAGGGCAGGCATTATTACATGCACAGGATCTGCGGAGTTCCGGCACATGGCGCTGCTCGACGACATCAATGAGAAAAAGCGGGTTCTGGACGAGGCCCGGCCCCTGCCGCCGGGCGTGGTGCGCGATCTGGCGGACTGGTTCGAACTGGAACTGACCAAGGCCTGCGTCCTTGTCGAAGATGCCGACCTTTCGGCCGACGAGGTGCGCACGGTGCTCGACCGCGGGGCCATCCTGCGCAGCCGCCCGCCGGAGGCGCAGCGGCTCGTGCTGAACCATCGCTCCGCGCTGGAACTGATGGCGCGCCTGTCCTACCAGCCCGCCGGGGTGGTGACGGAGCGCACGGTGACCGCCTTCCACGGCGTGCTCTACCAGGGTGTCGACGAGGAGGCGGGCAAGTACCGGGAAGGGCCGCTGAAGGACGGCAGCGTCGGCGCGTCGCCCGACCCGGCGAAGGTGCGCGTGTCCATGTCGGCCCTGTCCGGCTGGCTGCGCCGGACCGAATCCAGCCCCGAAGCCGCCTTCGAGGCGCACCACCGGCTGATGAGCGTCCGCCCGTTCTTCGACGGCAACGCGGCGACCGCGCTGCTTCTGTGCAACCTGATCCTGAACCGCGCCGGCTACCCTCCGGTGGTGGTCCGGGCCGACGACCGCGACCTGTACCGCGACCTCGTCGAGCGCGCTTGGTCCGTGGGCGACAAGACGCCGTTCCGCGAACTGATGCTGCGCTTCCTGAACCAGAGCCTGGACGTGTGCCTGCTCAACGCCGCCCGTGCGGCGGACGACGCGGCCGAGTCCGATCCCGGCACCGGCCGGGAAGGCTGACGCCTATCCCGCCGTAGTGGGCAGCAGCGCGGGCAGCAGCAGGCGCGACGGGCGGCTGCCGCCGCCATGGATCATCAGGGTGATGGGCTGCGCGTCTACCAGCCGGGTTTCACCCGGCTCGGCGCCCGTGCCCGGATTGACGGGGTAGGCGGGGTAGCAGGCCCCGGCGAGACTGAGGCGCAACGCGCAACCGCGCGGCAGGGTCGCGCAGACGGCCCGTAGCGAAATGCTCAGCGGGCGTTGGGGCATGCCCGGCTCCACCCGCGCGTGCCCCTGTGTCAAGGGCAGCACCCGCCCGTCAGGAAAGACGGCGGACAGAACGGCGCTGACATCGAAGGACGGCGCGTCGGCCTCCACCCACACGTCCAGCGCGACCCGCCCGGCAAGCGCCAGCGGCGCGGGCAGGGGGGCCGTCGTGTAGGTCGCCACGTCGGGCCGCCGGTCCACGGCGGCGCGGTCGCACGGGCCGGCGGCGTCCGGCACCGCATGGCCGCCCACGGCCGGCACGGGGGCGCGCGGGTCGTGCACCAGCACGTCCAGGAAGGGTTCATGCGGGGCACCGTCGCGCAACACTCCGCCCTCGCCCCGGCAGGCCAGCCCGTCGCTGGCGAGATGCAACGGCTCGGTCGCCGGCGGAAGCTCCGGAAGGTCGCGCCAGCGCCGCGCCAGCCCGTCGAACAGGCGCACGGGGCCGGTGCGCTCGGCACCGTTCGCCTCACCCTTCAGAAAGCGGTCGAACCAGGGCAGTTGCAGCGCGTCGAAGGACGGAGCGTCCGCGGCACCGCCCGTTGCCACGCCATGGGTATCCCAGGGGCCGACCAGCAGCCGCACCGGCGCGTCGCAGCGGGCGCTCAACGCCGCGTGGGCGTCCAGCATGCCCGCCAGCCGCGGGTCGTGCCAGCCGCCGATCTGCAGGACGGGCACATCCACCGGCACTCCGGTCAGGGCCTCGCGCGGCGACAGGGCGTCCCAGGCGGGGCCGGGGAGGGCGTTGGTCAGCCAGTCGTCGTAATGGCAATGCCGCGCGTACTCGCGGAGCACCTTGGGGCGCGACGGGATCTCGTCGTCCAGGGGCAGGGCGCGGGCGGCCTCCAGCAACGCGCGATAGGCGGCACCATCCTCCAACCGCCGGGCCGACTCCACCGCGCAACGCAACGCCCAGCCCATGGCGTCGGCCAGCCGGAAGGCGCCCCCTTCCGTTGCCCAGTCGGTCAGCACGTCCCAGCCGGACAGCGCCGGAACGACCGCGCGCAATGCCTCCGGCCGCTCGGCCAGGGCCAGCAGCTGCGCCATGCCGGCGTAGCCGGCGCCGTACATGCCGACGACGCCGTTGGAGCCGGGCAGGGTGGCGGCCCAGGCCACCGCGTCGGCGCCGTCCTCGCGTTCCGATTCGAAGGGACGGAAGCGGCCCTCCGACGTGCCGCGCCCGCGCACGTCCTGCACCACCACCACATAGCCGCGCGCCGCATACCAGCGCGGGTGCGCGTAATGGCTGGTCAGCGCCGTGCGCCGCCCGCAGACCAGCCGCAGCAGCAGCACCGGCCAGGAGCCGGCGGCATCGGGCCGGTAGACGTCGGCGTCCAGCCGGACCCCGTCCCGCGTCCGCATGGACACGGTTTCCGGAGGCCGTACGGCGAGAAGGGCGGGGGTTTCGAGAATCACCGGGGCCATATGGGACATGGTGCGCCGTGCCAATCGACGTTGACGGACCACCATCGCAAACCATGTGCCACACGGCGCACCCCAGCAAATCGGGCGGGTTGCCGTGGATTTGGCCCAAACAAAAACGCCCAACAAACGGGCGGGCGCCTGTTTGTTGGGCGTTTTGAGTGACGTGAACGCTTTTTTGGCAGCCGTCCCGGCGCGCCTACGACCCAGCGTGCTTACGAATCATAGGGCATCAGCGAGACGCTGGGGACGTCCAACTTGTCGCGGCCGTTCAGGAAGGTCAGCTCCACCAGGAAGGCGGCGGCGCGGACGTCGGCGCCGACCTGGCGCAGCAGCTTGATCGCCGCCGCCATCGTCCCGCCGGTGGCGAGCAGGTCGTCCAGGACCACCACGCGCTGACCGGGCTTCACGGCGTCGGCCTGCACCTCGATGGTGTCGGTGCCGTATTCCAGGTCATAGCTGTGCGCGACCTTGTCGCCCGGCAGCTTGCCGTGCTTGCGCACCATGATGAAGCCGGTGCCCAGCGCCAACGCCAGGGGGGCCGCGATCAGGAAACCACGCGACTCGATGCCCACCAGCAGGTCGGGCTTGTGCGGGCGGATCGCCTCGGCAAGCTGGTTCACGGCCTCCTTCCACGCCTCGGCGTGCGCCAGCAGCGGGGAGATGTCGTAGAACAGGATTCCGGGCTTCGGGAAATCGGCGATGCCCCGGATGTGATCCTTGAGGTTGATGGCGTTCGGCATGATCGGCGTGGTTCCTGTGCAACGGCGGCGTCATACTATCGACCCCGTTCGTCCGGTGCAAACCAGCACTGTGCCGCAGCCTTGCCCCGCATGGTTGACCGGCACCGTTGCTTGCGGCCAAGTTCGACCTAAGCCTTAAAGGCGAGGAATACAGGACAGGGAAGCGATGGCTCGCGAAGGGGCCTGGTTGGAGCCGTCCGCCGCCGGGGACGGCGGCTGGACGCTGGCGGCTCTCGGGCGCTGGGACCTGCCGGCGACCGGCGGCATGGCGCGCGAGCTGGAGGCGTTCGCTCTGGCCGGCGCCAAGGGTGCGGCCGTCCGACTGGACCTGTCACGGCTGGACGCGCTGGACACGGTCGGCGCCTATCTGCTGTCGTCGCTTTTGGACCGGCTCGCCGCGGCCGGGCACGCGGTCTCCGTGGCGGGCGTCCGGCCGGAGCATGCGGCCCTGTTCGACGCCGTGCGCCGGGTCGGCCCGGCCCCGCCGGAGCACGCGGCGCCGACGCCCCACCCGGTCCTGGACATGCTGGAGCGCACCGGCCGCACGGCCGTGCAGGCGTTTCGCGAGGGGCTGGACCTGCTGTCCTTCCTCGGCCTCATCACCATCACTTTCGGGCGGCTGGTCCGGCATCCGGGGCGGCTGCGTGTCCGGGCGGTCCTGTTCCACATCGAGCAGACCGGGCTGAACGCCCTGCCGATCCTGGGGCTGCTGTCCTTCCTGATCGGCGTGGTGCTGGCCTTCCAGGGGGCGGATCAGCTGCGGCGGTTCGGGGCGGAGCTGTTCGTGGTGAACCTGCTGGGCATCTCGATCCTGCGGGAGATCGGGATTCTGATGACCTCCATCATCGTGGCCGGACGCTCCGGCTCCGCCTTCACCGCGCAGATCGGCACCATGAAGGTCAACCAGGAGGTGGACGCCATCAGCACGCTTGGCCTCGACGTGGTGGAGCTTCTGGTGGTGCCGCGGGCGCTGGCGCTGATGATCAGCCTGCCGTTGCTGGCCTTCTACGCCGACATCATGGGGCTGTTCGGGGGCGCGGTGATGAGCTACGCGACGCTGGACATCACCTTCGGGCAGTTCATCCGGCAGCTTCACGGGGCGGTCACCCTGCCGCATTTCCTGGTCGGCATCGTCAAGGCGCCGGTCTTCGCGCTGGTGATCGCCATGGTCGGCTGTTACGAGGGGCTGAAGGTCTCCGGCAGCGCGGAGAGCGTCGGCACGCTGACGACCAAGTCGGTGGTGGAGTCCATTTTCCTGGTGATCGTGCTCGACGCTGTCTTCTCCGTCCTGTTCTCCTTCCTGAGAGTGTGAGGGAGCCGTGACGCCGCACGACACAGCACAGGACGGGCCGGGGGGCGTGGTGATCCGCGTGCGCGGGCTCGTCACCCGCTTCGGCCCTCAGGTGGTGCACGACGGGCTGGACCTCGACGTGCTGAAGGGGGAGGTGCTGGGCGTCGTCGGCGGCTCCGGCACCGGCAAATCGGTCCTGCTGAAGGAGATCCTGGGCCTGATCCGTCCCGCCGAGGGCCGCATCGAGCTGCTTGGGCGCGACACCGCCGATTTGCCGGAGCGGGAGCGGGTGGCGCTTCAGGCGCGCACGGGCGTGCTGTTCCAGAACGGAGCGCTGTTCAGCTCCATGACCGTGGCGGAGAACGTCATGGTTCCCTTGAAGGAGCACACCGCCTTGCCCCCCAGCCTCGCGGCGGAGATCGCCCGCGTGAAGATCGCCATGGCCGGCCTGCCGCCCAACGCCGGGGCCAAATTCCCGTCCGAACTGTCGGGCGGCATGATCAAGCGCGCCGGGCTGGCCCGCGCGCTGGCGCTCGACCCCGAGATCCTGTTCCTGGACGAGCCGACCGCCGGCCTGGACCCCATCGGGGCGGCGGCCTTCGACCAGTTGATCCGCAGCCTTCAGCGCAGCCTGGGGCTGACCGTCTTCATGGTCACGCACGACCTGGACAGCCTGACCTCCATCTGCGACCGGATCGCCGTGCTGGTGGACAAGAAAATCCGCGTCGGCACGCTGGAACAGCATCTGCGGGATCCGCACCCCTGGATCCACGACTATTTCCACGGACCGCGCGGCCGCGCCGCGCGCCATGCGGAGGCCTGACCGAACGCCATGGAAACCCGCGCCAGCTACATCCTGGTGGGCAGCTTCGTGCTGGCCATCCTCGCCGGCCTGTTCGTCTTCACGGTCTGGGTCGCGAAGGTCCAGCTGGAGGAGACGCGCCAGCCCTACTACATCTACTTCACCGGCTCGGTGACGGGTTTGCAGGAAGGCAGCCCGGTGCGCTACCGCGGCATCCCCGTGGGCACGGTGACCGACGTGCGGCTGGACCCCAACGACGTCAGCCGCGTGCGCGTGACCGTGGAGGTGCAGGAAGGCACCCCGATCAAGACCGACTCCATCGCCTCGCTGGAGGTGCAGGGCATCACCGGCGGCGCCTATGTCCAGATTTCCGGCGGCACGGAAATGAGCGAGCTGCTGCGCACGGCGCGCGAAGGCGGCGGCATTCCGGTGATCCCGTCGCGCCCGTCGTCGCTGACGGTGGTGGTGGACGCCGCACCCCAGCTGCTCAACCGCGCGCTCGACCTGACCAACCGCCTGTCGGAGGTGCTGACCCCGCAGAACCAGGCGGCCATCGGTGAAATTTTGCAGAACACCCGCACCCTGACCGCCGAGCTGGCGAAGGCGAGCCAGGGGCTGGACGCGACCATGGCCCAGGCCAACCGCACGCTGCACGGGTTCGAGACGCTGGGGCCGCAGCTCGGCCGCACGGCGGCGCAGGCCGAACGCACGCTGGCCACCGTGGACGGCAGCACGAAGGCCCTGACCGGCGACCTGCGCGAGCTTGTCGGCTCCCTGAAGAAGACCTCCGCGCAGTTGAACGCCATGGTCGGCGAAAACCGCGAGGCGGTGCGCGACTTCACGGGGAGCGGCCTGTATGATTTGACGTTGTTGATCAGCGATCTGCGCGACCTGTCCGGGCAGTTGTCCCGCGTCGTCACGCGGATCGAGAACGACCCGTCGAACTTCCTGTTCGGCGGAACCCGCCAGGGCGTGGAGGTGCGTGGGCGATGATCGGTCGGTGGACGAACGCAATCCGCCGGAAGGGAGCGCGGGCGATGCTCGTGGCGGCCCTTTTCGGCCTGACCGCCTGCGCGGCGCTGAACCCGACGGCGCCCAGCCTCTACACGCTGACCCCGCGCGCCGTCCTCGATCCCTCCGTGCCGAAGGCCGACTGGCAATTGCTGGTGGAGGCGCCGGTGGCGAGCGCCGGCATCGACACGCCGCGCATCGCGGTCGCGCGCTCCCCCACCGCCATCGACTATTTTGCGGGCGTGTCCTGGGCCGACCGGGCGCCCAGCATGATCCAAGGCCTGATCGTGCAGTCCTTCGAGGACAGCGGGCGCATCGTCTCCGTGGGGCGGGACGCGGTGGGGCTGCGGTCCGACATTGTGCTGAAGACCGACCTGCGCGACTTCCAGGCGGAATACGCCACGCCCGCCGCGACCTTCCCCGACCGCGTCCATGTCCGCATCGCCGCGAAGCTGGTCGGCATGCCGCGCCGGACCATTGAGGCGGGGGAGACCTTCGAAGCGGTCGTCCCGGTGCGGGGCCGCGCCTTCACCGATGTGATCGACGCCTTCAACGAGGCGCTGGGCACGGTGGAGAGCGAACTGGTCCAGTGGACCCTGCGTCAAGGCAGCGCCGTGCACCGCGCCGGCGCTGGCCGGACCGGTTCATGAATATCGCTTGCGAAGGCCGCGCCGCCTCATACCTTATGTTGAGGGCGAAGGTATGAAGGGGCGCAGGCGGTCGTTCGGATGATGGAGCTTTCGGAGCTTTCCCGCGAGGAACTCGAAGTCATGGCCGAGGCCGCGCGGGAGGTGCGGACCTGCCAGCGCGTTCTTGCCAAGACCGGAGACACGGTGGTCGGCGAGCTGTTGCGCGGCCACGGCACGCTCTACGAATGGCGGCATTACCCGCCGGGCGACGTCTACGACGCCGAATACCACGCGCAATACTATTACCACTGCCACCCCGAAGGGGAGCGGCCGGACGGCGAGCACGGCCATTTCCACACCTTCCTGCGGCCCCTCGGCATGCCGTCCGGCGTGGCCCCGGCGCCGCTGACGGACTTCACGGAGCCGGAAAACCCCAACGACGCGCTCTCGCACCTTGTCGGGATCGCCATGGACGTGGCGGGGCAGCCGGTGCGGCTGTTCACCACCAACCGCTGGGTCACCGGCGAGACGTGGTATGCGGCGGATGACGTGATCCGGATGCTCGACAGCTTCGTGGTGGACCACGCCCGGCCCTCCTGGCCGGCCAACCGTTGGATCACCGCCATGATGCGCCTGTTCCGCCCGCAAATCCGCGAGTTGCTGATCCTGCGCGACGAAACCGTCTGCAATTGGGCGGAACGCCACCCCGGCGGCCATGTCTACGAGGACCGCAAGCTGGAGGTCCCGTCGCAGCTCGTGATCTCCGTCGCCCAGCAGATTGCGGCGGTGGAACAGGTTGTGCGCGGCGCCCGCCGCGGCCGGGCGGCCTCGGCCGATTCCGCGCGCGCGGGGTGATCGTGCCGTTAACAAAGGTTCAACGCTTTGGCCGGATCATGACGTGAGCGAGGCCGTTTCCGCCATCATTGGAAACGTGCCGGGCGCAAGAAGGGTCAGGGACCCATGACCGACCATCTGACGAAGGACGACGTCGCCCGGCTGCTGTCGGATCCGTCCCCGAACAGCCGCTCCGAACTGGCCGCAAAGGTCGCCAACCAATTCGACAATGCCGTCCTGTCGGACAGCGAACGCAAGCTGGCCGAGGACATCATCCGCATCATGGCGCGCGATGCCGTCCTGCGCGTGCGCCAATCGCTCGCCGAGAATCTGAAAGCCAACCCGTCGCTGCCGCGCGACGTCGCGCTGACCCTGGCGCGCGACGTGGAGGAGGTGGCGATCCCGGTGCTTAGCGTCTCCACCGTGCTGACCGACGCCGACCTTGTGGAGCTTGTGCGCACCGGCACCGACGCCAAGCACACCGCCATAGCGCGCCGTTCCAACGTGCCGGCCAGCGTGGCGGACGCCCTGATCGAAACCGCCTCCGAAGGCGCTGTCGCGGCGCTGGTCGCCAACGAGGGCGCGGACCTCGGCGAACGCAGCCTCAGCCGGGTCATGGACCGGTTCGGGAATGCCGAATCGGTGCAGGCGCCGTTGGTCGAGCGGTCCAAGCTGCCGATCACCATCGCCGAACGGCTGGTCGCCGTCGTGTCGGAACGGCTGCGCGAACATCTGGTCACCAACCACGAACTGCCCGCCAAGGTCGCCGCCGACCTCGTCCTGCAAAGCCGCGAACGCGCCACGGTCGCCCTCTTCTCGGGCGAGAGCGACGAGGGGGCGTTGGAACGGCTGGTCGCGCAGTTGTCCCGGACGGGGCGGCTGACGCCGTCGCTGCTGCTGCGGGCGCTGTGCATGGGCGATGTGGCCTTTTTCGAGACGGCCATGTCGTACATGGGCAACGTGCCGCTGACCAACGCGCGCCTGCTGATCCACGACGCCGGGCGGCTGGGGCTGAAGTCCATCTACGACAAGGCGAAACTTCCCGCGGCCCTGCTGCCGGCCTGCCGGATCGCGCTCGACGTGCTGAAGGAAACGCCCTACGACGGCGAAGCCCACGACATTGAACGCCACCGCCGCCGTGTGATCGAGCGCATCCTCACCCAGTACGAGGATTTGGCGCCGGAAGACCTGGACTACCTGCTCGCCAAGCTCGGCGACCTGATGGTTGCGGAGGCGGAGTAGAGCGAAAATCCCCTCGCCCGGCTCCGCCGGGAGAGGGAGGGGCCCATGGCGAAGCCATGGGAGGGTGAGGGCAAGGTCAGCCCGAGAATCTTTGCGTTTGTATCGCCTGGATTCTCGGAAAAACCTTGCCCTCACCCTCCCACGCCGTTGGCGTGGGCCCCTCCCTCTCCCATCGGAGATGGGCGAGGGGGGTAGGGTCTCACCCCCAAAAGACCGGGGTTTCCCGGAATGCCTTCCACAGGTCGGGCAGCGCCTTGCGGCGTTTGTCGGCTTGCTTGGCCAGCCATTTCGCGGCGGCCTCGGCGGTCGGGCGCTGGTCCGAATCGGATTCGGCCATGGTGCGCAACAGCCGCTTGCCGATGGCCGCGTCGTGGTCGGCGTCGAGCGCGCCGAGCATCGCCTCCAGCGCGGCGATGAAGGGCACCGTTGCCGTCTCCGCGTAGAGGCCCCGGAAGAACTCCGCCGCGTAGCGCAGCTTGCGCAGGCGCCGGCGCAGGCGGTCGCGCGCCGCGCTGTTCGCGCCATCCAGGGCCTTGCCGGCCTTCAGCGCCCGCGCGTGCTGCTCGGCGAGCCACGCGCCGGCCAGCGCCGACATGGGCCGGTCGAGCTGGGCGCGCAAGGCCGGTTCGGCGGCGCCGTGCCAGCGCCCGTCCTCCAGCCACGCGCCGAGCGCCAGGATCAGCTCGGTGCAGCGGGGCGACTGGATCGCGTCCATCGCCGCGTCGGCGGGCGCGCGGCGTGCGTCCCGCACCGCCGCCGTGAGGGCGGGCAGGCCGTCGGGTGCCTTGGCCGAGGCGGCGAGCAGCTCCAGCGCGCCGGACAGCAGCACGTCCCATTCCCGCGCCGGGCCGAGCTTGCGGGTGAACCAGCGGATGCCATCCCCGTTGCGGCAGGCGTCCGGCTTGCCGGCCAGCGGGCGGAACAGGCGGACGGCTGTGCGCAGCCGGCGCAGGGCCACGCGCATCTGGTGCAGCCCCTCCACGTCGCCGCCAGCCAGAGCGCAGGGCTCGTTGGCGAGGAGCTGGCGCAGGCAATGCCGCACGATGTGCCGGTAGGCCTCCGCCACCGTCGTGACGGGGGACAGGCCCAACGGTTCCGGCAGGACGGGGGCGGGCAGGCGGCCGGCGACGAGGCGGTAGCCGACCTCCGCCTTGCTCTCCGTCCCGATTCGGGCCGGCACGTTGCGCTGGAGCGCCAGCGCCGTGTCGAACAGGCGGCCGACGCGCCCGGCCTTCAGCTCAAGCTCCACCTCACTGATGCGGGCGCAGGCGGTGCCGGCGCTGATCTGCCCCTCGTCCACCGCGACCTCGATGGCGGTCAGCGAGTCGGGGCGGATCAGCAGGGTGGTGCGTTGGAAGTCGGTCACGAAGACGGGCGCCAACGCCCCGCGCGCCTCGGCCGGGACCAAGGCAGCCACGCCTTCAGCGTCGAGGATTGCGAGGTCCGGCGTGGGGCCGGCGATGGTCCAGTCCCATTCCTTGCGCACCGCCACAGCGGCCGAGTCGCTGGATGTCGCGGAATTGACGGTCTTCAGCGTCTGGACGAATCGGTCGCCGTCCTCCCGCACGCGCAGGGCGACGCCGTTGGCGAGCAGGCGCAGGTCCGGCGTGTCGTAATAGACGGTGCGCAGATGGCGGGTGACCGGCTCCCCGTCCGCCAGCACGCGCAGGGCCGGCAGGGCCAGCACGCGGGGAAGGTCGCGCGGGTCGAGATGGAGCTTCATTTCCACCTCGCGCACGGCGGACACCGCGGCGGATGCTGACGGGGGCGCGGAGGACACGCGGGCGATCTCCTGACTCTGTGCAGGCCTCCAATACCCCAAGATGGCGTGGGGCGTTAAGCCAGTTTGCGCGGCAGCACGAAATCGGTGAGCCGACCGGCGCCGAGTTCCAGGTCGCGCCAGTGCGCCGTCTCGAACAGCAGGACGGCGCAGGCCGCCGTCGGGAACTTCTCCTCCAGCGCCTTGCGGTGCCGGTCCTCGCCGGACCCCGTCAATTGCCGCGCCAGATCGTGCAGATCGGGGTTGTGGGCGACGAGCATCAGGGACGAGGCCGAATCCGGCGCGTCGCGCAGCCGCTCCAGCAGCACATGCGCGCCGCACAGATACAGGCCGTGCTCGAACTCCACCGGGATTTCGGGGGCCGGGATATCGGGGGCGTCCATCGCGGCCAGCACCCGCCGGGCGGTGTCCGACGCGCGGACGGCGGTGGAGCACAGCACGAGGTCGACGTGCGCCTTGTGATCCTTCAGGTAGCGGCCGACCAGCCGCGCCGCCTTTTCTCCGCGCGGGGCGAGCGGCCGGTCATGGTCGTCCAGCGCCGGATCGTCCCACGACGATTTGCCGTGGCGCAGAAGGAATAAGGTCTTCATGACGGATTGCCTCTCCTGGCGTGATTGGCCGCACTTGCACCTGTTTTCCACGCGGGTCTATCGTGACTGACCCAAAACCGTAATAGAGTTCGGGTAGTCTGCCCGCCCCAACGCACCGCCGGACTCTACCGGCGCCGTCACCCACGCGAAAGCCCGAGGCTGCTGTGACCCACCTTCAGGACCTGGAAGCGTATTGCATCGAAGCGAACGCGCCCGAGCGCTTCATCAACCGCGAACTGTCTTGGCTGGCCTTCAACCAGCGCGTCCTGGAGGAGGCCTCGAACCCCAACCACCCGCTGTTGGAGCGGTTGCGCTTCCTGTCGATCTCGGCCAGCAACCTGGACGAATTCTACATGGTCCGCGTCGCCGGCCTGAAGGGGCAGGTGGCCGCGGGGGTCAAGGCGCCAAGCCCGGAGAACCTGACGCCGGCCCAGCAGCTGGCCGGGGTCAATCAGCGAATCATCGAGCTGATGGCCGCGCAGCAGGCGATGTGGCGCAGCCTGAAGGTGGATCTGCGCGAGGCCGGCATCACCGTGGTGAGCGTGGAAGATCTGACCGACGGCGAGAAGGACTGGCTGGAGGCCAAGTTCCTCGACGACATCTTCCCGATCCTCACCCCGATCGCGGTGGACCCGGCGCATCCCTTCCCCTTCCTGCCGAACCTGGGCTTCTCGCTGGCGCTGCAGCTTCATGAACCGGTGAAGGGCCGCCACCTGGACGCGCTGGTGCCGCTGCCGGCGCAGCTTGAGCGCTTTATCCGCTTGCCGGGATCGGACATCCGCTTCATCCAGCTGGAAAAGCTGGTGATGCTGTTCATCGACCGCCTGTTCCCGCCGTTCCAGGTGAAGGCGCACGGCGTCTTCCGCGTGCTGCGCGACAGCGAAATCGAAATCGAGGAAGAAGCGGAAGATCTGGTCCGGACCTTCGAAAGCGCGCTGAAGCGCCGCCGCCGGGGCAGCGTCATCCGGCTCGCCACCGACGCGGGCATGGCCGCGGATCTGCGGGAGTTCCTGCGGCACGAGCTGAACGTGTCGAACGACGACGTGTTCATCCTGGACGGCCTGATCGGCCTGACCGACACCAAGCAGCTGATCGTGGACGAGCGGCCCGACCTCGTCTTCCGGCCCTTCAACGCCCGCTTCCCGGAGCGCATCCGCGACTTCGGCGGCGACTGCTTCGCGGCCATCCGCGACAAGGACATCGTCGTCCACCACCCGTACGAGAGCTTCGACGTGGTGGTGCAGTTCATCCGGCAGGCGGCGCGCGACCCGCAGGTCGTCGCCATCAAGCAGACGCTCTACCGCACCAGCAAGGATAGCCCCATCGTCGCCGCCCTGATCGAGGCGGCGGAGGCCGGCAAGTCGGTCACCGCGCTGGTGGAGCTGAAGGCCCGCTTCGACGAGGAGGCCAACATCCGCTGGGCGCGCGACCTGGAGCGTGCGGGCGCCCAGGTGGTCTACGGCTTCGTGGACCTGAAGACGCACGCCAAGGTGTCGCTTGTGGTGCGGCGCGAGAACAAGGCGCTGCGCAGCTACGTGCATTTCGGGACGGGCAACTACCATCCGATCACCGCGAAGGTCTACACCGACCTGTCCTTCTTCACCTGCGACCCGGCGCTCTGCCACGACGCGGCGGTGATGTTCAACTTCATGACCGGCTACGCCACGCCGAAGCATCTGGAGAAGATCGCCATCGCCCCGATCACGCTGCGCCAGCGGCTGGTCCAGCTGATCGACGCGGAAATCGCCAACGCGTCGGCCGGCAAGCCCGCGCAGATCTGGGTGAAGCTGAACTCGCTGGTCGATTCGGAGATCATCGACAAGCTGTACGAGGCCTCGCAGAAGGGCGTGCAGATCGACATGGTCATCCGCGGCATCTGCTGCCTGCGCCCCGGCGTGAAGGGCCTGTCGGAGAACATCCGCGTGCGCAGCATCGTCGGCCGTTTCCTGGAGCATGGGCGCGTGATCTGCTTCGGCAACGGCCAGCCGCTGCCGAATCCGCAGGCGAAGGTCTTCATCTCCTCGGCCGACTGGATGCCGCGCAACCTGGACCGCCGCATCGAGACGCTGGTGCCCATCGAGAACCCGACGGTGCACGAGCAGGTGCTGGACCAGATCATGGTCGCCAACCTGAAGGACGAGGCGAACAGCTGGAAGCTCGCCCCCGATGGGGTGTATCACCGCGTGGAGGCAGGGCCGGACGCTTTCAGCGCCCACAACTACTTCATGACCAACCCCAGCCTGTCGGGCCGCGGCAGCGCGCTGAGCAGCAAACGAACGCCGCCGCGGTTGAAGCTGCGTACGGTGTCCTGAAAGCGGGAGTGACGACGGCCTATGACGACGGCACAGGAACGGGCGGCGGGCTCGACCGAAAAGGGCGAGCGGGTCGCGGTCATCGACATCGGGTCCAACTCGATCCGGCTGGTCGTCTATGACGGGCTGAAGCGGTCGCCGCTGCCGCTCTTCAACGAAAAGGTCCTGTGTGGCCTGGGGCGCGGGGTGGAGAAGTCCGGCCGCCTCAACCCGGAGGGCGTGGCGCAGGCCTTGGAGGCGCTGGAACGCTTCGCCATGCTGGCCGCCGGGATGCGCATCGGCCGGCTGGACATCATCGCCACCGCCGCCGTGCGCGACGCCGACGATGGGGCGGCCTTCGTGGAGGCCGTGAAGAACCGCACGGGCCTGGAGGTCCGCGTCATCAGCGGCGAGGAGGAAGCGCGGCTGTCCGCCATGGGCGTGCTATCCGGCACCCCAGCCGCCGACGGGCTGGTCGGCGACCTCGGCGGCGGCAGCCTGGAGCTGGTCCAGCTGAACCGGGGCGTGATCGGGGAGCATGTGACCATGCCGCTCGGCCCCCTGCGGCTGATGGAGCTGAACACCGGCAAGCAGAACGGGCTGAACCGCGCCATCGACCAGCATCTGGAAAAGCTGGACTGGCTGCCCCAGGCGAAGGGTCGGCCCTTCTACCCCGTGGGCGGCGGCTGGCGGGCTCTCGCCAAGCTGCACATGGAGCAGGTGAAGCACCCGCTGCACATCATCCACCACTACGCCGTGCCCTGCGGCGAGGCCCGCGACTTCGCGGCCCTGGTCGCCAAGCAGAGCCGGTCGTCGCTGGAGAAGATGTCCGGCTCCCGCCGGCGGGCGGACACGCTGCCCTACGCGGCGCTGGTGTTCGAACGGCTGCTGCGCATGGCCCAGCCTTCCATGGTGGTGTTCTCCGCCTTCGGGCTGCGGGAAGGGCACCTGTTCTCCCTGCTGAGCCCGGAGGCGCAGCGCCAGGATCCGCTGATCGCCGCCGCCGACGATTGGGCGCAGCGCTTCAGCCGCATCGGCGACCCGGCCCTGCTGGTGTCCTGGACGAGCGGCCTGTTCGCTGGGGAGGACGATGCGGCGCTGCGCCTGCGCCAAGCCGCCTGCCTGCTGAGCGACGTGGGCTGGGCGGAGCACCCGGACTACCGCGCCGAGCACGCCTTCCTGCGCATCCTGCGCTTCCCCTTCCCGGCGGTGGACCACGACGAGCGGGCCTTTCTGGCCCTGGCCGTCTACGCCCGCTACGCCGGGACGCTGGAGGGAGCGAGCACCCTGGGCGCGCGGGCGCTGGTCAGCGACGCGCAGGCCTTGAAGGCGCTGGTGCTGGGCTTGGCGCTTCGGCTGGCGCACACGCTGACCGGCGGTGCCACGGCCCTGCTGCAGCGCACGACGCTGAAGGTGGTGGGGGAACGGCTGGTGCTGACCCTGCCCGACGACTTCAGCGTCCCGGCCGGCGAAGCGGTGCAACGCCGCCTCGACGCCCTCGCCAAGGCCCTGAACCGCAAGGGCGAAATCATTCCGCCGGCAAGGCCCCAAGCGGCGGAGTGAGGGGCAAAGCTGTGTAACCCCCCTCGCCCGCCCCCGGCTCTCAGCGAATGCCAAAGGCATTCGCTGAGAGCCGGGGGCGNCCCCCCCTCCCCCCAACCCCACCCCACTCCCCTCCCCCCACCCCCGGGGGCGCAAGCTTGCTTGCGCGAGAGGCGGGAGAGGGAGGGACCCATGCGCAGCATGGGAGGGTGAGGGCAAGGTTTCCCCAAGAATCCCGGTGAGGCACACAATGGATTCTCGGCAAAACCGGATTCTCGGCAAAACCTTGCCCTCACCCTCCCGCGCCTACGGCGCGGGTCCCTCCCTCTCCCAGCGGGGCTGGGAGAGGGAACGGTACCTAGTGGAAATCGCCGTCAGCTCGCGGCCTTCGGCGTCTCGGTCGCGGAGACCTTCGGCTTCGGCAGGTCGAGCTTCAGGTGCAACTCGCGCAGGCGGGCCTGGTCGACCGGGGCCGGGGCCTGCATCAGCAGGTCTTCGGCGCGCTGGTTCAGCGGGAAGGCGATGACCTCGCGGATGTTCGGCTCGTCGGCCAGCAGCATCACGATGCGGTCGATGCCCGGGGCCGAGCCGCCGTGCGGCGGGGCGCCCAGCTTGAAGGCGCTGAGCATGCCGCCGAAGCGGGCTTCCAGCTCTTCCGGCGAGTAGCCGGCGATCTCGAACGCCTTGTACATCACCTCCGGCAGATGGTTCCGGATGGCGCCCGACGACAGTTCGACGCCGTTGCAGACGATGTCGTACTGGTAGGCCTTGATGTCCAGCGGGTTCATGGTGTTCAGCGCCTCCAGGCCGCCCTGCGGCATGGAGAACGGGTTGTGGCTGAAGATGACCTTGTTGGTCTCCTCGTCCAGTTCGAACATCGGGAAGTCCACGATCCAGCAGAAGCGGAAGGCGTTCTTCTCGATCAGGTCCAGCTCCTCGCCGATCTTCGTGCGGGCGAAGCCGGCCAGCTTGGCGGCCGGACCCGGCAGGTCGCAGACGAAGAAGACCGCGTCGCCGTCCTCAAGGCCCACCGCCGTCCGTAGTTCCGCTTGCGCGGCCTCCGGCACGAACTTGGCGATCGGACCCTTGCCGCCCGTGGCCTCGAAGATGATGTAGCCGAGGCCCGGCGCGCCGAGGCCGCGCGCCCAGTCGTTCAGCTTGTCGAAGAAGCTGCGCGGCTTGTCGGCGACCTTCGGGGCGCGGATGGCGCGCACGACGCCGCCCTTCTCAATGGTCTGCTTGAAGGCGCGGAACTCGACGTCGTCGCGCTTGAAGACGTCGGTCACGTCGGTGATGACCAGCGGGTTGCGCAGGTCCGGCTTGTCGTTGCCGTACTTCAGCATCGATTCGGCGAAGCTGATGCGGCGGAAGGGCGGCTTGTCGATGACCGGGGTGGTCTCGCGGCGGAAGCTGCCGAACTCGTCGAAGATGCCGAACAGCACCGGCTCGATGGCCGCGAAGACATCCTCCTGGGTGACGTAGGACATCTCGAAGTCGAGCTGGTAGAACTCGCCCGGCGAACGGTCGGCGCGGGCGTCCTCGTCACGGAAGCAGGGGGCGATCTGGAAGTAGCGGTCGAAGCCCGCGACCATCAGAAGCTGCTTGAACTGCTGCGGCGCCTGCGGCAGGGCGTAGAACTTGCCCGGATGGTTGCGGCTGGGCACCAGATAGTCGCGGGCACCCTCCGGCGAGGAGGCCGTGAGGATCGGCGTCTGGAATTCGGTGAAGCCCTGCTCGATCATGCGGCGGCGGGCCGACGCGATGACGCGGGAGCGCAGCATGATGTTCTCGTGGATGCGCTCGCGGCGCAGGTCCAGGAAGCGGTAGCGCAGGCGCACGTCCTCGCCGGTGTCGGCCTCCTGGTTGACCTGGAGGGGGATCTGCTCCGCCTCGCTCTGCACCGTCAGCTCGCCGATCTGCACCTCGATGTGGCCGGTCGGCAGGCGGTCGTTGATGGTTTCCGGCGTGCGCTTCACGACCTTGCCGGTCACGGTGATGACCGATTCCAGCTTCAACCGCTCGGCCACCTGGAAGGCCGGGTTGGAGGTATCGACCACGCACTGCGTCAGGCCGTAATGGTCGCGCAGGTCGATGAACAGAAGCTGTCCATGGTCGCGCTTGCGGTTGATCCAGCCCGACAGGCGGACAATCTGACCGGCGTTCTCTTCGCGAAGCTGGCCGCAGGTGTGCGTGCGGTAGGGGTGCATGGGTCGAAACACCTTGGAAAAGGTCGGAGTCCTGCGCGGAAAAGCGGCCCGACACACCACACCGACAGCGCCCGATTGTCAACCCTGCATCCATGCTTTTCTGGCCTTCACGTCTTGCCGAAGGGCGAGCTTTCGCGCAGCCGCGCGCTCGTGTATGAAGCGATCATGACACTGATCACCACGACCGAAGAGCTGGACGCCTTCTGCCTGTCCCTGGCCGGCGCCGAGTACATCACCGTCGACACCGAATTCCTGCGCGAGAAGACCTACTGGCCGCAGCTCTGCCTTGTGCAGGTGGCCGGGCCGAACGGCGCCGTCGCCATCGACCCGCTGGCCGAAGGCATCGACCTGTCGTCGCTCTTCCGCGTCATGGTGGACCCGTTGATCCTGAAGGTGTTCCACGCCGCACGGCAGGATGTGGAGATTTTCTGGCACCTGTCCGGCCAGATCCCGCACCCGCTGTTCGACACGCAGGTCGCCGCGATGGTCTGCGGCTTCGGCGAGAGCGTGGGCTACGAGACGCTGGTCACCAAGCTGGCCGGCGCCCGCATCGACAAGTCCAGCCGCTTCACCGACTGGTCGCAACGCCCGCTGACCGAGCGGCAGCTCACCTACGCGCTGTCCGACGTCACGCACCTGCGCCCGGCCTACGAGAAGCTGAAGCGCCGCCTCGTCCGCACCGGCCGCGCCCATTGGCTGGAGGAGGAGATGGCCGTGCTGACCGATCCGGCCACCTATCAGGTGGACCCGGAGACGTCCTGGCTGCGGCTGAAGGTGCGCACCAACAAGCCGCGCTTCATGGCCATCCTGAAGGAACTGGCCGCCTGGCGCGAGCGCGAGGCGCAGCGGCGCGACCTGCCGCGCTCCCGCGTGCTGCGCGACGAGGCGCTGCTGGAGATCGCCGCCCACGCGCCGACCACGGTGGACGACCTCGCCCGCACGCGCGGCATGGGCCGTGGCTTCGCGGAGGGGCGCCAGGGGGCCGACGTGCTGGCCTGTGTGCAGCGCGGACTCGATCTGCCGGAGTCGGAACTGCCGCGCGTCGAGCCGCGGGAGGAGCCGCCGCCCGGCCTCCAGCCCATCGTCGAGCTTCTCCGCGTGCTGCTGAAGATGAAGTGCGAGGAAAACAACGTCGCGTCGAAGCTGGTGGCGTCCGCCGCCGACCTGGAGGCGATCGCCGCCGATGATGCCGCCCAGGTGCCGGCCATGAGCGGCTGGCGGCGCGAGCTGTTCGGCGAGGATGCGCTGGCGCTGAAGCACGGCCGCATCGGACTGGCGGTCCAGGACCGCCGCGTGCGCATCGTGCCGACCGATCGGGGTGCGGAGGCCTGACCGGCCCCGCTCCCTTTTCACCCCGGCCTGCGGCCCTCAAGCCCGAAAATTGTGGCCGGAAACCTTCGGATTGGAAGGTTTTTTAACGAGAATACGAAATAATTTTCGGCCGTTAACCACGCCTTAAGGGCTTTTCAGAAAAGGTTAGAGTTAATATCGCTCGGGAACCATGGTCCGGCCGTGCATCGGACGGGGCGGGGCCTTGGGGCGATCGCCCGCAAATCGGGTGCGCACAGGACTATTTGTGCCGGCTTAGGGGATTCGCGTATGAGCAGGTTCGGCGGCAAACCACCCATGGGACGTGACCGGGTCCGCCTCTCCTCCACGGAGAAGCAGGCCGCCGTGGCCGCCGCGAAGGACCAGAAGCCGGAGTTCGACAACGATAAGTTGATGAATCTGCTGCGCTCTGCAAAGGCTGAATTGCAGGGCATGCGCCTGATCCACATGCACCTGTCGTTGCTGAAGGACAAGGACCCGTCCAGCCAGATGATCGTCCGCACGATCATCCAGGAACTGGCGAACAAGGCGTCATACCTTCAGTCCTTCAACATCTCCAACGGCGACGTCATCATCCTCTACAAGGGCCTGAAGCTGACCGGCGTCACCGACGTCTGCCAGAAGGTCGAGCAGATTTTCCTGGCGAAGACGACGCTGACGGGGCCGAACCCCTACAAGGAATATTCGCTCTATTCGATCATGGAACTGGCGTTGAACTTCATCAACGTCATCCGCTTCATCGAAGAGCTTCAGGCCAACGAGACCGGCCATCACGCCACCGAGACCAAGCCGCCCATCACGCTGGAGGAAATGGCGAAGCTCGAACGCTCCATGCAGATGTTCGACCTGTCGCCCTTCCTGTTCAATCAGGCCATCGCCAACATCGGCCAGAACTCCGATGACGAGATGGCCTATTTCGAGCTGTACATCTCGATCAAGCTGCTCCAGGAACGGCTCTGCCCCGAATACGACATCACCGCCAACAAGTGGCTGTTCAACTACTTCACCGCGAACCTGGACCAGTCGGTGCTGCGCGCGCTGAACCATGGCCTCAGCTTCATGCGCGGCCGGCGCATCGGGATCAACATCAACCTGTCCACGGTGATCTCCACCGGCTTCGTGAAGTTCGACGAGCGTCTGCCCATCGATTTCCGCGGGCATGTGGTGCTTGAGATCTCCAAGGGCGACCTGATCGAGAACCTGTCGCTGTTCAACGAAGTGGTCGATTTCGCCCAGGATCGCCAGTACCAGATCGCGGTCGATGGCCTGAACCCTTTCTGGGTGACCAACTTCGACCTGGAATATCTGAACGCCGACTACGCGAAGATCTTCTGGTCCAGCGACATGCTGGAGATGGACCCGACCTTCGAAAAATACTTCATGGACCGCATCCGCGAGCAGGACCGCTGCAAGTTCATCCTGGCGCGCTGCGACAGCGTGTCGAGCCTCGTCTACGCCCACAAGGTCGGCATCAACCTCGTGCAGGGCCGCGCGGTGGACAACATCCTGCGTAAGGGCGTCAGCGTCCGCGAGGCCATCGCCCACGCCAAGGTGGCGTAGGAGAGCGGTTGGCAGCGATTGTTTGCCTGAGAAAGATCAAAGCCCCTCGTCCTTGCGGAGGAGGGGCTTTTCGTTGGTCCCGACTCGTTGGTCCCGATGTGGGATCAGGCGGCCACCGGTGGGGATTCGATCAGCCGGTAATAGCTGGAGTCGGTCAGGACGAGGCAGCTCAGCGTCTTGGCGTCGCCCTCATCCTCCGTGCTGACCATCTGGGCGTGCGGAATCCCGAACAGGGTGAGAGTAGCCTTCACGCGCCAGGACCGGCCGTTGGTCGCACCGACGGTTTGAAACACCTGGCCAACCATGACCTTCTTCTTGCTCATCGCGAACCCTCTCGTCATATCGGTGCGAGCGTCGCGGCACCAAACGGGCGCACGCTCGCCACGCGAACCATAGCGGCGCTTCATCAAGATATAGTAAAGCGCCTAGAGTATGTGCGATGCAATCTTTAGGAATTGCAACCCCTGAAACGCGCACTGCGACGCGTTGAAACGGTCAGCACTTGGATTTCGGCAGCGCCTCGACCTTTTCCAGGATGGCGTTCACGGTGAAGTCGCCGTAATCGATCTGCATGGACTCGGCCACGCCGTTCTGAAGCAGGCGCAGGCTCATCTCATATTCCGGCTGGGCCGCGTCGCTCTTCAGCGGGAAGAAGGCCATGCGCACGGGCCACCCCTTCTTGCCCTTCAGCAGCGGGTCGATGGCCTCTTCCTTTCCCTCGATCGGGTTTCCGATGACGGTCGACACCTCGGTGGCGCCCTCGGCGTCGGCGCCGTCGAAGACGATGCGGTTGAAGAAGGTGTCGCCGGCCCCGGCATGGTCCAAAATCGCCAGCGTGTGCGCCGTCGGGAACATCGACCCGTCGGGAAGCTTCATCTCCTGGGTCTCGGGCTTGGTGAAGGTGGCGGAACCGCTGCCGTCCTTCTCCAGCCGCGCCTCGCCGCGCACCTCCTCGTCCACCTCCCCGTTGACCAGCTTGCGGACGTTGAAGCGGTAGCGCTGCCCGTCCTTCGCCTCCCAGGTGGTATAGTTGGTGTTCATCGCCATCTCGTCGCCCTCGGCATAGACGAAGCGCAGCTGGAAGCGCTGCTCCGTCGTCCAGCCGTCGCAGGCGTCGGCCCATTCGAACATCATGCGGCCGCGCACGTCGCTGACCTTCGAGCTGTTGCGGGCGGACAGCAGCGACATCTTGTAGACCGCACGGTGGGGCAGGATGTCGGCCGCCGCCGCCTCGGCCGGAGGGGTGGCGGGCAGGGCGGTCAGGGTCAGCAGGAACGCGCCGAAAGTCGCGCAAAGGGCGAGGCGGGCGGCGGGACGGCGGTTCTGCAAGGCGAGTTCCACGGGTGATTGGTGTCGTCGAATGGATTATGGGTGTTTCGATGTCGGATCGGAAGGCCCGACCGTCCGAATAACCGGAAACTGGAGGATACACCCATGCACACCGACGCCCAAGGTTCCGATGGTGAAATGGGGGGCGGAAAGGCCAGGCCCGTCCTGCTGTTGACCCGCCGCCTGCCGGAGGCGGTGGAGGCCCGCGCCGCGCGCGACTACGACGCCCGTCTCAACCCGGACGACACGCCCCTGACGGGGGCCGACATCGTGGCGCGGGCGCAGGGGGCGGACGCGATCCTCTGCTCCGCCGGCGACCGGCTGAACGCGGAGACCATCGCGGCCCTGCCGGACAGCTTGCGCATCCTCGCCACCTTCTCCGTCGGCACCGACCACATCGACCTTGGCGCCGCGAAGGCGCGGGGGCTGGTCGTCACCAACACGCCGGACGTGCTGACCGACGCCACCGCCGACATCGCCCTCCTGCTGATGCTGGGCGCAGCCCGCCGCGCGTCGGAGGGGGAGCGGATGATCCGCGCCAATGCCTGGACCGGCTGGACGCCCACGCAGCTTCTCGGGACCCACCTCGGCGGCAAGCGGCTGGGGATCATCGGGATGGGCCGAATCGGTCGGGCCGTGGCGCAGCGCGCACGCGCCTTTGGCATGAACATCCATTACAGCAACCGCAAGCGTCTTCCGCCGGAACTGGAACAGGGCGCCGTCTTCCACGCGGACCCGCAGGCCATGCTGCCGGTCTGCGACGTGCTGTCCCTGCATTTCCCGGCGACGGCGGAGACCCGGCACTGGCTGAACGCGGCGCGGATCGACCGCCTGCCGGCCGGCGCCATCGTCGTGAACACCGCGCGCGGGTCCGTGGTGGACGACGAGGCGCTGATCGCGGCGCTCAGGACCGGTCGCCTCGCCGCCGCCGGGCTGGACGTGTTCGAGAACGAGCCGAACCTGCACCCCGGCTACCGCAGCCTGGAGAACGCCTTCCTTCTGCCGCATCTGGGCAGCGCCACGGTGGAGACGCGCAACGCCATGGGGTTCCGCGCGCTCGACAACCTGGATGCCTTTTTCGCGGGAGATAATGTTTGTGACAAAGTTGTCTAAAATGCCGATCAAATTTGCCGAGTATCCAAGGAATCAGGAAATTGCTGCCGGGAGGGATGGTGGGCAGAGGATTCCGACTGTCCGAAAAAGCATGCTGTAACAATAGGTTGGCCGTTGTGGAGCGGTTGGCACGGTGGTTGCGAGAAGGGCTGTCATAGGTTTCCCGGATCAAGTGGAGCCAGCCTATGAGCGCTATCGTCACCGCCTCGGACCCTGAGCACCTCGCCGCCGTCGATCACACCGACGGCAAGAGCTGGACCCCGGTCATGAACGGCGTGCGGCTGTTCAAGCCGCGCTCCGTCGAATGGACGGCTCTGGAACATATGCTTGCCGAGGCCCAGGCGACCATCGCCGAACAGCAGGAACGGATCGCCTATCTGGAAAGCGTGGCGATGACCGACGAACTGACCGGCCTGCTGAACCGCCGCGGCTTCTACGGCCATCTCCGGCGGGAGCTGGCGTCGGCCCGGCGGCACGGCGGGGCGGGCGGCGTCCTGGTCATGATCGACCTGGACGGCTTCAAGGGGATCAACGACACGCACGGGCATCTGGCCGGCGACGCCTACCTGCGCCACGTCGCGCGGCTGATCGCCGGGTCCATCCGGCAGGAGGATGTGGTGGCGCGGCTGGGGGGCGACGAATTCGCCGTCCTGCTGACCAACACCGACGCCGAGGCGGGGGCCGCCCGTGCCCACCAGATGGCCGAGCAGGCCAACGCCCGACACGTCCACTGGAACGGCGCCGAGCTGCCGATCCGCTTCTCGCTGGGCATCCAGCCCTACGGCGCCGACGACCACGAGGACGAGGTGATCCGGAAGGCCGATGTGAAGATGTACGCCAACAAGGGCCTGCGCCGCGGCGCTCCGCCCGCCCGCCGGAAGTCCGAACGGGTCCGCCTGCGCCGCACCGCCCGTGCCGCCGCGAAGCTGGCGGAAGCGGCGAGCCGGGATCGGGGCAGCCTGTCGCACCCCTGAAGCGACGCTTGACCCGGAGGCGGCTCCGGGCACAGCTTCGAGAAGACTACGAAGCAATGGGGATTTGCCCTGTCCGCCGCCCTGGAGCCCCGCCCGCAAGCCGACCTTTCCACGCAGGCCGCCTGTCCCTGTGAACAGGAGCCGATTCACCTCCCCGGCGCCATTCAGCCGCAAGGCGCGCTGATCGCCTTCGACGCGGCCAGCGGCACCGTCACGGCCTGCAGCGCCAACACCGCGCTGTTCTTCGACCGCGGGCCGGGCGAATTGCTGGGCAACGGGGTCTCATCGGTCGGCCTTCCGGAGCTGCCCGCGGCCATCGACGCGCTGATGAGTCTGCCGCCGGTGCAGCGCGCGCAGGGCTGGTACGCCGCCCTGACGCCGGCCAACGGCGTTGCGCTTGCCGCGATGCTGCACGCGCATGCTGGACAGGTGATCCTGGAGGTCGAACGGCTGCCAGACCGGTCGGAAGGCTGGCTGTTCGGGGAAATCCACAACGGCATCCGTCCGGGCATCGCCGCCATCCGCGACGCCGGAAATTTCGAGGAGCTGGCGGCCCTCACCGCCCGCGTCATCCGCAACATGACCGGGCTGGAGCGGGTGATCGTCTACCGCTTCGACGCGGCCGGCAACGGCGACGTGGTGGCGGAGGAGAAGGTGGCGGATTGGACGCAATCCTTCATGGGATTCCGCTTTCCGGCCTCCGACATTCCGGCGCAGGCGCGGGCGCTCTACGCCAGGAACCGCATCCGCATGGTGCACAACCGGGACGCGGAGCCGGTGCCGCTGCTGTCCGCCGTGGCCGGCGCGCCGCCGCTCGACCTTTCCCACGCCCATCTGCGCACCTTGTCGCCGGTGCATCTCGACTATCACCGGAACATGGGGGTGAACGCGTCGCTGTCCGTCTCGATCATGAAGGGCGGGCAGCTGTGGGGGCTGATCGTCGGCCATCACCGCCAGCCTCACGCCGTGCCGCTGGCCGAGCGGACCATCGTCGCCGCCGTCGCCGACGCCTTCAGCCTGGGGCTGGACGCCACCGAAAGCGCCGCCGAGCGCGATTCCCGTGCCGCGCATGTCGAGCTGCACGCCCGCCTGCTGGAGCAGATCGCCGGTGCGGAAGACTTCGTGGAGGCCCTGACGCGCGGTCCCGTGACGCTGACCGACCTGTTCTATGCGTCGAGCGGCGTCGCCGTCGTCAACGCGGACGCCATCACCACCGTCGGCGACGCCCCGCCGGTGGGGGCCGTGGCGGATCTCGTCTCCTGGCTGCGCCGGACGATGACCGACCATGTCTACGCCACCGACTCGCTGTCCGCCGTCTTCCCGGCCTTCACGCCCTACCGCCCGAAGGCGAGCGGCATGCTGGCGATCCTGCTGGGCGACGAGCGGCAGCACATGATCATCTGGTTCCGGCCGGAGATCGAGGAGACCATCAGCTGGGGCGGCGACCCGCGCAAGACGGCGGCGACGGACTCCGCCATGGTGCTGCCGCGCAAGTCCTTCGAGCGCTGGCTGGAGGTGAAGCGTGGCCACTCGCGCCCCTGGCCGGCTTGGAAGATCGACATCGCCCGCAGCCTGCGCGTGGCGCTGACCGACCTGATCCTGCGCCAGATGCGCCGCATCGCGGAGCTGAACACGCGGCTGGAGGAGGGAAGCCGGGCGAAGTCGGAGTTCCTGACCCACATGAGCCACGAGTTGCGCACTCCGCTCAACGCCATCATCGGCTTTTCGGAATTCCTGCTGGAATCCGACGGCAACCCGCTGACCGACCGCCAGCGCGACTTCATCCGCAACATCCGGGCCTCCGGCGCGCATCTGCTGGAACTGATCAACGACGTCCTCGACCTGTCGAAGATCGAGGCCGGGCGCTTCGACCTGCACGACGAGGAGGTGGATGTCGCCATCGCCATCGGCGAGGTGCATTCCCTGCAGGAGCATGCGCTGGTCTCCGCCGGGCTGGCCTTCGACGCCAGCCTGCCCCGTCCGCTGCCCCTCCTGCGGGCGGACCGGCGTTCGCTGCGCCAGATGCTTCTGAATCTGCTGTCCAACGCGGTCAAATACACGCCGAAGGGCGGGAAGATCGTGGTCGAGGTGACGCGGTCGGAAGAAGGGCTTGCCGTCGCCGTGGTCGACTCCGGCATCGGCATCGCCCAGGAACACCACGGGATGGTGCTGGAGCCCTTCCGCCAAGTGCCGAGCGACCAGATCCGCAACCGGACGGGCACCGGGCTCGGCCTGCCGATCACGCGCTCGCTGGTCGAAGCGCATGGCGGCCGGCTGGAGCTGGTCAGCGCGCCGGGGCAGGGCACCCGGATCACGCTTCATTTCCCGGCCGAACGCGTGATGGCCTAGAGCGTGTCGTCAGTTGAGCCAGATGACAGCCGAGACGAGGTAAACGGCGGCCAGAAAGGTGCTGGCAAGCTTGTCGTAGCGTGTGGCAATGGCCCGGAAG